>NZ_JAVQNT010000029.1:0-248796 GCF_031799075.1 Acinetobacter sp. V91_7
GCTCATTATTCTAAACACCCTCAACTTTACAGTTGAGGGTGTTTTTTTATGCTTGAAACAGAGAAATAAAGCTTTAGGAAGTAAAGAAAAAGTGAAATAAAAATATAGGAATATTATGAGAGAGCTGTGCTATAAATAATAAGAAAATTATCTATTTAAGCATAAATAATAAGAGAGAAGTACATATGAAAATCTATGGTGATGTGGGTTCGGGTAATTGCTATAAAATCAAACTTTTACTTTCCTTATTAAATATTAATCATAGATGGATTCATATTGATATTTTAAAAAAAGATACTCAAACTGAAGAGTTTTTATCCCTAAACCCTAATGGAAAAATACCTGTATTAGTTCTGGAAGACGGTCGTGTTTTAAGTGAATCGAATGCTATTTTAGGTTACTTAGCTGAGGGAACAAAATTTATTCCTATAGATCTTTTTATTAAAGCAAAAATGTATCAATGGATGTTCTTTGAACAATATAGCCATGAACCTTTTATTGCAGTTGCACGTTTTATTAATAAATATTTAGGTTTACCAGAAGATAGAAGAACCGAATATTATAATTTACAGCCAAAAGGGCATAAAGCATTATCTATTATGGATAAAGTATTAGCAGAGCACGACTATCTTACAGGACCACAACTCACCATTGCTGATATTGCGCTATATGCTTATACACATGTGGCTGATGAAGGTGGTTTTGATTTAAAGTTATACCCAAATATTCAAGCATGGTGTCAAAGAATTCAAGAATATCCCAGATATGTGAGTATGATTGAATAAAAAAGAACTCTTAATAGAGTTCTTTTTTATATATGAGGGAAATTTCGAGCTTTTTCTAGTTTAGAAGTGAGCTTCTAAACCAACATATGGGCCTTTAAATTCAAATTTAAGGTCATTGTTATCGTAGTCATCTAAATCGATATTGAGTATGCGATAGCCTGCTGTTAAACCCAGGTCAATTAATAGGTTATCTGCAAACTTATATTTTACTTCCGCTAGCGCATCTGTGATTCGTGCATCATCAAAGTTTGTATAGGTTGCTTCACCTTTAGCACTTAAGCCTGTAAATGGAAGTTTTACTTCACCTGACAAATAAGCAATAGGATATGTTTTATCAATATCCACACGCTTACCTGTATACGCAGTGATATCACCATTTAGTACAGTTGCACCAAGTCCGGCATCTACACTCACAATATTATCTAGTAATTCGTAATAGAGAATAAAATCGCTATGATCTAAATCAACTTTATAGTTAGCTTGACCTAGAGTTTCTGATTTAGTTTGAGTATCTAAATTTACATAACGAATTTTTGCATTTGGAATAAATGGGATTGGGTGTTCTACTGACAATGAGAGTTGAGCACTACCTTTTTGATCTAGATCCTGATCATCAGGGAATTGAGAAGACATATTAGCTTTACCATCATAAAACCAATAGCCTACTTCTCCTTTAACTCCAACAAAGTCTGCTTGAGCAAAGCCACTTATGCCCATCCCGAGCGTTAATAAAGACATTTTTAATATTTTCATTTTAACATCCGAATAAAAGAAATCTTCGAGCGCATGATATAGACATCTTGCTACAGATGCATTGATAAAAAATAAGCCTATCGAGTATATATCTATAAGATTTTTTGAGACTGAATAAAAATTCATGTATTTCAAACAACTAATATTTATTTATTAATTTTGATGACACTAAGCGTATAAAAATTTTAGTATAAATTTTGTCATCTAACAGTACTGTGACATTTAAATCTTAATTGAAAACTGAAGAGTTAAGAATAAATTACTGGATAAGTCGAGTAATTGAAGAGCTCTTTCAATGAATTGGAATAAAATATCATTGAACAATAATGTCTGACCTTAAGCTTTAGGGCGTAAAGATAAGCTGAAAAATAACCAATTGTGAAAAAAACTTGGAAAATTCGTAAAATTTCTGATGGAAATTACAGTAAAAAGAAATAAAAACAGGTATTGTTCAGCTACATAGGGGCAAAAAATGGACAAAAATCTTTAAGGAAGAATTTTCTATTTTTGCTTGTTTGAAATGAAATAAAAATACTCACAAGGTGCTTTTTATTCTCAATCAAACACAAAAGTATTCTTTGGTTCTTTTTTTGCATGCGGAATAACAATCAACAATAGCAGTAAAAATAAGTAATCTTTTAACATTAGGTGTTTTATGGCAGATTCTCGTGAAAACTGGACGTCACGATCTGGTTTTATTATTGCAGCCGTTGGTTCGGCTGTAGGCTTAGGTAATATTTGGCGCTTTCCATACGTTGCTTATGAAAATGGTGGTGGTGCGTTTCTTATTCCCTATCTATTAGCACTCATTACTGCTGGTTTACCGTTACTATTTTTAGATTATGCGGTAGGCCATCGTAGTACTGGTTCGCCTCCAAAAGCATATCGTGCTTTATTTAAAGGCGGAGAAACTTTAGGGTGGTGGCAGGTTTGTGTCTGCATCATCATCGGTTTGTATTATGCAAGCGTCCTGACTTGGGCAGGTAGTTACGTTTACTTCTCTATTGGTCAAATGTGGGGAAGTGATCCAGAAGGTTTCTTCTTTAATACTTACCTACAAACCTCAAAAGCGACTGGTTTTGATCTACAGTTTGTAAGTCATTTATTCTGGCCGATTGTTGGAATTTGGGCACTTACTTTAATCATTCTTTATGGTGGTGTGAAAAAGGGTGTGGAATTATCTAATAAGATTTTCATGCCATTATTATTCGTTCTATTCACTATTTTGGTGATTCAGTCATTGCGTTTGCCGGGTGCAGTTCAAGGTTTGAATGCATTCTTTACGCCAAACTGGTCAGCAATGATGGATTATAAAGTTTGGTTAGCCGCTTATGGTCATACCTTCTTCTCTCTCTCTGTTGGCTTCGGGATCATGGTGACGTATGCATCATATTTGAAACCAAAAACTAATTTAACGGGTTCTGGCTTAATCGTTGGTTTTGCAAATGCATCAACAGAGATTTTAGCGGGTATTGGTATTTTTGCAGCGCTAGGTTTTATGGCACATGCTGCTGGTACTGAAGTTAAAGATGTGGTGAGTGGCGGGATTGGATTGGCATTTATTGCATTCCCTAAAATTATTTCAAGTTTAGGTACAGGTGCCGATTTATTTGGTCTCTTATTCTTCTCTTCACTTTTCGTCGCAGGTATTTCTTCGATGGTCAGTATTTTGGAAGTGCCTATTGCAGCAATGCAAGATAAATTGAAATGGGGCCGTAAAAAAGCTGTAACCATTATTGGTGGTGGTAGTGCACTCGTATCAATTATTCTATTCTCAAGTGTAAATGCAATTAAACTGGTTGATATTGTCGATCACTTTATTAATAACATCGGGATTATTGGTGGCGCATTAATATCAATTATTAGCGTAGCTTGGTTTAAACGTTCAGCTCTTAAAGAACTTAGTGACCATATAAATCGTATCTCAACCATCCAAGTTGGTAAGGGATGGGATTTCACTTTAACGGTTATTACATCTTTAATCTTGTTAACTACACTCTGTTTGACTGTTTTTAATTTGATCAAAAATGGCTATGATACTTATAGTATGAGCTTACAAGGCGTATTCGGCTGGGGCAGTGTGATTTTCTGTGCGGTCGTTGCAATTGTGTTAAGCAAAATGAAAGATCGCTAGGAGGATAAAATAATGAATACTTCGGCAATCGTGATGATGGTGATTTCGATGGTGTTTTTATGGGGTGGATTGATTTTATCCATTCTACATTTGTCGAAACATCCTGAAGAGTTAGATGATGTTCTAGAAGATGTAAAAGATCAGCACACGCTTTGATGCCGATTAAGTAAAAAAGCAGGCTCGAAGCCTGCTTTTTTTATGCAATTTTTTGAATTTTACAATAATAAAATCCATCACCAGATTGCGCTTGCGGCAGTAATTGGCAACCATGGGTTTGCTCAATTCCCCAATCCGCTTCAATTTTAATTTCTTTCGCATCATTATGTTCTGCAAAGAAATCTATCATTTGCTGTTCATTCTCAGCTTTTAAAACTGAACATGTGATGTAGAGCAGTGTGCCGCCAGCTTTGAGCTGTTGCCACATGTGTTCCAAAATCTGCTTTTGCAGTTCGATCGTTTGAGCTATATCGCTAGATTGGCGCAATAAACGTATATCAGGATGACGTCGAATGACTCCTGTTGCAGAGCAAGGCGCATCTAGCACAATACAATCTACAGGCTGCGCTGGAACCCATTGGGTTGCATCTGCTGCCAAAATTTCAGTATGAGTTTGATCGAGTGCTAAACGGTTTAAATTTTCAGTCACACGGACTAAACGGTTAGAATCTTGGTCAATGGCAATGAGCTTAGCCGGTTTAAACTTCTCGAGTAAATGAGCCGTTTTTCCACCGGGTGCTGCACAAGCATCAATCACTGTTTTATTATTTAAATTTGGCAATAATGTTGCACATAGCTGAGCATGCTCATCTTGTACAGAAAACCATCCCTCTTCAAAACCAGGTAGCTGGGTAATTTGAACAGATTGTTCAAGGACGATGCCTGCTTCAGACAAAATACATGCACGTGCTTTAATTTCTAAACTTTGTAATTTTGCTAAATAAGCGTCTCGACCAATGTGGCGTTGATTAACCCTTAAGGTTAAAGGTGCGACTTGTTTTAATGATTGGCATAGAGATTCGGTTTGTTCACCCCAATCTTTTTTCACACGCTTATAAAGCCAACTTGGTAAGCCATGCGCCTGTTGTAAACCTTGTTGAAATTCATCAGTTTCACGCGTCGCTCGGCGCAAAATAGCATTCACAATGCCGCTGAGTGCTGGGAACCCAAGTTGTTTAGTGGCGTCTACTGTTTCAGAGATCGCAGCATGTGCGGCAATACGCGTGCATAAAACTTGATAAAGGCCGACGTAAAGACAGGTTTCAACAGTTTCATTGTTTAACGGTTTGCTGAGCAAAGGTAAGCTAATTGATTTAAGCGCAAACCATTGACGCAATGTACCCAAAACCAACTCGTGAAACAAAGCCCGGTCACGTTCTGCAACTTGATTCAGCTGTGTATTTAAAATACTAGCAAGTGATTGGCCTTGCTGAACTTTTAATAACGTCTGGACGACTTGAGCACGTAAGTTAAATCGTGACGAATTTGATGAAACCTGACTCATGGCAGAATTTGTCCTACATGAAGTTTTTGAGTTTGGGCAATTTGTTGGGCATTCATTGCTTTGCCGCCCGGCCATTGCACACTGGTCAGACAAATAAAGGAATCTTGCCCACAAGCAACATGTACGCCTTGCTTATCAATCGCGATAATTTCACCAGCTTGGACATTTGCTTTAGTCTGACTAGAAATTGTTGAGCTCCAAATACGCAGAGCATTATTTTCGTCAAGCTGAACGAAGGCAACAGGCCAAGGGTTGAATGCACGAATATTTCGGTCAAGTTGAATAGCATCAGTTGACCAGTCAATTCGAGCTTCTGATTTCACTAATTTATGTGCATAGACAGTTAGGCTTTCATCTTGAACTTCACGTTCTGCCAAATATTTTTGTAATGTTGCTTCTGACTCGAGTACTGCACAAATCGCTTCTGCACCTTGAACAGCTAATTTGTCATGCAAGCTGGCAGAGGTCTCTTCGGTGGTGATTGGGCAGTAGGTTTTATACATCATATCGCCTGTATCTAAACCAGCAGCCATCTGCATAATGGTAATGCCTGTTTCATCATCACCTGTTGCGATTGCGCGCTGAATTGGTGCTGCACCGCGCCATCGTGGTAATAATGAGCCATGAATATTTAAACAGCCATATTTAGGTGTATCGAGTACAGCTTGTGGAAGAATCAAACCATAGGCAGCAACTACCATCACATCAGCACCTAAAGCAGCGAGTTCTTGTTGAGCTGCCAAGCCTTCTTCAGTTGAAGCTTTAAAGTGAAGCGGTTGATAAACAGGAATATTATGTTCAAGGGCAAGCTGTTTTACAGGAGATGGCGTTAATTTTTGTCCGCGACCAGCTTTACGATCTGGTTGAGTATAAACTGCGATAATTTCATGGGAAGTTTTTAATAAAGCCGCCAATGCTGTTGCAGCAAATTCGGGGGTGCCAGCAAAAATAATTTTCACAAATGCAATCCAAAAAGAGTTTGTGGATAGTATACGTGAAAAACGTTTGAAGCCCTAAACTCATAGCTATTGAGAGATTTGGTTTTTAAATAGTGAACAAAAAATTATTGAAAAACTTTTATTGATAAAAAAAGGTTATGAAAAAATAAAAAATTATTCATGTAAGTTTTGCTAAATATTGACTGACTATTACTGTTCTTGGCTTTCCGAATATTATTTGCTTCTATAGAATGGAGAATGATCAAATTATGATGATGAGTCAATATTCCGACTGATCTAACGCTATATCAGTATCATTCAGCCAGAGTGGGAGAAATTTCGCTCAAGCACAACTTGTTGGAAACACTAATGCCTGACTATCGTTCAAAAACATCGACACACGGAAGAAATATGGCTGGCGCACGTGGCTTATGGCGTGCAACAGGAATGAAAGATGAAGATTTCGGCAAACCGATTATTGCGGTGGTCAATTCATTTACTCAATTTGTTCCGGGCCATGTACATCTTAAAGATCTAGGGCAGCTTGTTGCAGCAGAAATTCAGGCATCAGGTGGTGTTGCTAAAGAGTTCAATACGATTGCAGTAGACGACGGGATCGCAATGGGGCATGACGGCATGCTTTATTCTTTACCATCACGTGATTTGATTGCTGACTCAGTAGAGTACATGGTGAATGCGCATTGTGCTGATGCTATGGTCTGTATTTCTAACTGTGACAAGATTACTCCGGGAATGCTCATGGCTGCGATGCGCCTGAATATTCCTGTGGTTTTTGTGTCTGGTGGACCAATGGAAGCAGGTAAGGTCAAATTCCGCGGTAATGAAAAAGCGATTGATCTTGTTGATGCAATGGTTGTTGCAGCTGATGAAAGTTATACAGACGAAGAAGTTGAAGAATTTGAACGTTCAGCATGCCCAACCTGTGGTTCATGTTCAGGGATGTTCACTGCAAACTCAATGAACTGTTTAACCGAAGCGTTAGGTTTATCTTTACCTGGTAATGGTTCGATTGTAGCGACACATGCTAATCGTAAAAAATTATTCTTAAAAGCAGGTCAGCTTATTGTTGAATTGGCTAAGCGCTATTACGAACAAGAAGATGCAAGCATTTTACCTCGTTCAATTGCAACAAAGGCTGCATTTAAAAATGCCATGACGCTTGATATTGCAATGGGTGGTTCAACCAATACCGTTCTACACTTATTGGCTGCCGCAAGTGAAGCGGAAGTTGACTTTACCATGGACGATATTGACGAACTATCACGTCGAGTGCCTGTATTGTCTAAAGTAGCGCCTGCAAAACAAGATGTTCATATGGAAGATGTACACCGTGCAGGTGGCATCATGGCCATTTTAGGTGAACTTGATCGTGCGAATTTACTTGATGTATCACTACCAACCGTACATGAGAAAACTTTAAAAGATGCATTGGATAAGTGGGATATTATTCGTACTGAAGATGCAGACGTGTATGAGTTCTATCGCTCATCTCCGGGTGGTGTACCAACTCAAGTTGCGTTCTCGCAAAATCGTTACTATGCAACTTTAGATGGCGATCGTGAAAAAGGCGTTATCCGCAATGCAGAACATGCATTTTCTAAAGATGGTGGTTTAGCTGTTCTATATGGCAACATCGCTCTTGATGGTTGTATTGTGAAAACTGCGGGTGTAGATGAATCTATCCTAAAATTTACTGGCACAGCGCGCGTGTTTGAGAGTCAAGATGCTGCTGTAGATGCAATCTTGGGTCATGATATTAAAGCTGGCGATGTCGTTGTTATTCGTTATGAAGGTCCACGTGGTGGTCCGGGTATGCAAGAAATGCTTTATCCAACCAGCTATCTTAAATCAAAAGGTTTAGGAAAAGACTGTGCATTAGTGACAGATGGTCGTTTCTCTGGTGGTTCATCAGGCCTTTCGATCGGACATGTTTCACCAGAAGCTGCTGAAGGCGGTGCCATTGGTTTGGTTGAAGATGGCGATACCATTGAAATTGATATTCCAAACCGTACCATTCACTTGAACGTTGATGATGCGACTATGGCGCACCGTCGTACAGTTCAAGAAGCGAAAGGCTGGCATCCGAAAGAAGAACGTAAACGTAAAGTATCAAAAGCGTTAAAAGTTTATGCAATGCATACAACAAGTGCGGCGAAAGGAGCTGTACGCGTTTTATAAAATATTCAATTTTAATAATTGAGTAGAAATTATGCACTCTCAACACGATGAATTATTATCTGTTGAGGGTGCATTTTTTTCGTCTGATGAAAAAAATAGGCTTGTAGATTAGGGTGTTGCAAGTCATTCTATGGGTTTGTCATAAAATGATGATAAAATCTTCACCGATGCAGGAACACGTGCAATAACATGATATTTGTTCTGCGTAAGCAGAGCCCGTCAGTATTTTGTATATTAAGCTTCTGCTGCACTTTGTACTGCGATCAAAGCAGTTTTTTGGTCTAGCTTAGGATTTTATTTTTTAGAGGCACTATTCATGTCACTGCTACGCCGTTGGTTTGACCCTATCCGATCGAGTTGGTTTTACCAAAAACCCTCTCGTCAAGCGGTGTTACCCACGGAAAATGGTTTAAGTATTTATTTACGACTTGATGATGTGTATAGCTATTTGGCTGTTCAGCAATTGTCTCAGCTCGATGAGATTTTAAGTGATGAACTTAAGCCTTTAAAAATTATTATTTCCCATACGGCTTCTGAGCCTCCAAATGGTATGTCACATGAAGAGTGGCAAAATTATTGTCTGAATGATGCCAAAATATTAGCCAAGCAACACCGTTTTGCTTTTGATGAATTTCCAGAAATCCCAAGCCAAGAATCTTTAAAACAAGCTGCTGTCATATTAAAAAGAACTCCATTACAAGGTCAGAATTTTTTACATTTACTAGAAGATATTTTTCACATGCTTTGGCAGCAGCAATATGGAAAGCTGCGTACTCTTCATGCCATGGCAGTTAAACATCAGCTTCCTCAACATTTTTCAGAACGTATTTTTACGGATGAACCTGTACCGGCGGCATACTTTGAATTTGGTGGACGTAAGTATCATGCAGTAGATGATTTATTACGTTTAACCCGTCGTCTAAAACAGCAAAAGTTACTGACTGGTAATCCGATCTTTTTAATTAATCATATCGAATGGCGTGAACATTTGATTAATGATGCTGAGGCACTTACCGAAATTCAGACACTTCGTCCTGAACTCGATATATATATTGCCTTAGAAGATCCAATGAGTTGGCTGTTACTTGCTTATATTAAGGAAGAGCTGGCCGATTATTATGACATTCAATTAAAAGTTTACCCTTTAAGCTATCAAGGCCGAGACTGGTTTGACTGGAGTTTGGCAACCCGTGTTTCTAAACGAACAGATGTAGCTTTTACCCCTTTTTGCCGTCCTACAGAAGAAAGTACGCTTGAAATGGCGAAGCTTTTCTATAGTGTGCAGGAAAATCAGCAAATCGATACGGTTTTTACGATCTTGCAGGCTGTTTGGACAAAAGGCAAAGATTTATCTTTCAAAAAGCATTTCCAAGAATTACAGCAACAGTTGGGAATTGAACAGTTAACCGAACAGGATGTGCCAGCTATTCTGGCGCAAAATGACGCATTTTGCAGAGATAAGCATCAGCCTGATTTACCAGTTTTAGAGTTGCGTATTGATGGGCAAAGCTATGTCTTTAATAGTTTGTATCGTGTTTGGATGATTGAAAGTATTTTTAGCAATGTATTAGAAGAAAAATATAAAACGGCCTCAACTTTTAATTGAGGCCTTCTCCTAAAAACAAGAATAGGGCAAAGCCTGTTTTTTCCGTAGCATAACCATGTAAGGAATCGGAGATAAACAGTGACATTTCTAGCAATTATTATGGTGGTGTTTGCCTTTGCTGGCATGATTAAAGGCATGATCGGCTTAGGGTTGCCTGCGGTATCGATGGGCTTACTCACCATCGCAATGAGTCCTTTTCAAGCAGCCTCTTTACTCATTGTTCCTTCAATGGTGACCAATGTCTGGCAGCTTTTCGCTGAGGGGCATGTCTGGTCTTTTATTCGCCGTTTCTGGACTTTGCTTGTAGGCATTGTGGTGGGCTCAATATGGAGCTTTCTGCCCACTTTGAGCCAAAGTCATGGGCATAGTAGTGAAATTTTATTAGGCTGTATGCTGGCCTTATATGGGCTCTATGGTCTATGCGTGAAAAAGCTTCCGCACTTAGGCAAGCATGAACGTTGGTTATCGCCCATCATTGGTTATATTGGTGGGGCAGTTACCGTAGCTACTGGGGTTATTATTATTCCAGTAGTGCCTTATTTACAGTCGTTGCATTTAAAACGTGATGAGTTAGTACAGGCTTTAGGGCTGACTTTTACCGTGTCTACCATTTGCCTTGCAGTCTTTTTACACCACAACCCTATGTCAGGAATAACGCTAGACTATCGTTTATCTTTTGCGGCTTTATTGGCTGCATTAGTTGGAATGTGGTTAGGTAAAAAAATCCGTTATCGACTGAATGAGCAGAAATTTCGCCGTATTTTTTTCATTGGTTTAGTGTCATTAGGGATTTATATGATTTTGCACTAAGCCAAGTATTTAAGGGCGATGTTGCAGTAAAAAATCTGCAAATTGCTGATAATTGTTAGGAAGCTGACTGAAATCTTGTGTAGCTAAAAGCAATTTACGGTTTGCCCACGCACCGAGTAATTGAATCGAATGGAAATCATAGTCCGATTGCAAACGCTGTGCAGCGCGGGCGGGTATAATTGCAATTCCAACACCTTTCGCCACAACCTCAGCAATTGCGCCAAAATTAGGTAAACGTAAACGATACTGTATGTTAAAGCCTAATAATTTAGCTTGAGTTTCAATTGATTGTTGCAAAGAGTGATGGGGTTTAAGGCCAATAAAGCCATAGCTTAGAGCATCTACCAAATTCAGCTCTTGGTATTGAGCTAAATTGTGGGTAGTAGGGCAAATCAGAACTAAAGGGTCGCTGGCAAATTCTTTTGTTTGCAAATGCCTTGTATCAAAAAAACTTGAAACGAGACCGAGACTTGCAACCCCTTGTGTTAATGCATCTACAATTTCTGAGCTTTCGGCTTCGTGCAAATCAATATTCATTTCGGGATGTAGTACTAGATATTGCGGTAAGAGAGGCGGTAGATATTCACTTTGAGCAGAAGAGTTACACCAAAGGATCAATGATTCTGTGGTCTTTTGCCTAAAACGCTGCATTTCTTGTTCGAGTTGATCTTTTTGTGCCAAAAGTTGACGAGCATGCTCAGTAAAAGCATGTCCTGCGGTCGTGAGTTCGACTCCTGTTGTCTGGCGAATAAATAAAGGAGTTTCAAAATATTGTTCGAGTTTTTTTATACGTTCGCTGGCAGCCTGAAGTGAAATCGCGGAACGATCTGCACCTTTAGTTAGGCTACCTGTAGAGACAATATGGAGAACCAGTTGTAAATCAAAAAAATCAAAACGCATGACAGGGAACGTATTGAAGGGTAAGAGATCATGATACTAAAAAGTGATCAAGAAAGGGCGATGAAAAATAATAATAAAAAAGGCAGCTGATGCTGCCTTTTGGAACTTACGTTTTATCTTTTAAACTAAACAACCAGTTCAAAATAATGGCTGCAAACGTTGCTGTACCAATGCCGCCTAAATTGAAATTACCAAACATCAATTCAAAGTTTCCAGCACCTAAAATAATCGTCACAGAAGCAACAATCAGGTTTTTATTGTTAGAAAAATCGACTTTATTTTCAATCCAGATTTTTGCACCAGCAATGGTAATTAAACCAAACACGACAATAGACGCGCCTGTTAAAACAGCATTTGGGATGGTACTAATCACTGCACCAAATTTTGGAGATAAACCCAAGAAAATAGCGAAGATACCAGCAATAACAAAAACAATAGTTGAATAGACACGAGTTACCGCCATGACCCCAATGTTTTCACCATAAGTGGTCATACCCGGTGCACCTACGCTACCAGAGAGTGTTGTGGCCAAACCATCTGCGACAAATGCTTTGCCCAATTGTGGAGTCAGGTTTTCACCAGTCATGGCACCTACAGCTTTAATATGCCCTAAGTTTTCTGCTACTAAAATAAGCGCAACCGGAGCAATAATGAGCATAGCTCTGGTGTCAAAAGTAGGGTGTGAAAAACTTGGAATTCCGAACCATGCAGCTTGAGAGATCTGACTAAAATCGATTGGTTTTCCTAAACCTAGACCGTTGGTGGTGATGGCATAAATTACATAGGCCAAGATCAAACCGACCAATAAAAGTAGACGTTGCAATAAGCCGCGAGTAAAGACCGCAATACTTCCCATACAAAGTACTGTAATGAGTGCCATCCACATTTCAAATGGTTGTCCTGCAACACCTTTAATCGTAACAGGTGCAAGGTTTAGACCAATAATCATCACAATCGCGCCAGTAACGACAGGCGGCATAAGTTTTTCAATCCAGCGTGTGCCAGTGAGCATCACAATAAAACCGATGAGGGCATAAAACACACCGCACGCAACGATTCCACCTAAAGCCATAGAGAGGTTGGGATTTGCACCTGAACCTGTAATATGCCCAGTCGCTGCTGCAACCACACCAATAAAGGCAAAACTTGAGCCTAAGTAACTTGGAACGCGACCACCTGTAATTAAGAAGAACAGGATGGTACAGATGCCAGACATTAAAATGGCAAGATTTGGGTTAAAACCCATGAGTAATGGTGCTAAAACAGTTGCTCCAAACATGGCAAACGCATGTTGGATACCTAAAATAGCACTTTGAACTGGAGGGAGATATTCATTGGTAGAGACTGGCCGATGGTCAATATCACCTTGGTAAGGCTGCCATTTTGGAAACCAATTGGACATAAAATAAACTCGTTATTCTTTAATTGGTGCAATGATACTCTTTCTTGAGAATGCATTTAATCTCTAGAGAGAAGTATGTCAGTGAAAATTAATTATTTTTTAACGATTGGTATAATTTTTTAAATTCTAAATGTACGTATTTAGTTATTTTTTTCTTATAAAAATTAATTTTATGATTTTTAAAAAATATTTAAAAAAATAGAAAATCGGGGAAAATTTAAGAAAACTGGGGAACTTTGTAAGTAAAAAGCAGCGCATCGGTAATGCACTGCTTTGTTAAACAATCGGTAAAATCAGCTTAGCCAGTGTTACGTAAACCAGCAGCAATACCTGCAATACTCACCATTAGCGCATGATCAACAGGGGTGTTTTCTGCTTGACGCTCAGCGAGATAATCACGACGGCGTTTCATCAGTTCAGCCTGTAAAAGGTGTAAAGGCAGTAAATAAGGTTTGCGAACTTGCATAGACTGATCAAGAACTTCGTTATTACTCAGAAGTTTTGATTCATCTTTTAAAGCAAGTAGGGTTTCAACAGCATCTTTTAATCGCTGACGTAATTGGTTGCCGAGTACTTTTAAATCTTCATCTTCAGTCAGATGTGATTCGTAGTAGAGCGCAATATTAGCATCGGCTTTTGATAATACCATTTCCAGCATATCGATGAGTGTCTGGAAATAAGGCCATTGCTGGAGCATTTCATCAAGCGTTGCTTTTTGCTGATCTGCAATCACCTCATTAATCGCTGCACCAGTGCCTAGCCATGCAGGTAACATTAAACGGATTTGAGTCCATGCAAACACCCATGGAATCGCACGTAAAGACTCGATGCCGCCACTCACTTTACGTTTTGCCGGACGCGAACCTAGTGGCAACATTTGTAACTCAAGCTCAGGCGTAACGGTCCGTAAATATTTCACGAAGTGTGGGTTTTCACGCACTGTTTGACGATAGACCTTAACAGAATGATCTGTCATACGGTTCATGAGTTCACGCCACTCAGCTTTAGGTTCCGGTGGTGGTAATAAGGTCGCTTCAAGTGTTGCTGCGGTATAGATTTCAAGGTTTTGCATGGCAATCCCTTCTAAACCGAATTTGAAGCGGATCATTTCACCTTGTTCAGTCACTCGGATTGCACCCGAGATCGAACCCGGTGGCTGTGAAAATAGAGCCTGTTGAGTTGGAGCACCGCCACGACTAATAGAACCACCACGACCGTGGAACAGAGTCAACTGTACGCCGTGTGTTTGAGCAATTGCAGTCAGCTCTTCTTGAGCGCGATATTGCGCCCAGTTGGCAGACATAAATCCGGCATCTTTTGCAGAGTCGGAGTAACCGATCATAACTTCGTGTTTACCCTGAATGTGCTGTTTATACCAATGCATATTGAACAGCGTATTCATGGTAGTTGCAGCGCCATCTAAATCCTTTAAAGTTTCAAACAGAGGAACTACTCGTAAAGGATGCTGAATACCTGCTTCTTTTTGTAATAACAATACAGCTAAAACATCGCTTGGATATTCAGCCATAGAAATAATATAAGCTCCTAAAGATTCAGGCGGTTGGTCTGCCAAAGTACGCATGGTTGCAAATACTTCTTGAACATCTGGGTGTCCAATCAAACTGCCTTCAGGTTCATTAATATATTTCGGTAAAAGTGGGCGTTTGCTTTGTAGTTCCTGAATCAGGAAGTTTTGGCGTGCTTGTTCAGTCCACGATTCAAAATTACCTAAACCTAAGTATTCGGTAATTGCTGAAATTGCTTGGCGGTGACGACCTGATTCCTGGCGAATGTCGAGTTTAAGTAGTTCAATACCAAAACAGTTCACACGGTAGATAAAGTCGAGTAGTTGACCATTCGCAATTTCAGGCAGATTACTGTCGATTAAAGAGCGATAGCACAATAATAACGGTTGTAAGAGCTCATCTTTACTTTTAATCACATTCGTATCGTCTGCTTCGAGTCCTTGCAAACGTTGAGCTAACCAGTGACGAGTCGCTTTTAAGCGTTCTCGTGTTGCACGTAAATACTCACGATAAGGTTCTGCATGCTGATTGCCAATGGCCTGAATCATTTCTTCAGAACAGGTCTGGATTGAAAGTTCCCAACGCAAGTTTTCGATATCTCTTAAATAGAGATCGGCAGCCTGCCAGCGCGATAACCATAGCACTTCTTGTGTAATTTGATGGGTAACATTTGGGTTACCATCACGGTCTCCACCCATCCAAGATGCAAAACGCACTGGTGCAATGTTAAGTGGTAAGTTTTGTTGGCAATTTTCTTGAACCAACTCATTTAACTCACGAATAAATTTAGGTACTGCATTCCAAAGCGTTTGCTCAATCGTCGCAAAGCCCCATTTTGCTTCATCAACAGGAGTTGGACGATGTTGACGAATTTCATCTGTTTGCCATGCCGAACTAATTTGTTGCTTTAGGTTCGCAAGTGCACTTTGACGCTCACGTGGAGTAAGTTTTTGCTGATCAAGCTGAGACAAGCACGCATTGATATCATCATATTTCTGAATGAGCGTACGACGGCTAACTTCGGTTGGATGTGCCGTAAGTACCAGCTCTATATCAAGATCACAAACTTGTTGGAATAGTTTTTCTGTCGAAATACTTTTATCTTTAAAT
The DNA here is from genome assembly GCF_031799075.1 of Acinetobacter sp. V91_7. Lineage (NCBI taxonomy): Bacteria > Pseudomonadati > Pseudomonadota > Gammaproteobacteria > Moraxellales > Moraxellaceae > Acinetobacter > Acinetobacter sp. V91_7. The sequence goes on from NZ_JAVQNT010000029.1 coordinate 15,665, forward strand.
TTTTCAAATAGGTGAACAAGTGGATTCGGAGAGTTGGCATCCGAATCGAATTCTGCTTGTCTACGGCTACGGACCACATGATATTGCTCGGCAATATTGGCAAAATTTAGGAAATGAGAAAAAGCTCGGGTAAGGGGAAGTAGTTCATCGTCGGGTAAATTTAAAAATAATTGTTCTAGTTGCTTTTGGGCTTCAGCTTGGCCATCACGTGCACCTTTAGCAAGGGCACGAATTTGCTCGATCTGATTAAACAGCTCTTGTCCTGCATGTTGCTTTAGGGTTTCACCTAATAAATTACCAAGTAAGCGGACATCCTCGCGCAGTGGCGCATCGATTTGCTGAACCATGCTATTTTCTCCTGTTCTTATCCTTATCGAATATAGCGTGATTAACAAACATTCCAAGCTTTGAGCGTAAGAAAATGTGAATTTTTGCTTAAAAAATAACATTTAATTTGCATGTGATGCTTTTAACGATGGCATGCACTCAGTACAACTTTTGGCAATGGTACTTTGGTTTAAGTCCGATATTTGAGCAGGAATAAAGCAATTGCATCTTGAATAATTTGCTCAAGCTCATGAACATTTGGTACAGCAATGATCCCAAGTAAAACCTTCTGGTGGCGTACGCCAAGCAATAAGGACATAAGAAGCTCGGTTTGATAAGTAGGATTATCGGTTTGAATAAAACCTAATTGAGCCGCTTTTTGCAAAAACTCAGCTAATTGATTTTGCAGTCGGGTATGAGATGCATCAAAAAACTGTAGGGCGAGTGGACTTTGTTCTGCTGCAAGTTCAAATAAAACGTGTTCAAGTTTAAGTGCTTCAGGTGAGTAAATAATTTGCAAGGCGCGTGAACACACAATAAAGAGTGCTTGATAAAAGTCTGCCGATGCATCTAATTCAAATTGTTTAGTACACAGTGTCTCTTCACAGGTTTCTGTAATCGCACAGATAAACAGGTTGGCTTTATCTTGAAAGTGATTATAAACCGTGAGCTTGGTGACTCCTGCTTCCTGTGCAATCTGGTTCATGCTGGTACCGTGATAACCAGATTTCAAAAAAATGGCTTTTGCTGCTTGCAGAACACGAGCACGTTTTTCTAGATCTTTGGGGCGACCACTTTGATTAACTGTTTGCACGAAATCCTCTAATAAAAATTTAAAAAAATAGCGATTTATAAGTTTTTCTTTAATTAGTATACCCGTGGGTATATTAATTAAAAAACAAACAATTTATGATGCAAACATATTGTGCCTTAAAAAATCAGTTTGAATAAGAGCGATAAGATATGAATCTGTTAAAACCTCTCATCATGAGTATGGTGATTGTTTGTACGGTCACATTAATGGGGTGCAGTAAAGAGGCCCCCAAAACAGAAGAAATACCCTATGTGATGGTGGCTCAACCCTTGACCACACTCAATGAACAAAAAAGCTATGCAGGGGATGTGCAAGCCAGACAACAAACGGCTTTAGCGTTTCGAGTCGGTGGGCAAGTTACGGCACGTTACGTGGACGTCGGTGACCGAGTTAAGGTTGGACAAGTTTTAGCAAAGCTTGACGTGGCAGATGCTCAGCTACAGTTAAATGCTGCTAAAGCCCAACTGGACAATGCACAGGCAGCAGCAAAAACGGCATCAGATGAGTTAAAACGTTTTCAGCAATTACTGCCAATTAATGCGGTTAGCCGTTCGCAATACGATACGGTAAAAAATCAATATGACTCGGCACAAGCAGCGTTACAACAAGCTCGTTCTAACTATGAAGTTTCTGCTAATCAGACAGGATATAACCAACTCATTTCTAATAAAAACGGAGTGATTACTGCGCGAAACATTGAAATTGGACAAGTGGTTGCAGCGGGTCAAGCCGCTTATCAACTGGCAATTGATGGAGAGCGTGAAGTTGTCATTGGCGTACCAGAACAAGCAGTTGCCGAGATCAAGGTTGGTCAGGCAGCTTGGGTCACTTTATGGTCTAAACCGAATGATCGATTTGCTGGTTATGTACGTGAAGTTTCTCCCGCGGCTGATCAGTCTCGTACATTTACGGTCAAGGTTGCACTCAAAGAAGGTCAATCTGTTATTCAGCTTGGACAAAGTGCACGCGTATTTTTTAGCTCGACTCAAACCAATGTGATGAGTGTGCCACTTTCGAGTGTCTCAGCAACAGATAATCAACCTTACGTATGGGTCGTTAATGCGAATCAGACATTGCGTAAAGTACCTGTAACGATTGGTGCATATGGAAAAGATAGTGTGCCGGTATTATCTGGCTTAGCCCCAAATGATTGGGTTGTGATTGGCGGCGTACATTTGCTACGTGATAAACAGAAGATTCACCCGATTGACCGTGAAAACCGTGGGGTGAAAATTCAGGGAGCAACCCAGCCATGAAATTCAATCTCTCGGAATGGGCATTAAATAATAAAGGCATCGTCCTTTATTTTATGCTGTTGCTTGGCATTATCGGTGCGATTTCTTATTCAAAATTATCACAAAGTGAAGATCCACCCTTTACCTTTAAGGTCATGGTGGTACAGACCTACTGGCCTGGGGCGACTGCCAAAGAAGTTTCTACTTTAGTTACGGACCGTATCGAAAAGGAACTCATGACAACAGGGCAGTATGACAAGATTATGGCTTACTCCCGTCCAGGCGAGTCACTAGTCACTTTTGTGGCCAAGGATTCACTTACTTCTGACAAGATTCCCGATGTTTGGTACAACGTTCGTAAGAAGGTCAATGATATACGCCATGAACTACCAAACGGCGTACAAGGTCCATTTTTCAATGACGAATTTGGCGATACTTTCGGCAATATTTATGTGCTGACAGGCAAAGACTTTGACTATGCACTTCTAAAAGAATATGCAGATCGTTTGCAATTACAGCTTCAACGGGTCAAGGATGTCAGTAAGGTCGAATTAATTGGTCTGCAAGATCAAAAAATCTGGATTGAGATTTCTAACACCAAAGCAGTACAGCTCGGTATTCCAGTGACTGCGATTCAAGAGGCCTTACAAAAGCAAAATAGTATGGCAAGTGCAGGTTTTTTTGAAACAGGCACAGACCGCATTCAGATTCGCGTAAGTGGTCATTTACAAAACATTGATGAAATTAAGAAAATGCCGTTACTGGTAGGCGATAAAACCATTCAACTCGGAGATGTCGCTGATGTCTATCGTGGTTTTAGTCAGCCCGCTCAGCCACGTATGCGTTTCATGGGTGAAAATGGGATTGGTATTGCTTTATCGATGCGTAAGGGCGGTGACATTATTGCCTTAGGTAAAAATCTCGACACAGAATTTGCCCAATTGCAAAAGACACTACCTTTAGGCATGAAACTCCAAAAAGTTTCTGACCAACCTGTAGCAGTGCAGCGCAGTATTCATGAGTTTATAAAGGTACTCGCTGAAGCAGTTATTATTGTCTTGTTAGTGAGTTTTTTCTCTTTAGGTTTCCGTACAGGATTGGTTGTCGCTTTTTCTATTCCTTTAGTTTTAGCAATGACCTTTGCGGGTATGAATTTATTCGATGTCGGCCTGCATAAGATTTCACTGGGTGCCTTGATTCTGGCGCTAGGTCTGTTAGTCGATGATGCCATTATTGCCGTCGAGATGATGGCAATTAAGATGGAGCAGGGGTATAGCCGGATTAAAGCCGCCGGATTTGCGTGGAAAACAACAGCATTTCCGATGCTCACTGGAACACTGATTACCGCGGCTGGTTTCTTACCGATCGCGACGGCTCAGTCTGGTACAGGTGAATACACACGTTCTATCTTTCAGGTGGTGACGATTGCCTTATTGGTGTCTTGGGTTGCAGCAGTTTTATTCGTACCTTATTTAGGTGAAAAGCTATTACCCGACTTTACCAAAATAGGCCATCAGGCACCTTGGTATGTCCGTTTATGGGCAAGATTAACTAAAAAACCGCAACCGCAAACTGTGGTCATTTCACAGGACCATCACTACGATCCTTACCAATCTAGCTTCTATTTACGTTTTAGAAAGATGGTCGAGTTCTGTGTGACTTACCGTAAAACCGTAATTGCGACGACGGTGGGTATTTTTGTACTGTCTGTATTGATGTTTAAGATCGTTCCTCAGCAGTTTTTCCCACCATCGAACCGTGCCGAGATTTTAGTTGATTTAAAACTTGAAGAAGGCGCTTCTTTAACAGCGACAGAACAAGCTGTGAAAAAGGTTGAAAAATTCCTGTCTAAACAAAAAGGTATTGATAACTATGTGGCCTATGTAGGTACAGGTTCACCACGTTTTTATTTACCGTTAGACCAGCAACTGCCACAAGCCAGTTTTGCGCAGTTTGTTGTACTCGCATCATCACTTGATGATCGTGATGAAATTCGACGCTCGTTAGAAACACAAATTAAGCAACTACTTCCGCAAGTTCGTACTCGCGTGTCATTACTGGAAAATGGCCCACCTGTTGGTTATCCATTGCAATATCGTGTGTCGGGTGAAGATCAAAATCTGGTACGTCAAGAAGCACAGAAAGTCGCTAAAGTGATGAGCGAAAATCCGAATACCACCAATGTGCATTTAGATTGGGGTGAGCCGAGTAAGATTATTTCAATTCAAATTGACCAAGATCGTGCTCGACAAATGGGTGTCTCTAGTCTGGATTTAGCGAACTTCATTAATGCATCAATTACAGGTAGTGCGATTGAGCAATATCGTGAAAAGCGTGAACTCATTGAAATCCGTTTACGTGGTGATCAGGCAGAGCGAGTTGAAGTGGCTTCACTGGCAAGTTTAGCTGTACCAACGACAAATGGAACGACTGTGCCTTTAGCCCAGATTGCTAAAATTGAGTATAAGTTTGAGGATGGCTTAATCTGGCACCGTAACCGCTTACCAACAATTACCGTACGTGCAGACGTTCGATCTCAACTACAGCCCGCTACAGTGGTGGGAGAGTTAGCAGAATCAATGGATAAGTTACGTGCTGAATTACCAAGTGGTTATCTTATTGAGGTGGGTGGAACCGTAGAAGAATCTGCGCGTGGGCAAAATTCCGTTAATGCGGGTATGCCACTGTTTTTAGCAGTTGTCATGACATTACTGATGATTCAGCTTAAGAGCTTATCTCGCGCGACTATTGTGTTGTTAACAGCTCCACTAGGTTTAATTGGTGTGGTTTTATTCTTACTGTTATTTAACAAACCATTTGGCTTTGTGGCCATGTTAGGCACAATTGCACTCTCTGGCATGATCATGCGTAACTCGCTTATCTTGATTGATCAAATTGAACAAGACAGGCAGGCAGGGCATCCAACATGGGAAGCGATTATTGAGGCTACCGTACGTCGATTCCGTCCGATTATTTTGACTGCTTTGGCCGCGGTTCTGGCCATGATTCCACTTTCGCGGAGTATTTTCTTTGGTCCGATGGCAGTTGCGATCATGGGTGGATTGATTGTTGCCACTTTACTAACATTATTTTTCTTACCTGCGCTCTACGCAGCATGGTTTAAGGTGAAAAAAACCGCATAAAATACATAAATTTTTTGTGAATAAAGGTGCGAAATATTGAAAACTCCAATATAGTAGCACCTGTCTTTACACAAAAAATACAGGAATATTTCGTTGCATAAAAAATAGGCAAAATGCAGCGAATTGAGGTGAAATACAGATGGGGCAAGACCATATCGAACAGCATCGCCGTTATATTGTAATTTCTTATACGTTTATGTTTCTTGCATTGTTTACGGTTATTTTTGCAGCCTTTGCTTATTTGGTTGCTCGTAAAGTAGCGGCTGTAGATAATGCAGAAGTCTGGATTCATGCGCATGCGCTATGGATTATGCGTAATGGAATTCTATTTCTTTTTATGGCAATTTTTGCTGTGGTCTGGTTTATTCCGCTGTTCTTTTTTGCGTGGGATAGTAACCTTTGGGTAACGGCCTCTACGGTTGCTGGTGTCGTTTTTAGCGCGATTGCGTGGTTATTTCTTTTAAATGCATGGTTAAAAGGCGTGTCTAAATATCTAAAAAATAAGGCAGTTTTTTAATATATCTATTTTTTGAACATTTCCCCCTTGTAAATTCGGCTAAAGCCCCCCATTTAGTCGGCAATAGAGTATTGATAAAATTCCGTGAGGAGCACCGCCAAAAATGGCTAAACGTGATTATTATGAGGTTTTAGGCGTTTCAAAAACCGCAAGTGATGATGAGATCAAAAAAGCCTACCGTAAATTGGCGATGAAATATCATCCTGATAGAAACCCTGACAATGCCGATGCTGAAGAGAAATTTAAAGAAGCTTCAGAAGCTTATGAAGTTTTATCGGATAGCGAAAAGCGTAGCATGTACGATCGCATGGGTCATAATGCGTTCGAAGGTGGCTTTGGCGGCGGTGGTGGCGGCTTTGGCGGATTTAGTGCAGAAGATATTTTTAGCCAGTTCGGTGATATCTTTGGTGGTGCATTCGGTGGTGGTGGACGTCAACAGCGTCAACGTCGCGGATCAGATTTACGCTATGTAATGGAACTTACCCTTGAAGAAGCTGTAAAAGGGGTGAAAAAAACCATTACCTTTACTGCTCCTGCACCATGTGATGTGTGTGATGGTAAAGGTTCAAAAAATCCAAAAGATGTTGAAACTTGTAAAACTTGTCATGGTTCAGGACAAGTGCGTATGCAGCAAGGTTTCTTCTCTGTACAACAAACATGTGGTACTTGTCGTGGCCAAGGTAAAATTATTAAAAACCCTTGTCAGGCATGTCATGGTTCTGGTGTAGCTGATCGCCAGCAAACGTTGGAAGTTACAATTCCAGCGGGTGTGGATAATGGTGACCGCGTACGTTTGAGTGGCAAAGGCGAAGCAATTCGTGATGGCCAATCAGGTGATTTATACGTTGAAGTGGTTGTTCGCGAACACGAAATTTTCCAACGTGATGGCGCCGACCTTTATATGGATGTACCTGTTAGCATTGCTGATGCTGCACTTGGTAAAGAAATTGAAATTCCAACTTTGGAAGGTCGTGTTAGCTTGAAGATTCCTGAGGGAACTCAAACAGGCAAATTATTCCGTTTACGTGGTAAAGGCGTTCGTCCAGTACGTAGCAGCATGGTAGGTGATTTACTCTGCCGTATTGTGATAGAAACACCGGTGAACTTGAATGCTCGCCAACGTGAATTACTTAAAGAGTTGCAAGCTTCTTTTGATGGAGAAGACAGTGCTTCTTCACCAAAGAAAAAATCATTCTTTGATCGTTTGTTCGATTAATGCTTGATTAGATAAGAAATTAAAAAGAAGGCGGATATTGATAAAATATCCGCCTTTTTATTGCGCTGATTCATTTTATTATTTTTATTCTGCTTAAAAGAAAATTACTTCTGCTTACTCTGTAGGGTGAGCCACATCAATGTCGTCAACACTTACAGTAGGTTCACTAGAAGCGAGAGTAGGCGCATTTTCGATAACTGGTGCGGCTACTGCTTCTGCCTGTAGGGCTACTTTTGGTGTTTCTGCCGTTGTTTCGCCAATAATCGGGTCAATATCTTCAACTTTAACGTCGGTATTGGCATCGGTTACTACGCTAATTTGAGCTGTAGGCGTTGCTGTTTGAGTATTTACGTTAGTCGTAATGCGTGCTTTAGATAAGCTTTCTAATGTGTCTCCTGGCTGGATTGCAGGCTCTGCAAATGCCACTGAACTCATAATCCCCATCATCGCTGTGAAGCCAATAACTCTCGAATGCATGCTGAACTCCTTATAGTCATCTTTTTTTCATTCGTGGCTGAGTAGTGTGCCGATCAATTCTTTAACTTTTGTGAAAACAGATTAAATTTCAGCTGATCTTAAAAAATAATTTTTACTTTTTATCGTGAGCAAAGAGTTTTGATATAGTAGACAAATTACGTAAAACAGAAGATTGAGAAGGATTATGTCAGCAGCTCCACGCATTGGTATTTTAGGTGCAGGCGGTCGTATGGGCCGTACGCTTATTCAAGCAGTTCAACAGGCAGGCTATCAATTAGCTGCTGCGGTAGAGCGTCCGGAAAGTAGTTTGGTAGGCACTGACGCTGGTGAGCTTGCTGGTATTGGTTCAGTGGGTGTGAAGGTTTCAGGAAGTTTGGCAGATGTTCTGAAAGACTGCGATGTAATTATTGATTTTACAGCACCAGTTGCGACTGCTCAGCATTTGAAGCTTTGCCGTGAAGCTGGGGTTGCCATGGTCATTGGTACAACAGGTATGTCAGATGAACAAAAAGCTGAGTTAGACGAAGTTGCCACTCATACACCTGTGGTTTACGCTGCGAACTATTCAGTAGGTGTAAATGTATCAATCAAGTTACTTGAGCTTGCAGCAAAAGTATTTGGCGATACAGTAGATATTGAAGTGATTGAAGCTCATCACCGTCATAAAGTAGATGCGCCGTCAGGTACAGCATTAATGATGGGTGAAGCGATTGCAGATACTTTGGGCCGTAACTTAAAAGAAGTTGCTGTTTATGGGCGTGAAGGGCATACAGGCCCACGTGACCGTCAAACAATTGGTTTTGAAACTATCCGTGGTGGTGATATTGTTGGTGAACACACTGTCATGTTCATTGGTGAAGGTGAGCGTGTTGAAGTGACTCATAAAGCAACTAACCGTATGAACTTTGCTGCTGGTGCAGTGCGAGCTGCGGCATGGGTTGTGGGCCGTGAAGCGCGTAAATATGACATGAAAGATGTTTTAGGATTGAACGACGTACAGGTTTAAAACCCTGTACGTATTCCATGTGTAGCGAGAAAAAAAAGATAGAGCAGAACATGAATAAAAAACAAATTGCCCTGACCACTCTTCTTTGTTTAAGTAGCCTCTGGACGGGGGCTGCTTCTACAGAAAAAGCTAAATTAAGCTTAGACCGCAATAATATTAAAGTCTGGACCTATCAGAAGACTGATAATCCAGTCTTTCAATATAAAGCAGAAACGACATTTGATGTGCCACTCGAACGCGCTGTCGCCGTGATTTTAGATGTGAATCGTGCCGATCAGTGGGTGCCTTATATGGGCAAAGTTGAAATGTTGTCTCAAGATGAGAAAAAAGGTGAGTTCACACTGTATATGGTATTGGATTTTCCATTTCCTTTGAAAGATCGTGATGTCGTTGTAAAAGGGAAAATGAGCAAGGCTGCAAATGGCGTTGTGACAATTAAAAATACTGCAATTAGCGGAAATTATCCGATACAACCCGATGTGGTGCGCTTAACACGCTATGAAGGGGACTGGACATTCCAGAAACTTGCAAATAATAAAGTGAAAGTAACCACCAGTGGTTATGCTGATCCTGCTGGTGCAATTCCATTAAGTTTTGTGAATATGTTTGTTCAACAGCAGCCTTATCAGATGTTGCTTAAAATGAAGCGCGAAGTGACCAGTCCGATTTATGAACAACCGAAACTACCAGATATTTTAAAATAAATAAGTTTAAAAAAAGCGCCTGAAATCAGGCGCTTTTTTTATTAATCTGAACACTGCTGTAACGCTTGGGCAGGGCTGCTCCCGCGTTTGATTTGGAATAAAACCAATAACAACGCTAACCCCGCCAGTAATGCACCAGCAAATGATACTGCGCTATAACCCCAACCTAAATCGAGTACTAATGCGCCTGCTGCTGCTCCTACTGCGTTACCTAGGTTAAACGCACCGATATTTACTGAAGAGGCAAGGCCTGGTGCTTCGTGAGCGACGGACATTACACGCATTTGTAATGGAGGCACTAAAGCAAAGGTTGCTGCACCCCAGATCACTAAAGCAATGGCTGCCCCAATCTGACTTTGTGCAAGAATCGGAAAAGTCACCATCATCACAATCAACAGAACCAAGAAACCAATCAGGGTTTTGTTGATGGACAAATCTGCAAAACGTCCACCTAAATGGTTACCAATCGAGAAACCGACACCAATCAGCATCAGCATAAAAGTAATGAAGGTCGGTGAAGCATGGGTAAACTCAGTCAAACTTGGCGCAATATAGGTATAGAGCGTAAACATTGCACCCGCACCGAGTACGGTGGTGAGCAACGCAAGTATTACAGGAGTGCGCGTTAACACTTTCAACTCAGCTTTCACATTTGGTTTTTTGGCAACCATACCTTGTGGGAGGGCTTTCCATAAAGCGAGCATGGTAATAACACCAAGCAACGAAATAGCAAGGAAAGACATACGCCAGCCAATGTTTTGCCCAACCCATGTTGCCAAAGGCACACCACCAATATTGGCAATGGTTAGGCCCATAAACATGGTTGCTACAGCACTGGCTTGTTTATGTGCGGGCACAATGCTTGCTGCTACAACTGAACCTATCCCGAAGAAGGCACCGTGGTTAAGGCTGGTGATGAGACGTGCACCTAGTAAGCTCATATAGCTTGGTGAAAATGCTGCGATCAGGTTACCGACTGTAAAGATCGCCATCAGAAAAATAAGCGCATTTCGTCGTGCAAAACCACCGAACCACAGGGTCATGAACGGGGCACCTAGCATTACGCCAAGTGCATAGCCCGTAATTAACATTCCGGCTGTTGGAATTGAAATCCCTAAATCATTAGCGATATTCGGCAACAATCCCATTGGTGAGAATTCAGTGGTACCAATGGCAAAGGCACCAATCGCCAATGCCAATAACGAGAACGCCGTATTTGATTGAGTGTTCATGAGTTTAGTCCCAAACTGGTGCCCATGGCTCTGGGCTAACTTCACGACTGTTACGATCAAGTTCGGCAATCATTTGCATTTCAGCTGAAGTTAACTCGATATCCTGTGCTTTTAAATTGCTCATCAGGTTTTCACGTTTAGTCGAAGATGGAATGACTGCAAAACCACGTTGCAATGCCCATGCCAGTGCAATTTGCGCCGTTGTTGCTTGATGAGCTGCTGCAATTTTAGCTAGAACTGGGTCTTGAAGCACTTTGCCGTACGCAAGCGTCATATATGAAGTGACATCAATATTCTTCTCTTGTAAGAAGTTCACAAGTTTGTGGTTTTGAAGATAAGGGCTTAGCTCAATCTGATTAGTTGCAATATGCTCTGCACCAATTGTGTCAATTGCTTGTTGGGTAAGCTCAATATTGAAGTTTGAGATACCAATTTGTTTAGTAAGGCCTTGTTGCTTTGCCTCAAGTAAAAGCTGCATGATTTCAGGAATCGAAACGCCTAAGTCCGGTGCTGGCCAGTGAATCAACGTTAAATCGACATGGTCAGTGCGAAGCTTTTGTAAGCTTTCTTTTAAGCTTGGAATAAATTTATCTTGAGCAAAATTATCTACCCAGATTTTTGTGGTTAAAAATAAATCCTGACGTGATATACCGCTTTCGGCAATGGCTTGACCAATCGCTGCTTCATTGTCATAAATTTGAGCAGTATCAATTGCAAGGTAACCTACATCTAAAGCATTTTTAACAGAATCAATCACCGCTTGTTCTTTTAGACGGAAAGTTCCTAGACCAAAACGTGGGATATTCATGTGTTCACCTGAATTTAAATAATTGTTTAACTTGAGGTGCATTTTGCTTGGATTATTGTTGCGAAAAAATAGATGAATAAGCAAAATATCTTTGATGATTAGTCAATAATAGAATAAGCCATGAAATCAACAATTGAAGAACTTGTTGCCTTTATCACAATTATTGATACAGGCTCATTTGTAGCTGCCGCAGAGCATTTAAAACAAACGCCTTCAGGGGTAAGCCGCTCTTTAACACGCTTAGAGACTAAGTTAGATGTGACCTTGTTAGAGCGAACGACACGTAAGTTAAAACTGACTCAAGAAGGGCAACAGTTTTTGGTAAAGGCCCGTAAAATCTTAAATGAGCTGAATGCGGCTGAAGAAGAACTACAAAAATCTGATCAGGGTACGGCAGGACTCATTCGTATTGATTCGGCTACTCCGTTTGTTTTACACGTGATTGCACCATTAATGCATAAGTTTCGTGAGTGCTATCCAGATATTGAAATTGAGTTAAATAGCAATGATCAGGTGATTGACTTGCTGCAACATAAAACTGATGTGGCATTTCGGTTTGGGGAGCTCAATGATTCGAGCCTACATGCCAAACTAGTTTGTAAAAGTCGCTTATTTATTGTTGCAAGTCCGGATTATTTGGCGATTAAGGGTACTCCGACACAACCAGAAGAACTCGAACAACATGATCTGATTGGTTTTACCAGACCTGCCTATATTAATAGTTGGCCGATTAAAGTCGGCGATGAATATTTTTTCGCACAAGCAAAAATTAAAGCTTCCAGTGGAGAGACGGTACGTCAACTCACCATTAGAGGTCATGGCATTGCACGGCTATCTGAATTTGAAGTTTGGAAAGATATTGAAGAAGGGCGATTGATTGCATTATTTGAAGATCAAATTGAACATCAATATCAAAGCATCCATGCTGTGTATTATCAACAAGAGCATCTACCAAAACGAATCCGTTTATTCATTGAGTTTTTGGCAGAACAATTAAAAGATGGCTTTAAAAACGCTCTCTAAAAGTAGCATAGCCATCAGTTGGAAAATGAACCTCTAGAAGTGGAGTGGTTTGTCCTTCTGATGAATGCTGTGCCAGAAAATAGCTTTTTTGCTGTTGGCGGCAACTAAAATATAATTTGGAATAGGTCGAGTTCACCATCACAACTTCATTTGAGCTATTACGCTTATATTGATAATGAGAAATCGTACTGGTCTCATCATCAGTGCGCTGCTCCAATTTGTAGTCTTGTTGATTGGTCATTTTTAAATAACCCTCAATCAGACTTTGGCAAACGGTATGTCTGTACTGTTCGTTTTTTGGTTGTGGTTGGCAACCTGCTAAAACAATAGCAAATAATAATATAGCTTTTAATTTCATGATCTTGCTACTCTTTGAGTTGATTTATATAGCGTAAAGGTGTTCTATAAACCAGTACAGATACAGAAATTTTTAAAAAAGCAGCACAGAATGACTTTCCAATATCAGGTTCTTGCCAATCAATTAGCACATCGTATTTATCAAGATGAGCTCAAGCCCCATCAGAAGCTGATTTCTTTACGAGATTTTGCTCGTCAGCACAGTATTAGCTTAAGCACGGCAAAAAGTTGCTATGAGTTACTCGAGGCGAGGGGGCTCATTTATGTAAAGCCGAAATCGGGTTACTTTGTGGTTGCCAGAACCCAATCTAGTCCTATTCCTGATAGCCCCGATTTTTTGTCTTTACCTCGGCAAGTCTCAAATCTGGAGTTGCATAACCAAATTCAAGAGGCCGCCTTACAAAGCCATCTCGTACCGTTGGGTTCGATCCAGTTGACGCCACATTTTATTCCAGTAGAAGGCTTACGCCGTTCTATTCAACGTGCTTTAAAAAATTGTCAGCCACAAGACTTTCTCTACTGTAATAAACAAGGACATGAGCAATTAAGAAAAGCGCTTTCTGATCATTGGCGTGAAGATGGCATTTTTATCGCAGCAGAAGATATTTTCATTACCAATGGTTGCATCCCCGCTTTGTCGTTAGTCATTCAGCATCTAACAGAAGTAGGGGATAGTATTTTGATTCCGACACCTACTTTCAATGGGCAACTACAGCTTTTAGCCAGTTTAAAACGGCAGATTATTGAAATTCCTGCGCATCATCGTGGCATTGATCTTGAGCGTTTAGAGTCATTAATGCAGCAGGGTTTGGCAAAGGTTTGCCTCATGACAGCCAATTATCAAAATCCTTTAGGATATTGTTTAAGTAATTCAGAAAAACAAAAGATTGCTGAATTAGCTGCAAAGTATCAGTGCTTTATTATTGAAGACGATATTTTTGGTGAATGTGGTTACAGTAATGAACGCCCGCTGCCGATTCGCTATTGGGACCATGAGGGCTATGTCATTTGGTGTGGGTCGGTTTCTAAGTCACTGTCGAGTGCATATCGGGTAGGGTGGTTTTGTCTAAGTGCAAAGCTACAGCATTTAAGACTAGAGCTACTGGCAAGCAATATTGGCGTAAATACACCGCTACAATTAGGCTTAGCTGATTTTATTTATAGCCGTGGTTATCGAGAGCATTTAGAGCAGCTACGACCAAATCTGATGCGGCAAGTTGAGCAATACCGCAGCTGTATTTTAAGAGCCTTTGAAGGAATTCCAATCGCATTGAGTCAACCAGAAGGCGGCTATGCACTCTGGATACAGTTACCTAAGGGCGTCGATACATTAGCGCTGTATTACACTGCGAAAGCCCAGGGAATTACTGTGGTTCCCGGTCATGTTTTTGGTGAAGATGAACGTTATCGGCATTTCATTCGGTTAAACGCGGGTCATGAATTAACAGCAGATGTCCGCCAAGCAATTAGTGACTTGGCGGAATGGTCGCGACAACAGATGAAAACAGTAAATTAGTTTTATTCTGCAAAGTCTGCTTTAAGCACAATTCGATAACGTGCCTGACCTGAGTGTAAACGTTCAATTGCTTCATTAAGCTCTGACATTGGAAACAGCTCAATTTGAGGGGCAATTTTTTTGCGTGCAGCAAACTTTAACAGTTGTCGCAGTGCAGCAGGTGAACCTGTAGGGGAGCCTGTTACTGACTTAGCACCACCAATAAGTGAACCTACAGAAACAGGAACGGGTTCAAGCGTAAGGCCTAAGAAATGTAAGGTTCCGTTTGGTGCCAGTGTTGCAATAAAAGCAGGCCAATTTAGAGTCACATTTACGGTACTCAGCAATAAATCGAATTTACCTTTTTGAGCTTTTACAGCCTCTGTATCGCGGCTATTCACCACATGATCGGCGCCCATTGCTTTGAGCTCTTCAGTTTTATCAGGGTTGGAACTGAATGCCGTGATTTCACAGCCCCAAGCTTTAAGTAGCTTAATGGCTATATGGCCTAAACCGCCAATGCCAATCACACCTACATGGTGTGTTGCCTGAATTTTGTGTTTGAGTAGCGGATCAAAAACAGTAATTCCGCCACAAAGTAAAGGACCTGCACTTTCTGGGTCTAAATCATCGGGGAGGGGAATAATCCACTGCCAGCCTGCACGTACTTTATCGGCAAAACCACCAGCATGCCCGACGATGGTTACAACATTTTCACCCGTACAAAGGACTTGCTGACCACCAATACATTCATCACATGCTTGGCAGCTCTCCGCTGTCCAGCCAATGCCTACACGTTGTCCAATTTGTAAACCTTTGGCTTCTGAGCCTAAAGCAACAATTCGTCCAATAATTTCATGGCCTGCAACAACAGGGTACACAGTTGAACGCCATTCATTATTTAGAACAGAAATATCAGAATGGCATAAACCACAGTATTCAACTTTTACTTCAACCTGATGCGGTTGTAATTCACCTGCATCAAATTGGTAAGGAACCAGTTTTTCACCTGCCTGCATAGCGGCATAAGCTTGAATTGTATTATTGCTCATCGGAAACTCCTTAAGCGGGTTTGATCCGTTATGGTGGGTTATGAAGCTTTAAATTGACAATTGTTTTCATGATCATTGACCATGCCTACTGCTTGCATAAAAGCATAACAGGTGGTTGGGCCAACGAATTTGAAGCCATTCTTTTTAAGAGTTTTGGAAAGTTTTACGCTGAGTTCGGTTTGTGCTGGTGCCTGACGATAATCTACAACATCGTTTTGTTGTGGGGCCGCATCTACAAATTGCCAAAGCCATGTAGTGACATCACCGACTTGTGCTTTGAGTGCTTGCCAAGCAATTGCATTATCACGAATTGCTTTAAGTTTGCCTAAGTGGCGAATTAAACCCGCATCGGATAATTTTAGTTCTAAAAAGTCATCTGTGAATGAGGCAATATCTGCAATTGGGTGATTAAAGAAGTGCTCTCGGTAACTTTCTCTTTTTTTGAGTACGGTAATCCAAGATAATCCTGCTTGCTGACCTTCCAGACAAAGCATCTCAAATAATCGTGCTTCATCATGTTCTGGTTTACCCCATTCTTCATCATGATAGGCAATATAGAGGGGATCATTGGAACACCATCCGCAGCGTTGAGTTTTCATGATGATGCTCCTTATATTTATCTTAGAATTTTAAAGTTTAAATAACACCCATTCATTTGGGCGCGTATCCCAATAATACAGTTCAGCTTGAGTTAAGTCTTCAAAATTTAGCCAAAAGTCTTTGCCCACTTTATCTGAAAAACCGGTACTGATTAGCAGGGCATCGTCGCTGATTTCCATGATCCAGCCTTGATAGCTATTGCCATTTAAAATGATCCTTTGCTGATTGCCTGACTCGGCAAACTCTACTAAGCGATTGATCAGCGCTTCCGACATACAATGTTCCTAGCGTAAATAAGAATAAGGGTTAATAGCACCACGCCCTTTACCATCTAGATAAAGACCATAATGCAAATGAGGTGAAGTATAACGTGCATTGCCCGTGTTGCCGACATAGCCGATCAGATCACCTTTTTTGACATAGTCACCGACATTTAGTCCACGTTTGTGACCATCAAGGTGAGCATAATAATGCCATGTTCCTGCTGGACCTAAAATCCAGATGACTTTACCACCGAGATTATTATTGCGCAGATCTGCAACAAGCCCTTCGGTTGCACTGTACACTTTGGTTCCACGTGGAGCCAAAATATCAATTCCTTCATGACTACGGCCCTGACTGCGTGCAGCTCCCCACGTATCTTTTAACTCATTTCGGTCGACACCTTTCACAGGCACAGGAAGTCGATTTGCGAGTTGCATACTTTTAAGCTTGCTGACTTGAGCTGGTGGGAGTGGGGCTGGTTTTTTAGGTGCACTGGCACAGGCAGCCAATAGAAGAATTAAAAAACCAAGTGAGAAATGAGAAACAAAACGTCGCACAAAATACTCCCTGTCACTGCCATATCAAAATTATTTTACTCAATATGTCATGAACGGCTTGTCGAGATCAATTTTTTCATCGCTGTTGGAACGCCTTTGGCAACAGCTTGTTCTGGACTGAGCCATTGTCCTTCGAGTTCAATCGCCAGATGTTCTTTTTGATCAGGTTCCACGTGGAACGTGTGAGCATTAAGTAACCACGTAAAATGAGTGAAACTATGACTGATCTGAAAGGTTTGCGGTTGAGGTTGCAATTTAAATTGCTGACTTAAGCTAAGACGTTCGTGTTCAATTTCTAAAATTGGTAAACAGAATAAACCGCCCCATAAACCATGAGATTGTCGTTGTTGCCAGAACCATTCATCTTCACACTGAATGATAAGAACATCTGCTGTTCTAACGGGTGGTGTTTTTTTAGGTTTTTTAAATGGGAGTTCTTGTTCTAGGCCTTGTTGGTAAGCTTGGCAATGTGCTTGCATTGGACAATATAAACAGAGTGGTTTTTTAGGCGTACAAATGGTCGCACCTAGGTCCATAATTGCTTGAGTGTAATCATGGTTACGCTGGGTTGGGCAAAGCGCTTCAGCGAGTTTCCACATTTCACGTTCATGTTGGGGTTTACTTAAATCATCCTCAATAGCAAAGAAACGGGCTAAGACACGTTTCACGTTGCCATCCATAATCACGCCATACTGACGTAAACCCAAAGACATGAGCGCACCTGCGGTAGAGTGGCCAATGCCAGGTAATGCAATCCATTCTTCTAGCGTTTCAGGAAATTTTCCCTGCTGAGTTACAAGACCTGCGGCCTTGTGCAAATTACGAGCTCGAGCGTAATAACCCAGACCTGCCCAATAAGGTGCTACTTCATCCCAAGTTGCATGACCTAAAGCTTCTACAGTCGGGAAGCGCTCCATAAAGCGGTCAAAATATTGCAGAACCGTTTTAACTTGGGTCTGCTGCAACATAATTTCAGAAACCCAGACTTTGTATGGATCATCTGCGACTTGCCACGGCAAATCATGACGACCATGTTGATCGAACCAGTTTAAGAGGGCATCAGAAAAAGAAAAGTCGGGCATGAACAGCTAAAGAAGAAAAGTAAGAGTTAAATTATAGCTGAAATTTAGATGAAATTTTGTTTAAAGCAGGCGAAGTACAAGTACCAGTTAAAACAGAGATGACCTTAAAAAGCGTGATCTCTGTTTCAATAATAAAAAAGGATTAATCCTTTTGTACACCCCAACGCTGATCAAGTTTCAACGGTTGGTTTTTGTAGTACGGAATGACATGAATGTGGAAATGATCTGAATTTTGTCCGAACACTTCACCATCATTGAAGCTAATATGGAAACCGTCTGGTTGATGGCGAAGCTGCGTTTCGTGGCGTGCAATTTCAAGAAGTGTAAGCAGGCCTTGATGCTCTTTAGACGTAATGTCAAAAAAAGAACGAACATGGCGTAGTGGTGTTACCACACAGTGGCCTTTAGACAACGGATTAGAATCAGGTAAAATTACAGCAAATTCATTCTTATCAATGATGTCATATTCATCAAATTCGCAATACGGACATTTCTTGTCAGTCATTGTTGTATCCTCTCATGTTATTCCATTAAACCCCGAGTGCGGGAAATAAGACTAGGCTTTGCTCTAGCTCAACGGGAGTATAGTTATTGAAGTATGGTTTAAAAAATACAGTAAAAATATTGCAAAGTCATAAACATTTAAGGGAGCAAATGCAAATAAACAATTTGCTCCAAATTCGCTTCTTTTATTTTAAAGTACGTTCTAATAAAGCGTACATTTTAGCAAGGCCTTGTTTTTCCGCTTCGCTATTGTAGCCAAGGTCTACACCGTTCGCTTTAGCTCTTTCATCTGCAAGCGGGTTACTAAAGCCATGTTTAGCACCTTCTAAAACCACTACCTCGTGTTTCACCTCAGCAGCTTGCATCTCTTTTTCAAAATTAGCAACATCTTCTAAGGTGACCATACTGTCTAATTCACCATGAAGAACTAAAATTTCACCTTGAATGTTGCCTTTTTGAGCAGGTGCCTTAGGTGTTAGCGTGCCATGGAAGGTTGCAACTGCTTTTAGGGGAGCACCTGAGCGAGCAAGGTCTAATACCACTTTCCCGCCATAACAAAAGCCAACAGCTGCAAGTTTTTCACCGTTTACTTCTGGTTGGGCTGCAAGAGTCTGAAGTCCAGCATTTGCACGAGTAGTGACAGTGTCTAATTCTTCAAATGTCTGCATCATCCATTCATAGGCTTGAGCTGCAGTAGTTGTGACTTTTTTATCACCATACATGTCAATTGCAAGCGCAGCATAACCATGTTCAGCAAGCTCACGCGCACGTTGTTCGGTATATTCGTTACGGCCCCACCATTCAGGAGCAACAATCACACCCGCAACAGGTGTTTCACTATCTGGAGCAGCGAAGTAACCAATTAAATGGCTGCCATCTGGTGCAGTATATTGAATTTCACGGGTTTTAATTGCTGTACTCATAACCTTAATCCTGAAATTTAAAGAGATTTAAACACGCTTGATTAAAGCATAAAAAAATAAAGTAATATAAATAACTATGTAAGAATCTACATCAAAAGAAAAAGTTAGAAAGTTTATTGCAATAAAAAAAGAAGGAAACTGGTTCCTTCTTTTTTATATATGGTCATGATTAAATTAAGTCCTGCCTCGCGAAATGAACCCAATTACAGCAAGAATTACAGCTATAACTAATAAAATCACGGCAAAGTCTTTAGATAACCCTGCAACACCACCAAACCCTAATAGACTGGCAATGAGTGCAATCACTGCAAAAATTATTGCCCAACGGAACATATGCTGTCCTCCTACTTATTTTTCATTGTCCTTTAACTATATAGGGTGTTTTTTGCACCGAATGTGTCGTTTATGTGGTTGAAATGTATATTAAACAATCATTTTGTGATGTTAGGAATACAGCTTCTTTTTTCGTACAGATCACTTCAATGCTATACTTAGATACTGTTTTATCTCATCTGCTGCTAAATAATTATGTCTACCGAGACCTCACTTCGTCCATTGTTTTGGAAAAATTACACGCTTGAGCAACTGACTCAAATTGAGTGGGAGGCTTTATGTGACGGGTGTGGTTTATGCTGTCTGGTAAAGCTAGAAGATGAAGATACCCATGAGGTGGCTTATACCAAAGTGGCTTGTAAGTTACTCGATTGTGATACAGGACGTTGTACCGATTATCCAAATCGTCAGCAGCAAGTACCTGACTGTTTGCAATTAACGGTAGAGTCTTTAAAAACAATTCACTGGTTGCCATCAAGCTGTGCCTATAAACGCTTGAATGAAGGAAAAAATTTACCTTCTTGGCACTATTTAAATACGGGTTCTCGACAAAGCGTGATGAATGCGAAAAAGTCGGTTGCAGGACGTTGTATTTCTGAAGTTGATGTCCATGAAGATGATCTTGAAGATTACGTTGTACGTTGGGTACGTTAAGCAGATCTGCATAAGCATTTTTAATTAGAGCGTATAATAAAGTAACACTTTTATCGTAAATTTTTTGCTCATCTCCGTTATATAACAATAAAAACAAAAGGAGATAAAAATGATGAGACGACTAGCAGCCCCGTTATTATGTAGTAGCTTTTTTTTGTTAATGGCTTGTGGTTCTAATAATACCAATTCAAAAAATCTTGAACAAAACACCTCTGCTAAAACAGAACAATCTAATTCAGTCAAACAATCTTATCAGGTTGAAACAGTTACACATTTTGATGAACCTTGGGCAATAACAAGTTTGCCAGATCAGCGTTTATTAGTGACGGAGCGCCAAGGTAAATTAAAAATTTTTAATCCAAAGAATAAACAAATGTTGGATGTTTCAGGAATCCCTCCAGTGAGTTATGGCGGGCAAGGTGGTTTGGGTGATGTAGCTTTACATCCTAACTTTGCGAAGAACCACTGGATTTATCTGAGCTATGCAACAAAAGGGCAAGGTGGGTATGGTGCAGCCATTTCAAGAGCGAAATTAGATTTGTCTAACCCCAATCAACCTAAACTTACAGATGTGAAGCAGATTTGGCAGCAAGTACCCAAAGTTTCAGGACAAGGCCATTATGGGCATCGCATGGTTTTCGGGGCCGATGGAAAACTTTGGGTGAGTTCAGGTGAACGACAAAAGTTTGACCCTGCCCAAAACATGAAAAGTAACTTGGGTAAAATCTTGCGTTTAAATGATGACGGCTCGGCATCTGTAGGTAACCCTTTTTATCAGCAAGGCGGGATAACTGCTGAAATATGGTCGCTTGGGCATCGTAATCCGTTAGGCATGGCATTTGACCCTCAAGTGCAACTATGGGTTGTTGAAATGGGCCCGAAAGGCGGTGATGAGCTCAATATTATTAAAAAAGGCGAAAATTATGGTTATCCAATCGTTTCAAATGGAGATCATTATTCGGGCCAACCTATTCCAGATCATCATACTCGTCCAGAATTTAAAGCACCTGAAATTGACTGGACTCCTGTAATCTCTCCGTCGAGTTTGATCATTTATCACGGTCAGCAATTTCCGGCATGGCAAAATAAGGCTTTAATTGGAGGCTTATCTTCCGAAGCGATTATTGTTGTGGATTTACAGCATAAACCTGTGAAAGAAGTACAAAGACTAGATATGAAGCAACGTATTCGTGGTTTGCATGAAGCACAAGACGGTTCAATTTGGGTCATTGAAGATGGTTCAAAGGCACGTTTACTTAAGCTGACTAAGAAAGCATCTTAAGGCGATAAAACTGCCTCTAAATAAAGGCTGTGTCTCATAGATTCAAATTGTAGATTTCTGTGAGACACAATAGACTATAGATAAAAGACGATAAAGCTATTTGAAATGTCAGACACCCATATTCCACTTCCCGAACGCCTACGCCCGAGAGACTTGTCTGAAATTATTGGGCAAGATCATTTATTAGGTGAGAATGCACCACTGCGTCAAATGATTGATCAGGGTCATTTACCTTCTATTATTTTTTGGGGGCCACCGGGGGTTGGTAAAACAACAATTGCTTTGCTGTTGGCTCAGGCGATAGACCGACCATTTGTGAGCTTATCTGCGCTTAATACGGGTGTAAAAGAATTACGTGAAGTCATTGCAGAAAGTGGTGATTTACTAACACCTGTGGTTTTTATTGATGAAATTCATCGTTTTAATAAATCACAGCAAGATGCTTTATTGGGTGCAGTTGAGAAAGGTAAAATTACCTTAGTTGGAGCGACCACCGAAAACCCGTCTTTTGAGGTGAATAGTGCGCTTTTATCACGCTGTCAGGTTTATACCTTAAACAGTTTAGACAGTGAGGCGATCCAGACTCTCATTAATAATGCACTTCAAGCCGATAAATTCTTAAAAGAACGCTATATTCATATTGAAGAATACGATGCTCTCATTCAATTCGCTGCAGGAGATGCCCGTAAAGCGCTTAATTTACTTGACCTGATTGCCAGCACATTTGAACCAGAGATTGAAAATACCATTACTAATGCGGTTGTGGTGAAAGTAGCGCAGCAAAATATTGCACGTTATGACAAATCTGGGGAACAGCATTACGATTTAGTTTCTGCCTTCATTAAATCGATTCGGGGCAGTGATCCAGATGCAACCCTGTATTGGATGGCACGTATGCTCAAAGGTGGCGAAGATCCAGTTTTTATTGCTAGACGTATGTTGATTGCAGCTTCTGAAGACATCGGAAACTCTAACCCAAATGCATTATTACTTGCTGGTGAGTGCTTCCGTTCTGTACAAGCGGTGGGTATGCCTGAGGCTCGAATTATTCTGGGCCAAACGGCGGTTTATTTAGCGACAAGTGCAAAAAGTAATAGTACCTATTTAGCGATTAATAAGGCCTTGGAACTTGCTGATAAGACTGCAAATTTACCTGTGCCTTTACATTTAAGAAATGCACCAACCAAGCTCATGAAGCAACAGGGTTATGGAATTAATTATCTCTATCCTCACGATTACCCTGAGCACTTTGTGCTGCAAGACTATTTGCCGCCTGAGTTAAAGGGAACCAAACTCTACGAGTCTGCGAGAAACAAGCGTGAAGTTGAAGGTGAGCGCTTGCAACAACGTAGATGGCAGCAAGAACAGTAATAACCTATTTGTTGCATCAAGCTACACTTAACGATGATCATGCTGTTCCAGCTCTTCAGTCACCTGACCATAAATCAGTAGCGTGAACACGCCTGTACCACCAATAATATTGCCAATGGTGGTTGGGACTAGGAAAGTAAACAGATATTCATTAATGGAAGCCTCTCCTTGCCAGACGAGATAGGACATTTCGGTAGAGCCAACCACTACATGGGTAAAGTCACCTAGTCCTATCAGATAAGTCATGAAAAAGATGAGCAGGAATTTATTACTGACTGAGGGCAACATCCAGACCAATGCTGCAATTAATAGCCCTGACATAATACCTTTGAGCATATTCTGGGTTGCAGAAAAGGAACCTACATGATGGGCTAGCTCATCGAGTGCTTGGTCAATACCGGGAGTAAACAGGTGAGTAGTTAGGAAAAATAAACTCGCTAAACCTGTTCCAATCACATTGCATAGAATCACAATCCCCCATAAGCGGCCTACTGCTCGTAATTTATCGAAGGTAAAGGGCTTGAATAAAGGTACAACTGTGGTGATGGTATTCTCAGTAAAGAGCTGCATGTGACCCAAAATTGCGATCAGGAACCCAATGGTATAACCGATATTAGTAATTAAATCGGTCCAAATCGCATCAGTCGGGAGATAAGAAGCAATAATCGCTTTAAATACAAATGAAAAACTGATGACCAAACCTGCAGCAATCCCTGAAAAGATCAGTGCAGCCGTCGGGCGATCCAGTTCCTCGGCACCATCACGACGGATAATTTCATAGACCAAACGGGGTGACAGCTTCTCATGTTCTTCAACCGCTATTTTTTCACGCCAACTTAAGGTTTGATCGACTTTTTCTTCCTCTACTTTATGATCCATCAGGTTTACTCCTCACTGAATAAATATTTTATATTTCTAATTTTTATTTATTGTTAAGGCAGTGTTCAGGATAAATCCAGTCTATTCCTAACAGCTTTATGTGTTTTTTTATAAATCGAATGATGCGGCGGTAGCAAAGAAGCAAAAATAATGCATGAATAAGAGCAATCAACCCAGATACAAAGGAAGATTGAGAGCACTTTGTGCTACAAGACGATTTGCCGCCTGAATTAAAGGGAAGCTATGAGTCTGCAAGAAATAAGCATGAGGTGGAAGGTGGGCGCTTGTAGCAAATTATGCAGCCATACTAGTTAGAATAAGTTGTAAAGGTGTAGGTTCTTAAGGTACGAATAAGCGCCATATAATCACCTTGAGAAGCCTTGGAAATTACTGATTCAACTTCTGCCTGAGTCCAGCCTTGTTTTAAGGCTGAGCTGCTAAAGTTCGTTAATAACACCAACGGATTTGCACCAAAGTGGATTGGATGATTCATTAATCTCTTTTCAAGCTTAGATATTTCCATAGGTCTACCCTAGTTTTAAATTTAATTATTGTGAAGTACTTAATGTTTTTTTAGATTTTAGTGTTTAAATTTAGGTTTGTGCAAGTGCTAATTTATTTTAATAGACAAATCTGTCTACATTATTTATTTTCTAAAGTACTTAATGTAAAAAAACCGGGCTAAGACCCGGTTTTTCATGAAGTTTGACTGATTAGATGTCAGATAAATCTACACCTAAACGAGCAGCAACTTCTTCATAAGCTTCAACAACACCGCCTAAACCTTGACGGAAACGGTCTTTGTCGAGTTTCTTCTTAGAGTCTTTATCCCATAGACGGCAACCGTCTGGAGAGAACTCATCACCAAGCACGATACGGTCATGGAAAACACCGAATTCAAGCTTGAAGTCCACCAAAATCATGTTGCCTTCAGCAAATAATGCTTTTAAGACATCGTTTACTTGGTAAGTTAACACTTTCATTTGCTCTAATTGTTCAGCAGTCGCCCAACCTAAAGCAATCGCTTGAGATTCGTTAACCATTGGGTCGCCTAGACCGTCATCTTTATAGAACAATTCAAATGTAGGAGGAGTTAACTCTTTACCTTCTTCTACACCTAAACGACGGCATAGAGAACCAGCTGCGTAGTTACGAATTACACATTCAACAGGAATCATTTGAAGTTTTTTAACAAGCACTTCAGTTGGAGAAAGCAATTTTTCAAAATGCGTTTCAATACCCGCAGCAGCAAGTTTTTCCATGATGAAGGCGTTAAAAAGGTTGTTCACCTTGCCTTTACGATCTAGCTGTTCGATTTTTTCGCCGTTGAACGCAGAGGCATCATCACGAAAGACTAAAATCAGATGGTCGGCATTGTCTGTTTCATATACAGATTTTGCTTTACCAGTATAGAGCAAGGTTTGTTTTAACATGAGGGAACCTTTTTAAAAAAAATGCCTAGTAAACGACTAGGCTGGCCAATTTTGGTAAATCTGGTTTAACACTTCAGCAGCCACATCTGGACTTGCAAAAGTGTTGTCTACATTAAATAGAGCAAGAGTATGACTAGAACCAACACCAGTCAGCTTAAGCACATAAGTATTGTCATTTACTTTAATCGTCGCCTGATTGCTGCCTTGGGCGATGATGTTGTAATTTAAAGTACTTAATGTCGCTTTGGCGTATTGCCAGATCTCGGTCGTATTCCCATCAATTTTTAATAATGGGTTTTTATTACCGTCGGTCACAAGCTGAGGGCGTCCAAGCGCGCTACTAGTTTGAGCAGATGCATCTGCTGTTGCGTTGCCGCCCTGCGTTTCTTCAGGACGCGGCAATGCAAAACGGTTACCACGCTTGTTTTCAAATTTAGGCGCATGCTCAATAGCGAGCTGGTCTACAGTTGGGGCAGGATACAAAGGTGTCGCTGGTCGTACAGTTGCATCGGCAGGATACTCAAGCGGGGCAAGTTGCTTGGCATTTTTATAATCTAAAGAGTGATTATTAATTGCGAAGCGACCACAACCAGCTAAACTCAAGGCTGAAACTGCAAGGACTAAACCAAGACGTAATTGCATCATAAATTGCTCTTATTAAATAATTCCCGCATCGTTTAGGGCATTGCGGAGAGGTTCGCGATATTGCTCAGCGAGAGGAGTGAGTGGTAAACGAATACCAGTATCAATCAGTCCCATCTCATGTAGTGCCCATTTCACAGGAATTGGGTTTGATTCGCAAAATAGAATATTGTGTAAATTTGCAATCTTATTGTTAATCGTCTTCGCTTGTTGTTCATCTTTGGCAATCGCAACAGCACATACTTCGCTCATGGCTTTAGGTGCAACATTTGCTGTAACAGAGATATTGCCGTCTGCACCAAGAAGCATAAGTTCCCATGCAGTTTCGTCGTCACCTGAGTACACAGCCATCTTGCCGTCTAAAGCGTCAATTAAAGCTTTACCGCGAGGTACATCACCTGTTGCGTCTTTAATACCGACAATATTAGGGATCTCTGCTAAACGTACAGCTGTATCGTTTGCAAGATCTACACCTGTACGGCCAGGTACGTTATAAAGAATAAGTGGTAATTCTACGGCTTCAGCAATCGCTTTATAGTGTTGGTAGAGGCCTTCTTGAGTTGGCTTATTATAATATGGCGTAACAAGTAAGGCTGCATCTGCGCCAAGATCTTTAGCAGCTTTAGTTAATTCGATTGCTTCACGGGTTGAGTTTGCACCAGTACCGGCAATAATTGGAATACGTTTATTGGCTACACGAATAATTTCTTTAATAACCTGTGTGTGCTCTTCCATGCTCAATGTTGAGGCTTCGCCGGTAGTACCGACGGCTACAATACTGTTTGTACCTTGTTCTATGTGCCACTCAACCAGCTTCTCAAGACCCTTCCAATCTACACCACCATCTTTCAACATTGGTGTGACGATTGCGACGATTGAGCCTTGAATGGTCTGTGCTTGCTGAGTCATTTTTAAAAATATCCTATTTATCCATCCGAATCTGAGGTAAGAAAAACAAAATGTGGGATGGTTGCAGTATTTTGATTGTCCAGTTCTAACAATAACAGATTGTTGAATGACAATTATGCAAATTATGACTGATCAGACGCATAAGAACAATACGCCTAACGGATAATCGCTATGTAAACTTGAGGAAAAGATAGGATGTATTCGTATTGCAGGGGTGAGAAGGGTTCGTAAATATAACAATACAGCTTGATTCAACTGAGCCTTACTTAATATTGGCTTTTTTTATGGCAAGATAGAATGCAATTTTCCCTGTTGGGATTGAAGATGACATGAAAATGAATAAACAACCACAAAATGCGGCTTTAATCGTAGTTGATGTACAAAATGGTTTTACACCGGGTGGAAATTTAGCAGTTGCTGACGCCGACACAATTATTCCAACGATTAACCAACTTGCTGATTGTTTTGAAAATGTTGTTCTGACGCAAGATTGGCACCCAGATAATCATATATCTTTTGCACAAAATCATTCGGGCAAGCAGCCTTTT
Source organism: Acinetobacter sp. V91_7 (assembly GCF_031799075.1). NCBI lineage: Bacteria > Pseudomonadati > Pseudomonadota > Gammaproteobacteria > Moraxellales > Moraxellaceae > Acinetobacter > Acinetobacter sp. V91_7. Next base: position 43,052 of record NZ_JAVQNT010000029.1, read on the forward strand.
GAAACCATTGAACTTGCCTATGGACCGCAGGTGCTTTGGCCTAAACATTGCGTACAAGGCACCAAAGATGCCGATTTTCATCCTGATTTAAATATTCCGAAAGCTCAACTCATTATTCGAAAAGGCTTTCATGCCGATATTGATAGTTATTCGGCTTTTATGGAAGCAGATCAGTCCACAATGACTGGTTTAACAGGTTACTTAAAAGAGCGTGGCATTGATACGGTGTATGTGGTTGGAATTGCGACCGACTTTTGTGTGGCATGGACTGCTTTAGATGCAATCAAACAAGGTTTTAAAACTTTAGTGGTTGAAGATGCTTGTAAAGGTATTGATTTAAATGGTTCGTTAGAACAGGCATGGCAAACCATGAAGCAACAAGGGGTTGTCCGTATTCAGTCTACGGATCTGTTGAGTGAGCGCTAAGTCTATTGCTCTAGTATTTTAATTTTTAGGGAACGAAAGTATGTCAGCATTACTGCGCTTTACCCAATTTATTCAAAAAACTTTTGCCCTATGGGTGATTGTTTTTGCAGCATTGGCGCTATGGCAGCCTGAGTTTTTTGTCTGGCTAAAGGCTTATATTCCATGGATTCTGGGCATTATTATGCTTGGCATGGGAATGACCATGACCGTAGACGACTTTAAAGGTGTGCTACAAAGTCCTAAAGCGGTGTTGATTGGGGTAGTGGCACAGTTTGTGGTCATGCCGGGTTTAGCATTTGTCTTATGTAAATTATTTCAACTACCCCCTGAAATCGCGGTTGGAGTCATTTTAGTGGGGTGTTGCCCCGGTGGAACGGCTTCAAATGTCATTACCTATATGGCTAAAGGCAATGTGGCTTTATCGGTGGCCTGTACTTCAGTTTCAACACTTTTAGCGCCTATTTTAACTCCAGCAATTTTCTATCTGCTTGCTAGTCAGTGGCTAAAAATTGATGCAGCTTCTATGTTCGTTTCAATTTTACAAGTAGTACTGCTTCCTATTGTCGTTGGTCTAATTTTAAGAACATGGCTAAAACGTCAGGTCGAGTCCTATATTCAAGTCATGCCTTTAGTTTCAGTGATTGCAATTGTAGCAATTGTGGCAGCCATTATTGGTGGGAGCAAAGCAGCCATTCTACAATCGGGCTTGCTCATTTTGGCTGTAGTGATATTACATAATGGGCTTGGATATTTATTAGGTTTTGCAGCAGCACGATTCTTTAAATTACCTTATGCCGATAGCAAAGCAATTGCTGTTGAGGTGGGTATGCAGAACTCAGGCTTAGGTGTTGCTCTTGCAGCGGTACATTTTTCGGCTTCCCCGATTACAGCAGTACCAAGTGCGATTTTCAGCCTTTGGCACAATATTTCTGGGCCTGCACTTGCGACTTATTGGGCGAGTAAACACAAACAAGAATAACTGTATAAACAGCATACATTACAAAAGAAGGCCAAACGAATAGTTTGGCCTTTTCATTTAAAACAAATTTTATGGGAGCTGAATTTAGAACTGGTATGTCTTTTGCTTTGGATTGATGCACTAAAAATAACGTGAATATGAGTATAAATCGCAAAGAAAAATAAGGTATTTCCTAGATGAATCAGATTTTTAAATTATTTATTCCCATGCTCTCAAGCAATTTAATTCTAGTTTTAAGTGGATTGATTGATATTGCTTATGTAGGGCATTTTAGTAATGACCATGTAGCCGCATTATCGGTGACCTTATCTCTATATACAGTGATTTATGTCATTGGTATGGGTATTCTGCAAGGTGTGATCCTCAAGCTCTCGGAAGCTTATGGTTGCCACAACATACCACGCATTCGTCAGATTTTTATTCAAGGCATCTGGCTGATGTTATGTTCGGCATTGATTAGTATTGGCTTGCTTTACTTGTTCCGTGATTTACCAAAATTGTTTGGTGCATCTGAACATGTCATTTCAATTACTAAAAACTGTATTTGGGCTTTGGTATTTATTTTACCTGCGCATTTACTAATGCGTTTATTTACAGCTTTGTCTCAGGTCACTGAAAATGCGCATAAGGTTTTACTATCAGATAGCATTTTCTTCATTCTTAAAATTATTTTGTCCTATCTTTTAATTTATGGTGTCGCTTTATTTTCAATTCCGCCACTCGGTGCGATAGGGGCTTTGTTAGCCACTCTCATTGTAAGGTGGTTTATGCTGGCTGTTTATTACCTGTTTTTCTTGGAAAAAGGATACATCTTTATTGAGCATTCCGAACAGTCGGCTGAAGATAGCCGACAAAGTCTGTGGATGATTTTAAAAATAGGGATACCGACAGCAATCATGGCGTTGATGGACGTCGTTGCATTTTGTTCGGTTGCTATTCTGATTTTGCCTTTTGGGAGTGTAGTGTCAGCAGCCCATCAAATTGTCGCAAGCACTGGCGGCTTCATGTTTATTATCCCTTCCTCCATTGCCTCGGCTTATAGCATTTTGGTATCGCGATCTATGGGCAGCGGGAACATGGAAGAAGCAGATAAAATTGCCACACAAAGTATATGGGTGATTATGGCAGTGAGTGGCATTCTGTCTCTGTGTTTATGGTTGGAGCGGGACTTAATTGTTACGTTCTATTCAGATGATTTGGCCGTGCAGATTTTGGCTGCATCCTTGTTGTTGATTGTCTGTATGTTTCATTTTCTAGATGGCTTAATGGCGTTATTGACCTCTTTGTTACGCTGTTGGGATGTGTCGATTTTACCGATGCTAATTTTCTTGGTCGTGGTGTTATTTTTCGGATTAGGCGGTGGTTGGTGGATGGCCTATAAAGGGCTGCATTGGCAGAATATCTCGATTTCTGCGATGGGAGTTTATGGTTTTTGGTGGATGGCAGCTATAAGTTATTTAGTGGCTTGCCTATTGAGTGCCACCTGTTTCCGTTTTAGAAAACAATTAAGAGGATTTTGATTGAGTAGACCAACACAACCTTAAAGCGGATGTTCTGCTAACCAATCTTCAATCTCGTTTTCAGAAATCACCTCAAAACCATGGCGCTGCAACAGTGCCGTGGTAATCCCAACTCCCGAAATTTTCTCTCCTTGAAACGTGCCATTATAAATTTTTTGACTACCACAAGACGGACTATTTTCTTTTAAGACGACACAGCTTGCTTTTATGTGCTGTGCAATTTCTAGAGTGCGGTAAGCACCTTTTAAATATAACGTTGTTACATCTAAACCAGATGAATCGGTAATTTTTGCTTTGCCATCTAGCACATCTTGTCCTGTACCTCCCACAATTTCTGCGGGTAAGCGCGGAGTGGTAAAACCACCTAATAACTCTGGACAAAGAGCATGAGCTTTTTTATTGATTAACAGCTGCTTAAGTAAAATATTTAGGCAAGATTTACCGTCATAACGAACAGGTTCGCCAATTAAACATGCGCTGACTAAAAGCATAGTTTTCCAAACTCAAAGCAGGTGAGATTTTTGAAGATTAAGAATCATAAACAGAATATGGAATATGACAATTCATTTTAGAAACAGACAAATTAAAAGATTACTTAAATTATGCAATTCATAATTAAGTTATGTATTGCATAATTTAATTGTTTTTAGTAGCATCTGTTTTAAGGTAAATGGCCATTGGAGATCCAACAAGGATGTTGGTCTCCATAAATCTATACATGATTTTAGGAAAAGACGATTTTTAAGGGTTTAGTGAAAAATCTCAATCGTACTTTTAGATAAGAAAGGATAGTGTGTATGGAAAACAAACACCAAATGGAACGGGAATTAATCATCAAAAGCTTCACGCTCTTCATATCTTCGTTTTAGTGATTCGTTTTTTTCTCATAGGATGCGTTGGGTTAAGGCATTTTGACGGTTCAAGACCTACCCAATAAATACGTATTCTATAGAGAAAGGAGCTGAATTGATCAGCAATAGAGATAAACGGAACAGGTAATCACCAGAGGGAAACTAGATGGATATTTTAGAGAACCCATTAGAATTATGCGGTTTTGCATTTATTGAGTTTGTTTCAAAAGAAAATGAATTAGATCCAGTTTTTGAAACAATCGGCTTTTCAAAAGTAGCCAAGCATAAATCGAAAGAAGCGTACTTATGGCGTCAAGGAAATATCAATATTATCCTGAATTATCAGCCAGAATCTTATGCTTCATTCTTCTTTAATGAACATGGTCCATCGGCTTGTGCGATGGGCTTTAAAACACGTGATGCAGCAAAAGCTTTCCAGAAAGCAGTAGAGCTTGGTGCTGAACCAATGTATTCAAAAGTTGGGCCAATGGAGCTTAACATTCCGGCAATTAAAGGTATTGGTGGCATGCCAATCTTTTTAGTTGACCGCGATATTTATGAAAACGACTTTGTTTTCTTTGATGATGCCCAAAGACATCCAGTGGGTGCAGGCTTAAATGAAATTGACCATTTAACTCATAACGTCTACAAAGGCCGTATGGAGTATTGGGCAAACTTCTATGAAAAAATCTTTAACTTCCAAGAAATTCGTTACTTTGATATTAAAGGCGAATATACAGGCTTAACGTCTAAAGCATTAACAGCGCCAGACGGCATGATCCGTATTCCATTAAATGAAGATTCAGATAAAGGAAACGGCCAAATTGCAGAGTTCCTGTCTGACTTTAATGGCGAAGGGATTCAGCATATCGCGTTTATTTGTGATGACTTAATTTCGACTTGGGATAAGTTAAAAGGCCTCGGTCTGAAATTTATGACACCACCGCCTAATACTTATTATGAAATGCTACCAGAGCGTTTACCTGAGCATGGTGAGCCGACTGACGAGTTAAAACAGCGTGGTATTTTGCTAGACGGCAATACCAAAGATGGTCAGAAGAAACTGTTATTGCAAATTTTCTCTGAAAACATGATTGGTCCAGTCTTCTTCGAATTTATTCAACGTAAAGATGATGATGGCTTTGGTGAAGGTAACTTCAAGGCATTATTTGAGTCAATTGAACGTGACCAGATTCGCCGTGGTGTTCTGGAAACTAAATAAGCTGAGCTTTGTTTCTGATCTAAAAAAACCAAGAGTTTGATCTCTTGGTTTTTTTATGGCTATTGATTAGCGACTTTTAATATATTGATTGATGAGCTTCACTTCACTTTTTAAGATTTCAATCGTTTTACTGTGAGGGTCGACTGGTAAAAACATTTCGCTATCCAGCGCGACAATACAAAACTCGATGCTCTGATTTGAGTTAAACACAGGTAAACCAACAGCATTAATTCCTGTTAGTAAATCACCTTTCGCTGCCGACATTTGTTGTTGGCGAATCGTTTCTTTAAGCTCTGTAAACGCTTGCCAGTTTTGTGGAGCGATGTGCAGACCAAGTTCTTGATGCTTTTGCCATTCTGCTTCCATTAATGGACGAACAAAATGCTCTGGAAGGTAAGAAGCAAATAAACGTCCCGCAGCAGAATTGACTAAAGGCATGATCGAGCCGACTTTGGTGACAATCGAAATAGGGTGGTTAGATTCAATCGATTGAACAACCACTGGGCCTTTAGGCGACCATTTACTGATTTGTATGCCGCAACCAATTTTGTTTTGTAGGTCGTAAATTAAATGCTGTACCAGTTGTAGGGTGTCGCTATGCTGAACACAGTTTAGACCTAAGCGCCATGCTTGATCGCCCAAAGCATATTGCCCATCATCAAGCTGTTTTGCATATTCCATGCGAATAAGACTAACGAGATAGCGATGTACCTTCGCAGGATGCATTTCTAGCTTGCTAGACAGGTCTTTGAGAATAATAGGTTGATTGTGCTCTAAAAGGGCATTTAGTACAGATAAACCGACTTCAAGTGATTGAACCCCCCCAGATACTTTTTCTTCAATCATTTAAATACCCTTAATAAAGTTACTTCAGTTGTTAAACAGTGATGTTCAAAACATAAATTGAAATTGCTGCGTTTTACATCATGCCTGAGCCTAGTGAGAAATAGAAATCACCTTTTTCTATTAGCGAAATTGGCATGTTTAATAATCAACAATTTTCTAAAATCACCATACTCTCATTTGTAGCGCGATTTTCTAGAAATTTAGCAGTTTTAAATAATATAAATCGGCATTGATATAGAGCTGTTTTTAACAATTCTAATCAATGCCGACTTTTTAGATCGATCTTTAAAAATTAGGTTCCTAACTCTTCTTCATGCAAGAAATGTGTGTGGTGAGGAGCGCGTTTAGTTTTGCTCCATTCCTCAAGCATTTCTGCTTTCATTTCTTCAGTAATTTTTGCAATTTTTTCTTCAGCGCGCACATCGTTATAGGTAAGTTCTAAACGGTGGCCATTTGGGTCAAAGAAATAAATTGAGTGGAAAATACCATGATTAGTTACGCCCAAAACTTTCACACCATTTTCTTCTAAATGTTGCTTCGCAGCCATCAGCGCATTTACATCTTCGACTTCAAAAGCAATATGCTGTACCCATTGAGGCGTATTTTCGTCTCGGCCCATTTCTGGTTGAGTTGGCAATTCAAAAAATGCCAAAACGTTGCCTTGACCTGCATCTAAGAATAAATGCATATATGGGTCAAAAGCTTTAGTTGATGGGACATGGTCTTCAGCAAAAGCTAAAATGAAGTCCATGTTGAGCATTTTTTTATACCACTCAACAGTTTCTTTTGCATCCTTACAACGATATGCAACGTGATGTATTTTTTTAATGGCAAATGTCATATTAAAACTCCTTTTTACTATTCCCAATCTGGTTGTTGTTCTGGCGCCGCGTTATAAAAGGCTGGGATAGACAAACAATGGTGATAAATCGATTCAATTTTTGGAAACGCAGATAAATCAATCTTGAAGCGTTTCGCGTTGTAAACCTGTGGAATCAGACAGCAATCGGCAATTGTTGCTTCGTGTCCAAAGCAAAATTGGCCATTCGAATTTTGTAGTTGCTGTTCCAGATTTTGAAAACCTTCAAGAATCCAGTGCTGATACCAATAATTTTTTTGCTCATCTGAAACATTTAACTCATTTTTTAAATATTTCAGAATGCGCAGATTATTTAAGGGGTGCATATCACAGGCAATAGCTTGTGCAAAAGCACGGACTTTAGCTCTCTCTTGCACATCTCTTGGGAGTAATTTGGTTTCTGGATATTGTTCATCCAGATATTCCAAAATACTTAACGATTGAGACAAGGTTAAATCGCCGTCAATTAAAGTCGGGACCAGAGCACTAGGGTTTAACTTTAAATAGTCTTCGCTTTGCTGTTCGTTTTTTACTAGATGTACCGGAACAGTTTCATAAGCTAAACCTTTAATGTTTAGACCAATCCGTACTCTGTAGGCTGCAGAGCTACGAAAGTAACTATACAGCTTCATAGTCAGGCTCCGAAGTTTCGGCAAAATCGAACGTTAATGCAGGAAGAACTGTATTTTTCACTTCACCAAACCCGACACGAATTCCATTTTTCTCACAGTGGCCTTTCATGATGAGCGTATCGCCATCTTGTAAGAACCCACGAGTTTCACCATTGGCAAGTGTTAACGGCTTAGTTGTGTTCCATGTAAGCTCAAGCAAACTGCCATACGAATCTGGTGTAGAACCTGAAATGGTACCTGAACCCATTAGGTCACCAACCTGAACATTACAACCAGCAATGGTATGGTGAGTGAGCTGCTGAGACATAGACCAATACATATATTTGAAATTGGTTTTACAGATCACGTCAGTTTGTGTCGATTTCGGCGTTTGAATTTCAACACTCAAATTAATGTCGTAACTATTAGCGATATTTTCTTGTAAATAGCCCATTGGCTTAGGGTCTTGTTTCGGGCCGTCAACTTTAAATGGTTCAAGTGCTTCAAGCGTCACGACCCAAGGTGAAATCGAACTGGCAAAAGTTTTAGCGTTAAAAGGGCCGAGTGGAACATATTCCCATTGCTGGATATCGCGTGCTGACCAGTCATTGAGCAATACCATTCCAAAAATATGATCCCAAGCATCTTCAATAGCGATAGGCTGACCGAGCTGCGTTGGTTTACCCACAATAAACGCTGTTTCAAGTTCAAAATCGAGTTTACGCGTTGCAGAAAAAACTGGGCGCTCTTCATTTGGAAGTTTAATTTGTCCAGATGGACGTACGACGTGAGTGCCACTGACTACAACAGAGCTAGCACGGCCGTTATAACCGACAGGTAATTCAGTCCAGTTTGGAAGCAAGGCATTTTTTGGGTCGCGGAACATACAACCCACATTAGTCGCATGTTCTTTAGAAGAATAGAAATCGGTGTAACCAGGTACTTGAACAGGTAAATGCAAAGTCACGCTGTCTTGTTTAACCAATACTTCCTGACGTAATGCTTCATTTTGTTGAAGCGTTAAATTATCAGCCGAGAGAAGAGACTGTAGTGTCTTACGCACTTTTGACCAGTTTGCTTTGCCAGACTCAATAAATTTATTCAGGGTCGGTTGATTAAAGTAGGTGTCGTGGCTTGAAAGTTGTAAAAGACCATGCTTTTCAAGAGCAGCGAGATCAATGACCCAATCACCAATAGCTACACCGACTTGGCGTTCGCTTTCGGCAGTTCTGCTAAAAATACCATAAGGCAAATTATGAATAGTGAAATCAGATTGAGGTGAAACTTCAATAAAAGAATTTAGGTTTTGTTCCATTTTCGCGTCCTTGTCTTTATCTCGGGTCATATACAAATAAAAGTTCGGTCTAGGACTGAGCTACTCAATAAGTTTTTAACCTTTGCTGAGAGCATCTTTTGTCTTATGAGTTTGATATAGACCGAGCACAACCAATTGCTTCATGCCTCTATAATACTGAATTCATCAAATTACGCAATACATAATTTAATTACACATTTCATAATAATTGTCATTTCTTGTATTTTCTGTTTTCATTCGCGGTCATGAGAAAAGTCACGCAATTATTTTTTCATGAATCTCTATGAAAGTTTGATTAATTTATGATATACGTAATTTATTGGAAAAAAATTACGTGACAAGGATGAGAATAATCATATGTCAGCACAAGAGCAAGGAAACCTGAAACACGGTTTGAGTAATCGGCACATCCAACTTATTGCATTGGGTGGGGCGATTGGCACAGGGCTTTTTCTTGGTATATCACAATCGATTAAATTAGCAGGTCCATCGGTCATCCTTGGCTATGCAATTGCAGGATTTATTGCTTTTTTAATGATGCGTCAGCTTGGTGAGATGGTGGTTGAAGAGCCAGTAAGTGGGTCTTTTAGTCATTTTGCCTACAAATATTGGGGACCATTTGCTGGGTTCATGTCTGGATGGAATTACTGGGTACTGAATGTCCTCGTTTGTATGGCAGAACTAAGCGCAATTGGTCTTTATATTCAATATTGGTGGCCGCAAATTCCAACGTGGGCATCTGCTTTAACCTTCTTTGTCTTAATTAACGGCATTAATTTGCTGCATGTTAAGTTTTTTGGCGAAATGGAATTCTGGTTTTCTATTGTCAAAATCTTGGCAATTCTGGCAATTCTGGCAATTCTGGCAATGATTGGTTTTGGTTCATATTTACTAGCAACTGGTACAGCTGGTCCGCAAGCCAGTATCAGCAACCTTTGGGCACTCGGTGGCTTTTTCCCATTTGGTGTTGAAGGCTTAGTGATGGCAATGGCGGTCATTATTTTTGCTTTTGGTGGTATCGAACTTTTTGGTATTACTGCGGCTGAAGCACGTGATCCGGATAAAACCTTACCTAAAGCTGTGAATCAAATTATCTACCGTATTTTGATTTTCTATATTGCGACACTTTTGGTTTTATTCTCGCTATTCCCGTGGAACCAAATGGCTGAAGGCGGTAGCCCGTTTGTGATGGTCTTTGCTTCTTTAGATAGCCAAGGCATTGCAACGTTGCTGAACTTTGTGATTTTGACTGCTGCGGTTTCAGTTTATAACGGTACGAGTTATTGCAGTAGCCGTATGCTATTGGGTCTTGCACAACAAGGAAATGCACCAAAAGCATTTGCACATATTAATAAACGCGGTATTCCAACCAATGCAGTGATTCTTTCTGCTGCAGTGACTATTTTATGTGTGTTGTTAAATTACATTTTCCCTGAAAAAGCATTTGGTTTGCTCATGATGTTGGTTGTAGCAGCCATTGTGATTAACTGGGTTGTAATTTCATGGACTCATTTAAAATTCCGTAAATACACGCAAAGCCAAGGTCAAACTACAAAGTTCCCAAGCTTTATGTATCCATTTAGCAACTATCTTTGCATCGTGTTTATGTTGGGCATTTTAGTTGTAATGTCTTTAACACCAGACATGCGTATTGCAGTCATGATGATTCCTGGATGGATTCTATGTTTAATGGTGGCTTATCAATTTAAACGTCGTAAGTTGAAAGCAGAGCAACCTGTGCCTGCACTTGAAGCTGATTTGTAAGATTGATTCAACCATAAAAGGACGTATCTCATACGTCCTTTTTTATTTTTAAAATTTAGCAACAGAAAGTAAAAGATTTTATTATTGTTATAATATAACATTTCTTGAATTTAATGATGAGCATCTTTCCCTTTTTTGGTGAAGATAGAGCATATTTATGAAGCGTTATTTAGGTTTACTTTTATTATCTCTCACTGCATGTAGTACCCAAACACCCAAGCCAACGATTCCTTTGCAACCGCAGTCCAAGTTGCCTCAACCTTCAAAGATAGTCGGCAAAATAAAGCCACAACCTGAGGATTATATTGCATGGTTAGCAACAGGGGAGCATCGACAATCTGTACAGGCTTACAAGCAATTCCTGCAAAAAAATGGTCTTGCTACTTTAATTCCAGACCATGAATTATTGCGTTCAGCCCGAGATTGGCAAAAATGTGGAGTTGAACCCTATGCAGTGCCTCCACGCGAGATTTGGTCCAATATCGTTCCGACACTCAGCATCTTAAAAGCATTGGTTAACGATGGGGTAATAAACGATTTTGAAGTGACATCGGTTTATCGAGCTTTATCTTTAAACCGCTGTGCTGGCGGAGCAGATGCTTCTCGACATGTCTTTAATGCAGCGCTGGATTTTCGAATTGGGCCAGAACAGCCGAGTGACTTAGACCAGTTCAATATTCAACAAAGCAAAACCAAAATTTGTCAGTTCTGGGCAACCAAAGGACAAGCACTCAAAATGGGATTGGGGGTGTATGCTTCGGGACAAATTCATATTGATAGCCAAGGTTTTAGAGCGTGGGGGCCTGATCACCACTATAAAACGTCAATGTGTCAGGGCTTTTAAAAGCAAATTTTTCAAAGACTAAGTGAATTGGTTTAAATAAAATTGGAATAAAAACTTGATCAATGGTTATGTTATAACATAACATTAATGTGGGTTAAAGTAGAAACGCCTGCCATCTGACCATATTTAATGGTTAGTCATGATTAGTTTTAAATATTATTCAAAGAGAACAAGCCATGCGAACTGCAATCGCCAACTCATTTGCCAAACTTCCTGTCACTGTTTTATCTGGCTTTTTGGGGGCAGGAAAGACCACGTTACTTAACCATATTTTAAATAATCGTGAAGGCCGCCGTATTGCCGTGATTGTGAATGATATGTCTGAGGTGAATATTGATGCGGCATTAGTACGCGAAGGTGGGGCGGAGCTTTCAAGAACAGATGAAAAGCTGGTTGAAATGAGTAATGGCTGTATTTGTTGTACGTTACGAGAAGATTTACTGGTTGAAGTTAGACGTTTAGCCGATGAAGGGCGCTTTGACCAATTAGTGATTGAGTCAACAGGCATTTCAGAACCGTTGCCAGTCGCAGAAACCTTTACTTTTGAAGACGAAAATGGAAATTCTTTAAATGAGTTTGCTCGACTCGACACCATGGTTACGGTAGTCGATGCTTTTAACTTCCTTAAAGATTACAGCTCTCTGGACTCACTACAGCAACGCGGAGAGTCGCTAGGCGAACAAGATGAACGAACTGTGGTGGATCTTCTTATCGATCAGATTGAGTTTTGTGATGTGATTGTGCTGAATAAAATTGATTTGATTGACCAAGCTCAGCAAGACCAGCTTATCGCGATTTTAAAAACTCTAAACCCACGTGCTCGAATTGAAATTGCTCAATTTGGAAAGATTGGTTTAGATAAAATTTTAAATACACAGTTATTCGATTTTGATGAAGCAGCACAAGCGCCAGGATGGTTAAAAGAATTGCGTGGCGAACATACGCCAGAGACCGAAGAATATGGAATCAGTAGCTTTGTTTACCGTGCGCGTCGACCTTTTCATCCAGAGCGTTTTTATGATTTGGTACAGGCTGAATGGCCGGGTGTCGTCCGTTCCAAAGGCTTTTTCTGGTTGGCTGCCGAACCGACATTGGCTTATTCATGGTCGCAAGCGGGCGCAATGGCAAGGCACGGCTTAGCAGGTTATTGGTGGGCTGCTGTTGCAGAAGAAGACTGGCCAAGTGATTTAGACAGCATCGAACAAATTAAAAAGGTTTGGGATGCAAAAACAGGTGATGCAAGGCAAGAGCTGGTTCTCATTGGTATGCAAATGGATGAGCAGGCTTTAATAGAAAAATTAGACCATTGTTTATTAAGTGATGAAGAAATGGCTTTAGGTCCACAAGTTTGGCAGAGCTGGTCTAATCCTTTTAAGCAAGATGATGAAACCATGTTGATTGCCTAATTAAATAAGCCCCTATTTTAAAGGGGCTTATTTTTATGATTTGTCTTTAATGAAAATCTTTCGAATGTAGCTGTTAAGTGGGGTGGAATAATATTTTTCAATTGCTGCACTGATGATGAAGGTCACAATGAGATAGCCAATTAAAAGCATAATTTTGATGCTAGAGTCGGTTTGAGCTGGAATAAAAGCAACCTTCATGAGACCCAGTACAACCAGATGAAACAAATAGGTTTCATAACTTCTTTGCCCCAACCAGACCATGATTTTTGTAAATAGACTATGCGCTTGCGTTCCCGTAGGATGCTGAAAACACAAAATGAGTATGCCTGTGGCAAAAGCAAATAGGCTAATACCCCATGTACTGACTTCTTTAATGGGAGCATATAAATAAAGGGCTGTCATACTCAAAATAATGAACCAAGAAAGAGGTTTTTTATAGGCCCAATCTGGCTGATATTTATGAGAAAAAATCGCAGTTAAACAACCAATGGCTATGCCGTCAAAACTCGAAAAATAATGATATAAATAGGCACCGCTTTCTTCTCCAAAATGTAGAGATCTAAAATAAGGTCCGTATAAAATTACTCCAATAAGCACGGCAATAAATACCTTATTACTACGCGTGAGCAGGCACAATAATGGAAACACAAAGTAGAAAACTTCTTCTACAGAGAGTGACCACAACACGCCCAAAGCGTAGTTTACCCAACCAAATTTGATAATCAGGATATTCATCCAGAAGGTTAAAGCTGCAAATATGGTTAAGGGATATGAGACCTCAATGCCATTCGGTGCTTGGTTTACAAAGGGTTTTAAGTCAAATGACCCAAGTAAACTTACGCCTAAAATGAGTAAAACCAGACACGGTAAAATGCGGGCTGCTCGTCGGATATAAAAATGTTTGAGGTTAATTGCGGAGAATTGTTTGTCTCTTTTTAAAGTGTGATGGGTAATTAAAAAACCCGAAATCACAAAAAACATGGTCACGCCATAATTTCCGTTTCTTGCGACTAAGGTACTAAATGCTTCACCTAAAAAATTAAAACCTAACCATGTATCTTTAAGTTTATAGGGAATATTAAAATGATGTAAAAGAACCAAAAGGATAGAGATTCCTCGAAGAATATCTATTTTATAATTACGCATTCGATGTGCTTCCAGTTTTATTAATATACTGTGTGGCAGAAGAATACTATCGATCAGTTATTTTAAATAAAATTTTTAAGCATCATTTCGTAACTCCGAAAAGGCCACACTTTGAAGCCCTTGGATGGAGCAAAGGCATAGCACAAATAATTATTAAATAAATATTGATAAAACCTTTATATATTTGAATTTATCTACATAAAACTTTAAATTAGCTCTTGTTGAGCTATGTTTATTTTTTAAACTTTTTAAAATCTATTTAATTCATAAATTAACATATTGTATGTGGTTGTATATACATAGCATGTCAACTAAAATATGATTTTGCCTGCTGCCTTTTTGAGTATTTGTTATGCCCAGAACATCAAAACAAGAACATGCTGAGCTTTCGATTGAAGCTGATAGTCCAGTTCCTTTATATCAACGCGTAAAACAGCTGATTTCACAAAAGATTTATGAAGGATCTTGGGCTGTAAATAAAAAAATTCCTTCTGAAAGCGAGTTGGTCAATCAGCTTGGTTGTAGTCGAATGACAGTAAATCGTGCGCTACGTGAGTTAACGACTGAGGGTTTATTGGTACGTATACAGGGGGTTGGTTCTTTCGTTGCTGAAGGGCAAGGCCGAACTGCGCTTTTTCAAATTAATAATATTGCCGAAGAGATTGTCGCCCGTAACCATAAGCACCATGCTGAAGTTTTAATTTTAGAACAAATTTATGCAAATGCAGAGCAAAGTGTATTAATGCAGACTCGTGAAGGGCAAAAGCTATTTCATTCAATTATTGTGCATTATGAAAATGATGTGCCAGTTCAGGTCGAAGATCGTTTGGTTGATGCAGCACTCATTCCGGATTATTTAGAACAAGACTTTAAAACCATTACTCCAAATGCATACTTAATGGCGAAAGCACCTGTGACAGAAGGCGAGCACATTGTTGAAGCCGTTTTAGCATCTCCGCAAGAGTGTAAGTGGTTAAAAATCACTAAAACTGAACCATGTTTACTCATTCGCCGTCGTACATGGTCCAATAAGCAACTCATTTCTAGTGCCCGTCTGACTTATCCCGGCAGTCGTTATTATCTCGAAGGCAAATTTACGCAATGATTGAAGTACTCAAGGCAGACCAATATACAAAAATGCTTTGGAAAAATGGTGCGGGTTACACTTTGGAAATTGCGCGAAGCCAAGGTGAAATCGAGTTTGATTGGCGAATTTCGATGGCAGATGTGACAACTTCTGGACCATTTTCCTTGTTCCCAAATAAGCAGCGAATTATTACTGTACTTGATGGGCAAGGCATCGTATTACATGTCGATGATCTGCCTGCTAGGTCGTTAAAGCTGGGCGATATTTTTGCTTTTCATGGTGAAAGTCAGGTGCATAGTGAACTGATTGACGGTGCAATCCGAGACTTAAATTTAATTTATGATCCTGCAAAATTTCATGCCCGTTTTCAGAGAGTAGGCGGTACAGAAGCACAGACCTTTTTAAGTTCAGCAGACCTGATTTTCATTTTTAATAGTGGTTCTGCCGCTGAAGTAGCGATTGAGGATAAAACCTTTGTACTCACTGCTAATGAGACTCTAAAAATTGAGAAAACCACTGCGATTACATCAGTTTATTTCCCTCAGAATTGGGCAAAAAATTGTTATGTTATTGAGTTAATTCAACGTTAAAACTAAATAAGTTATTTTTTAAAAGCACATATCTAGTGAAAGGATATGTGCTTTTTTTATGCGGATTATAAAAATAAATTATTTTAATTCATGTGCTTATTAATTTTTTTCAAAAAAATAGGAGCAAGCCTCTTCACGCCGTAAAATATTTGTGTAGTATATGGATGTATATACAAGTTAATACATTACTATACAAATGCAGAAACAAGTGATGTTCTGCTGATGTAAGCTCAAAGGAAGGAGTCCGCCTGTGACAACAACAACGACAACAAAATTTCGTGATGTAGAAATTCGTGCGCCACGCGGCACTGAATTGACAGCTAAAAGTTGGTTAACTGAAGCGCCATTACGTATGTTGATGAATAACCTTGATCCGGACGTTGCAGAAAACCCGAAAGAGTTGGTTGTATACGGTGGTATTGGCCGTGCAGCACGAAACTGGGAATGTTTCGACAAAATTGTAGATACTTTAAAAAATCTTGAAACTGATGAAACTCTATTAGTTCAATCAGGCAAACCAGTCGGTGTATTTAAAACTCATAAAGATGCACCACGCGTTTTAATTGCAAACTCAAACCTTGTGCCGCACTGGGCAAACTGGGAACACTTTAACGAGTTAGATGCAAAAGCTTTAGCAATGTACGGTCAAATGACAGCAGGTTCATGGATCTATATTGGTAGCCAAGGTATTGTGCAAGGTACTTACGAAACTTTCGTTGAAGCAGGCCGCCAGCATTACAACGGTGATTTAAATGGTCGTTGGGTATTAACTGCCGGTTTAGGCGGTATGGGTGGCGCTCAGCCTTTAGCTGCAACACTTGCAGGTGCGTGTTCTTTAAACATCGAATGCCAGCAAGCAAGTATCGATTTCCGTTTACGTACTCGTTATGTAGACGAACAAGCAACTGATTTAGATGATGCTTTAGCGCGTATTGACCGTTACACGAAAGAAGGCAAGGTTATTTCAATTGCACTTCATGGTAACGCTGCTGAAATTTTACCTGAGCTTGTTCGCCGTGGTGTGCGTCCAGACATGGTGACAGACCAAACAAGTGCACATGATCCACTCAATGGTTACTTACCAGTAGGTTGGACTTGGGATGAATACCGTGAACGTGCAAAAACAGAACCAGAAGCTGTTGTAAAAGCTGCAAAACAGTCGATGGCGAAGCATGTACAAGCGATGCTCGATTTCCAAAAAATGGGTGTTCCAACATTTGACTATGGAAATAACATCCGTCAAATGGCGAAAGAAGAAGGCGTAGAAAACGCTTTTGATTTCCCTGGCTTCGTACCTGCATATATTCGTCCATTGTTCTGCCGTGGTATTGGTCCATTCCGTTGGGCAGCGCTTTCTGGTGACCCAGAAGATATTTATAAAACAGATGCCAAAGTTAAAGAGTTAATTCCGGATGATGAACATTTACATCACTGGTTAGACATGGCACGTGAACGTATTAGCTTCCAAGGCTTACCAGCGCGTATTTGCTGGGTTGGTCTAGGCTTACGTGCAAAACTTGGTTTAGCTTTTAACGAAATGGTTCGTAGTGGTGAATTATCAGCACCAGTTGTGATTGGGCGTGACCACTTAGACTCAGGTTCGGTTGCGAGTCCAAACCGTGAAACTGAAGCAATGCAAGATGGCTCAGACGCAGTATCAGACTGGCCTTTATTAAATGCATTGTTAAATACAGCAGGCGGGGCAACTTGGGTGTCTCTACACCATGGTGGTGGTGTAGGTATGGGCTTCTCTCAACACTCAGGCGTTGTGATTGTGTGTGATGGTACAGATGACGCTGCTGCACGTATTGCTCGTGTACTGACCAATGACCCTGCAACAGGTGTTATGCGTCATGCCGATGCAGGTTATGAAATTGCGATTAACTGTGCGAAAGAGCAAGGCTTAAACTTGCCAATGATCACTCAATAAAAACACATGGAAAAACTAGCGGTGCTTTTTGCAATTGTGAAAAGCA
This sequence comes from Acinetobacter sp. V91_7, assembly GCF_031799075.1. Classification (NCBI taxonomy): domain Bacteria; kingdom Pseudomonadati; phylum Pseudomonadota; class Gammaproteobacteria; order Moraxellales; family Moraxellaceae; genus Acinetobacter; species Acinetobacter sp. V91_7. Next base: position 60,494 of record NZ_JAVQNT010000029.1, read on the forward strand.
CCGTCTCAGCAGAATATAGTGCCAAAAATTAGGAAGCCAACATGGAATTATTGATCCAACCGGGAAAATTAACCTTAGCTGATTTACGTCAAGCTTACCTCAACCCGATTAAAGTTAAATTAGATGACAGTGCTTCAGCTGCAATTAACGCAAGCGTGGCTTGTGTAGAACAGATTGTAAATGAAGGGCGTACAGCTTATGGCATTAACACAGGTTTTGGTTTACTTGCTTCAACCAAGATTGCTCCTGAAGATTTAGAACAATTACAGCGTTCATTAGTTCTTTCGCATGCAGCAGGTGTAGGTGAGCCACTTGATGATGCAATGGTTCGTTTAATTATTCTATTGAAAGCAAATAGCTTGGCACGTGGTTTCTCAGGTATTCGCCGTAAAGTCATTGATGCATTGTTGGCTTTAATTAATGCAGAAGTTTATCCGCACATTCCTCTTAAAGGCTCAGTAGGTGCTTCGGGTGACTTGGCACCACTTGCACATATGTCATTGATTTTGTTGGGTGAGAGTAAAGCACGCTATAAAGGTGAATGGATACCAGCAGTTGAAGCTTTAAAAATTGCAGGCTTAGAGCCAATTTCTTTAGCAGCTAAAGAAGGCTTGGCACTTCTAAACGGTACACAAGTTTCGACCGCTTATGCTTTACGTGGTTTGTTTGAAGCTGAAGATTTATTTGCTGCTGCAACTGTATGCGGTGGTTTAAGTGTCGAAGCAATGCTTGGTTCACGTTCACCGTTCGATGCACGTATTCATGAAGTACGCGGTCAACGTGGTCAAATTGATGTGGCTGCGGCTTATCGTGACCTCTTAACAGAATCAAGTGAAATTGCACATTCACACGAAGACTGTAGCAAAGTTCAAGATCCGTATTCTTTACGTTGCCAACCACAGGTCATGGGTGCATGTCTAACTCAAATCCGTCAGGCTGCTGAAGTTTTAGCAATTGAAGCAAACGCAGTGTCTGATAACCCTCTTGTTTTTGCAGCAGAAGGTGATGTGATTTCAGGCGGTAACTTCCATGCAGAACCTGTAGCAATGGCGGCAGATAATCTGGCATTGGCAATTGCAGAAATTGGTTCACTTTCAGAACGTCGTATTTCAATGATGATGGACCGCCACATGTCACAGCTTCCACCGTTCTTGGTCGCAAATGGTGGCGTTAACTCAGGTTTTATGATTGCTCAAGTTACAGCAGCAGCTCTTGCGAGTGATAACAAAGCGCTTGCACATCCTGCAAGTGTTGATAGTTTACCGACTTCAGCGAATCAGGAAGACCATGTTTCGATGGCCCCGAATGCGGGTAAACGACTTTGGCCAATGGCCGATAACGTTCGCGGCATTCTAGCTGTTGAATGGTTAGGCGCTTGTCAGGGTTTAGATTTCCGTGAAGGCCTAAAAAGCTCGCCTAAACTTGAACAAGCCCGTAAAATCTTGCGCGCTCAAGTGCCGTACTACAGCGAAGACCGTTTCTTTGCTCCTGATATTGAACAGGCAAGTGAATTACTTTCGAGTGGTTGTCTAAACGAGTTAATTATTCCAAACCTACTCCCTAGTCTATCTGAAGTGTGATTAATAAAACGGTCACATGGAGTGGCCGAATCTAACTAAATATCCTCAAGGATTGGAGATTATAATGTCACAAGACTCCACACTACAGCGGGGGTTGAACACCCGTCACATTCGTTTCTTGGCATTGGGCTCAGCAATTGGAACTGGGCTTTTCTATGGTTCGGCAACTGCCATTAAAATGGCTGGGCCTTCAGTATTACTAGCGTATATCGTTGCAGGGATTGCAATTTATATTGTTATGCGCGCACTGGGTGAAATGGCTGTCCATAACCCTGTATCTGGTTCATTTAGCCACTATGCATCACAGTACATTAGTCCACTGGCAGGTTTTACCACAGGTTGGACATATGTATTTGAAATGGTGATTGTTGCACTTGCCGATGTCACTGCTTTTGGTATTTATATGGGATTCTGGTATCCCGATGTACCGAGGTGGATCTGGATTTTATCGTTAATTATGTTTTTAGGCGCTATTAACTTAATTCACGTTAAAGTTTTTGGCGAGCTCGAATTCTGGTTATCCATTATCAAAGTTACTGCCATTGTTGCCATGATTCTAGGTGGTTTAGGGCTTATGTTCTATGGCTTCCAGGCTGATCATAGCAATTTCGTACCGGGCATTTCAAACCTATGGATTTATGACGGTTTTATGCCGCATGGTATTGCAGGTTTGGTGGCATGTTTATCTGTAGTTGTATTTGCCTTTGGTGGTATTGAGATTATTGGCATTACAGCGGGTGAGTCTCAAGATCCGAAAACGACTTTGCCAAAAGCAATTAATGCTGTTCCGGTTCGTATTTTACTTTTTTATGTGCTCACGATTTTTGTTCTGATGTCGATTTTCCCATGGAACCAGATTGGTAGCCAAGGTAGTCCATTTGTCCAGATTTTTGAAAATTTAGGCATTAAATCAGCAGCAAATATTTTAAATATTGTCGTGATTACAGCCGCTGTTTCAGCAATTAACAGTGATGTATTCGGCGCAGGCCGTATGCTTTATGGCATGGCAAACCGTGGTCAAGCACCTCGAATTTTCCAAAAATTGTCACGTAATGGTGTGCCATGGATGACTGTTGTGGTGATGGCTGGTGTGCTATTGACGGGTGTGGTACTGAACTACCTTATTCCTGAAAATGTATTCATGATCATTGCGTCAATTGCGACTTTTGCAACCGTCTGGGTTTGGCTCATGATTTTGCTTTCGCAAGTGGCAATGCGCCGTAAATTATCTACTGCTGAAATTAAGGCGCTTGATTTCCCTGTATGGGGCTGGCCATATGCACCTGCATTCGCGATTGGTTTTATGGTGTTCATTTTAGTCATGATGGGTTATTTCCCTGATTCACGTCCTGCAATTTATGTAGGTATAACATGGCTTGTACTCTTAACTATTGCTTATCGCATATGGGTAAAACCAGAGCAAAATCTGGGAAAGGAAAATAATCCTATCCAGCAAAATGTTGAGATAGAAAGCTAACAAATGAACTGCCCAATGGTTTAACTATTGGGCAGTTTTGAGGAAAGGCTCATGAAAAAACTTTGGCAAAATTGCCACATTGCGACCATGCAAAATGGGCAATACTCTTACATTGAAGATGCTGCAATTGTCACAGAAGGGCATCTCATTCAGTGGATTGGAAAACAACAACAACTTCCTACCGATACATATTCCGAAACAGTTGACTTAAAAGGCGCTTGGGTAACCCCAGGGTTTATTGACTGTCATACGCATAGTGTATTTGGTGGCAACCGTAGTGTTGAGTTTGAAAAACGCTTGCAAGGTGTAAGTTATGCTGAAATTGCAGCAAGCGGTGGTGGCATTGCCAGTACAGTGCGTGCAACGCGTGAAGCAAGCGAAGAACAATTACTCAATTCGGCACTTAAGCGCATTCGCTGTATGCAACAAGACGGTGTAACCACCATCGAGATTAAGTCTGGTTACGGACTTAATTACGAAAATGAGCGCAAAATGCTGCGTGTGATCCGTCAAATTGGTGAAGCTTTACCGATGACGGTAAAAAGTACCTGTTTGGCTGCTCATGCTTTACCACCTGAATACAAAGATCAAAGCGATGCTTATATCGAGCATATCTGTACAGAAATGCTGCCTAAACTGCATGCTGAAGGTTTAGTCGATGCGGTTGATGCGTTCTGTGAACATCTGGCATTTTCACCAGCTCAAGTTGAACGTGTTTTTAAAACGGCACAATCTTTAAATTTACCCGTTAAGCTTCATGCGGAACAGCTTTCATCACTAGGTGGTTCAAGCTTGGCAGCACGTTATCATGCTTTGTCAGCCGACCATTTAGAGTACATGACCGAAGATGATGTCAAAGCAATGGCAGAGTCGGATACGGTTGCTGTGTTATTGCCGGGCGCCTTTTATTTATTGCGTGAAACACAATATCCACCAGTTGAAAGCCTCATTAAACATGGTGTGCGTATTGCACTGTCGAGTGATTTAAACCCGGGTACATCTCCAGCACTTTCTTTACGTTTAATGCTGAATATGGGAAGCACGCTATTCCGTCTTACACCTGAGCAAGCATTAGCGGGTGTCACCATTCATGCTGCACAAGCACTCGGTTTAGAGCAAACGCACGGTAGTTTAGAGCAGGGTAAAGTCGCTGACTTTGTGGCTTGGGATATTGAGCATCCATCTGAAATTGTTTACTGGCTTGGTGGAGATTTACCTAAGCGAGTCGTTCAGCATGGACAAGAAGTTATTTTTTAAACGGTGTCACATGAATCACACATTTAAATGGCAAGGCCGCCATGATGGCGAAGGTGAAGCACACCAACGTATTCATCATATTATGAATAAAACCCAACATGCCGAATTTGCGCTGATTGGTTTTAGCTCTGATGAAGGCGTGAAACGTAATAAAGGTCGCGTCGGTGCTGCTGATGCGCCAGACGCAATCCGTAATCAGCTTGCCAATTTACCTATCCATCGTCCAGTCAGTATTGTTGATTTGGGTACAGTGACCTGCGAATATGACAATTTAGAGCAAGCACAAACTGAGTTGGCTGAGCAAGTCGCAAATAGCCTACAAAATGGTTTAAAACCGATTGTACTAGGTGGTGGACATGAGGTTGCATTTGGCAGCTTTAGCGGTTTATTCCAATATGTACAAGCACATGCGCCAGATAAAAAAATAGGCATTATTAATTTCGATGCCCATTTTGATTTGCGTGAAGCAGAGCATGCAACCTCTGGTACACCTTTCTTACAGGCAGCTCGACTTTCAGAACAACATCAAAAACAATTTAATTATTTATGTATTGGGGTCGCCAACCATGCCAATACTAAAGTTTTGTTTGATACAGCCGATGCGTTGAATTGCTCATATTTACGTGATCATGAGGTTAATATTTTTAACCTGAACAACGTACTTGCGGCGGTTGATGCTTTTATTGAAAAAGTAGACTGTTTGTACGTTACGATTGATTTAGATGTCTTCGCGGCTGCGGTTGCGCCGGGGGTGAGTGCACCAGCTGTAAAAGGAATTGATTTAGCCACCTTTGAAGCAATTTTTAAGCATATTCAAGAGACTGGAAAAATCAAACTTCTAGATATTGCCGAGTGCAATCCAAAATTTGATTTAGACAATAGAACAGCAAAACTGGCTGCATACATTGTTTATCAATATTTGTTTTCTTGAGGAACAATTTTTAATGTAGAAATTCAAAAGTGCACTGAGATCGCTCATGTGCACTTTTTTAAGTTTCCGATACATTAAAGTCAAATACGGAATATAGATAGCAACTATAAATAATTTAATTAGAAAGAAAATTAATTTATAAAATCATTTAGTTAAAAAAATACTCGATTTTTACACCATTTTATATGCTGCTTGGCACGTAATTTGTTTTGTCTTTATTTTAACCTTTGTTAAATATTTCTGGATAATTAAATGAAAAACAGAACCTTACATTTTGCTTGTATCAGTGTTTTATTTTGGATGTCTCATTCTTCTGATGCTGCAACCCCCGAAACTAATACAAATACCATCGAAAAATTACAATCTAAACAAAACAGTAATGTCTCTGTTCGGGTGAAAGCTTTAAACCAGCTTTTACAAGAACAGTGGGAATACACTTTAAAAAATAATCCTGAAACTGCAACCGTTTTAGGAGATTTACGCTACAACAATCAATGGACTGAGCTTTCAAAAAATCAGATCGAGAAAGATAAAAAAAGTACTCAAAATTTTTTAAAACGTTTTGAAGCAATTGATAGCACAGGGTTTTCAGCAACTGATCAATTAAATAAAGATCTAATGATTTATCAGTTGAAAGAGACACTTAAAAGTTATGATTTGAAATTGTATGAGATGCCTTTCAATCAAATGTGGGGACTGCATTTGCAATTTCCGGGGTTTATTAGTTCGATTCCCTTTGATAATACTAAGCAATATCAAGACTATATTGCTCGTTTAAAACAAATCCCTCCTATTCTTGATCAAGGTATTCAGTTAGCGAAACAAGGACAAAAAGATGGCTTGATGCCACCCAAATATTTAATTGAAAAGGTGGCAAAGCAGATTAATAGCATTGCAGCTCCCGTAGGGAAGGACAGTGTTTTTGCTTCTCCATTAAAGCAATTTCCAAAAAATATTTCGAAAGCAGAACAAGAGCGTTTAAGCCGTGAAATACTACAGGCCATAGATCAGCATGTTCGGCCTGCTTATCAAAAACTAGGGACGTTTATTCAGAAAGATTACTTACCGTATGGACGACAACACGAGGGTATATGGAGCTTGCCAAAAGGTGACGAGCTTTATCGCTATTATGTAGAAAATAATACGACAACCTCTGAAAGCCCTGAAACTATTCATCAGCTTGGGTTAAAAGAAGTTGCTCGTATAGAAGCGGAAATGCTGAAAATTGCCAAAGCACAAGGTTTCAATGACTTAAAAAGTTTCCAACAATCCTTAAAAACAAATCCCGCTGTTTTCCCAAAATCTCGTGAAGAAATTTTAGAGATTTATCGGGGGTATATTGCCCAAATGCAACCAGAGTTGCCGAAGCTCTTTGGTTTGTTACCAAAAAATAAAGTCGAAGTTTTGCCTGTAGAGCAATATCGAGAAAAAGAAGCGGCAGGTGCGGAGTATCACCAAGGAACACCTGATGGTTCACGCCCCGGACAAGTGTATGTGAATACAGGGGATTTCTCTGAACGTTCCAAAATATCAATGGAAGCGACTGCCTACCATGAGGCAATTCCTGGGCATCATATGCAGATTGATATTGCCCAAAACCTGCCAAATTTACCGATGTTCCGAAAGCAACCCAACCATACTGCTTATATTGAAGGATGGGCGCTTTATGCAGAGCAGTTGGGTAAAGATGTGGGTTTCTATAACGACCCGCTTTCAGACTATGGAAGACTATCGAGTGAGTTGTTCCGTGCTTGTCGTCTAGTGGTTGACACAGGGGTACATTATAAAAAGTGGACCCGTCAGCAAATGATTGATTTTATGCGAGAACATTCTGCGTTAGATGAACCAGATATTCATGCAGAGACAGATCGCTATATTGCTATTCCTGCCCAAGCATTAGCTTACAAGATGGGACAACTAAAAATTTTAGAGCTACGGGAGCTAGCCAAACATGAGCTCGGAGATCGTTTTGATATAAAAGCGTTCCATGACATGATTTTAAATGCAGGAACACTGCCTTTAAATATATTGGATGCCCGTATTAAAAATTGGATTAAGGAACAAAAAGCGGCAGCTTAAAGCAAAAATCGAAATTTAGGTCAGGTCCTCGTTGGGCCTGATTTAAAAACAGATAGAAAACATAATATAATAATGAAAAATATAGTCTCTTTTAGAATTTAAAATTGGAAAAATAATGAACCAGAAGAATAACCCGATTGGAATGATTGATTCTGGTTTAGGCGGACTGTCTCTATTTAAGCACATTCGGCAGGCACTTCCGAATGAAGATATTATCTATTTCGCTGACTCGAAATATGTCCCGTATGGGGATAAAGAGAGCGACTGGATTGTTTCAAGAACCACGCATCTAATCTCAAATCTAGTTGCACAGGGTAAATGTAAGGCAATCGTGATTGCTTGTAACACCATGACGGCTGTAGCCATTGAAACAATCAGAGCGCAAATTAACGTGCCTCTTATTGCGATCGAACCAGCGGTAAAACCAGCTGTAGCAATCACACAAAGCAAGCATATTGCTGTTTTGGCAACTGCAACTACGGTAAAGGGCAAAAACTTAAAAAGTTTAATTGAAGCGTATGCGCAAGATATTAAAGTCTCTTTAGTGCCTTGTATTGGCTTAGCCGAAAAAATTGAAACGGGTAAAGCGCATACAGCGGAAGTTAAGGATTATTTAGAAAATATTTTGGCGCCGTTGGTCGAACAAAAAGTCGATACGATTATTTTAGGGTGCACCCACTATCCGTTTGTCTCAGATACGATTCAGGAAATTGTAGGCCATGATATCCAAATTATTGAGCCTTCCGAAGCTGTAACAGCGCAATTAATTCGGCAGCTCAATCAATATAAGTTAAGTTCTGAAAGTCCAAATGAGGGGAATCATATTATTTGGACCAGTTCAGACCCGTTGGAAGTTGCGGACGTTACTTTTTCATTGTTAGGTAAACATTTACCCGTAGAAACTACTGGTTTTTAAAGCCAAGAAAAAGGCCTAGTCCCATAAAAATGAGTCCACCCATAACTGACATAGATTTTTGGGGCTTCTTTGATTTAGTTAATTTTTGACTGATGTAATTGGCTAAAAACACACAAACAACATCAGCAGAAACAAAGATTAGATTCACAATCAACCCTAAAATGATGAATTGAGACCAAACTGGAAAATCTAATGAAGTATTAATAAATTGAGGTAAAAATGCGATATAAAAAATAGCGGTTTTAGGGTTTAAAACTTCGACCAGAATGCTCTGCTTCAAAGATAACTGACCATTTTCAACATTTTGCTGAACAGTAGGGGACGAGGTAGATCTAATTAATTTAATGCCTAACCAAACTAAATACAAAGCACCTAAAATCTTAATAATATCATAGAGTTTTGGAGTAATTTGAAAGATGGTCGTTAAGCCTAAAGAGGCTGCAATGATATGAAAACAACCTCCTAAGAAAATTCCAAATGCTGCCATCAAACCAGATTTTCTGCCGCGAGAAAGCGTCTGTGCAGCCGTATAAAGCATTGCCGGACCCGGAATATAAGCAAAAATAATTGTAGTAATTAAAAATGTAATGAAAAGCTCTAAAGAAATCATGTTTTACCTATCTTATTGTTACTATTTTTGAGTGAATTTTAAACAATTTAAAGTATATGAAATTTATAAGTATTTCAATTTTATAATCAGATTTATGGCTATAAAAACTCAAAATAACTTGATCTAACTTTTAGAGTCACTGTCAAAAAATCTCAATCACAAAACTCTAAGCTCAGAGCACCTAGATTAAGATATTTTTTATACTTAACTTTTCTCATCTTAGACGTATTTATATAAACTGTTAAATTAAAATTAACGATAAATCTATTTTATTAACTAAATATATATAACTCAGTTTTATATTTTAAATTTAATTAAAAACCATAGGTATAATAAAGAGGATAATATTATTTAAATATTAATAAAATTATTATATTTAAACTTTTTTATTAAAATAAATTGACGTTCTTTATTATACCGATTAATATTTCGTTGCTGGCCTACATTGCCAGACGGTTTTGACAGACCGTACTTAGCAAATGGGTTATACTTCCTTAGTATTTCCCATGTGGAACCTTTGTGCCCCCTTTTTCTCTATGGTAGGGCGGAAGGGGGACGCGTTCGCGCGTGCTGGTCGCTAAGTCTAGTCTGTCAACCTCTTTCCGTTCTACCACCATAAATTAATTCGCGGTGATCTGGTGGTAGGACTCCATTTTTAAGGAGTTGGCTATGCCACTATTCAAACTCATTTTCTTTCTTATTTAATTATTTTATTTATTTAAAATTTGGGTTTTTGCGACCTGATTTTTTTAAATTAATAAATTATTTCTATTTTAAAATTTTAATTATTTTAATTTCCTATATTTGTGGGAGGGTTAATTATTATTTAAAAAATATTTTAATATTTGGATGAATCATATTTTTATTTTATTTAAAGATATAAATAATCATGAGAATAATATGAAACTTCATAAATTTATATTAGTTTTAAATCTTGTGGTCGGTGCTTACAGTATTACAAATGATGATGCCAATGCTCAGCAGGAATTTAAAAGAATTTGCTTGTCAGGTGAACACATGCAAGCCAGTTGCAATTGTATTTGCCAACAGCTTACACAGGTGTATTCATCTCAAACCGTACAACGTTTAAAACACACCAGTTTGCAAAGTCCTGATCTCCCACAGGACTTTGCCCCTAACTTGTTCAGCAGCATTCGACGCTGCGACAAAACTGAAATGGGCTAAGTTCGCTTAGCTCCTTTATCTCTGTGTCGCAATGATCTCTCAAACTTTAAATCAGCGCAAAAGTAAAAAGTCAGTTGTGACACAGGGTCCTAGGGGACTTCTCTATTATTAAACTCGATTTTCTTTCACGGGAAAGGGGCTGTGTAGCCGTATGAACGCAATAAAAAAGCCCGATATGCACTTACACATATCGGGCTTAATCAATCAGTTATTAAAGCAGGTGATGCCTTAATAATGATCTTTTTTGAATTACTCTACAGTTACTGATTTCGCCAAGTTACGTGGCTGGTCAACGTCTGTACCACGTAATACAGCAACGTGATAAGACAATAGCTGAACTGGTACGCTATAAACAATTGGAGCTAGCCATTCGTTTACTGCTGGAATATGCACAACGTGTTGACGGTCTTTTCCACTGATTCCGCTATTTTCGTCAGCGAAAACAAATAATTCACCACCACGTGCCTGAACTTCTTCCATATTTGATTTGAGCTTATCAAGCATTTCATCATGCGGAGCAAGAATCACGATCGGCATTTCATTATCAACAAGTGCTAATGGACCGTGTTTTAACTCACCAGCTGCATAGCCTTCTGCATGAATATATGAAATTTCTTTTAGCTTTAATGCGCCTTCTAATGCGATTGGATAATTCGTACCACGGCCTAAGAATAAGCAGTGATTTTTTTCAACGAATAATTCAGACAAACGCAAAATTTCTGGATCATGTTTAAGCGTATCAAGAATAACTTTCGGGCTGTGCCATAGCTCACGTGTAATTTCTTCAAGAATAGCAGGGCTAATACGTTGTTTAACTTGTCCAATTTTAAGGATCAACAACATAAGAGCAGCGAGCTGAGTCGTGAACGCTTTAGTTGATGCAACACCAATTTCAGGACCAGCAAGCGTCAATAAGTGGTGATCAGTTTCACGAACCATTGAAGACGTCGCAACGTTACAGATGGTTAAAGTCTGAATATCGATATTGTTTGCTTTAGCACGTTTTTGAGTTTCGCGTAGCGCCGCTAATGTATCGGCTGTTTCACCTGACTGTGAAATACAAATATAAAGTGTATTTTCAACAATTACAGGGGTGCGATAGCGGAATTCACTTGCAATTTCAACTTGGCAAGGCACACCAATCAGTTGCTCAAACCAATATTTCGCAATCATTCCTGAATGGTAACTTGTACCACAAGCAATGATTTGTACGCTTTGAATTTTGTTGAAATCTGCTTCAGCATTTTTCAAGAAATCATCACGTAAGTTATTGCCATCAAGTGCTTGAGAAATCGTTTGCTTGATTGCTTCTGGTTGCTCATAAATTTCTTTGAGCATGTAGTGCTTGTATTCACCTTTTGATGCACTGCTTACGGTTGCATCAAGCTCTCGCACTGGACGCTCAACGCGCTCGCCATTTGCAAATACTTCAATTGAAGTACGTGTAAGACGTGCAATATCGCCTTCTTCTAGGTATATAAAGCGATTAGTCACAGGTAAAAGTGCAAGTTGGTCTGAACTAATAAAGTTTTCACCAATACCTACACCAATGACTAAAGGTGAACCTTCACGTACAGTAATCAGTTCATCTGGATAATCGCTGTGGATAATACCTAAAGCGTAAGCACCCTTAAGCTGTGGTACAACAGTTTCAACAGCGTCTAAAAGGCTATCTGTGCTTTTTAGGGCTTCAGCAACTAAGTGTGCAACAACTTCAGTATCTGTTTGAGAAGTAAAAACATAACCTAACGCTTGAAGGTCATCTTTTAGTTCTTGATAGTTTTCAATGATACCGTTATGTACAACAGCAACCTTACCAGACATATGCGGGTGAGCATTATTTTCAGTTGGTTTACCGTGTGTTGCCCAACGAGTATGCGCAATGCCGATAGCCCCTGTAAGTTGGTGTTCAGCAACTGCATCTGCAAGATTGATGACTTTACCTACACGGCGCTCACGTAAAATTTGTTGATTATTTAGTAAAGCAACACCCGCAGAATCATAACCACGGTATTCAAGACGTTTTAAACCTTCAATTAAAATCTCAGTTACACAACGCTCTGCAACGCCTCCGACGATACCACACATACTTCAATCCTCTTATTTTTTAACCTTTTGGGGACGTTGATAATTTGCTTTTGAAATTTGTTGCGCACGTTCAAAGGAGAGACTTTGTTCGGCTACATCTTTCGTAATCACAGAACCCGCACCAACTGTTGCGCCATTCCCAATGGTCACCGGAGCAACCAGCGAGCTATTAGAACCGATAAAAACGGCATCGCCAATAGTGGTTTTGTGTTTATTTGCACCGTCATAATTGCAAGTAATTGTACCTGCCCCAATATTTGATTCAGCACCGATTTCTGCATCACCTAAGTATGTGAAATGGTTAGCTTTACTACCTAGTCCAATCGATGTGTTTTTAACTTCAACAAAGTTGCCGATATGCACTTCATTTGCCAATTTAGCCCCTGGGCGTAAGCGTGCAAATGGTCCAATTTGAGCATTTTCGCCTACAACTGCGCCATCAAAAACGCTATAGGCTTGAACTTTAGTGCCTGCTGCAATTTTGGTGTTCTTTAAAATACAGCCAGCGCCGATTTCTACAAAATCACCAAGCTCACATTCACCTTCAATAATAACATTGATGTCAATACGAACGTCTTGTCCAACTTTTACAGAGCCACGTAAATCAAAGCGTGCAGGATCAAAGAACATTACACCTTGCTGCATTAGCTTTTTGACTTGCTCTTGCTGAAACTGGCGTTCTAAAGCTGCAAGTTGTAAGCGGTCATTTACACCTTCAACTTCAAAAGCAAGCTCTGGTTCAACAGAGGCAACTTCTAAACCATCTGCAATTGCCATTGCAACGATGTCGGTTAAGTAATATTCGCCCTGTGCATTTTCATTTGAAAGTTTAGGCAACCATTCATGGAGTTTTGCATTGCTAACACAGTAAATGCCTGTATTAAATTCTTTAATTTGGCGTTGTGCTTCATTTGCATCTTTATGTTCAACAATGGCTTGGATTTTTCCATCTTGGCGCACAATACGGCCATAACCTGTTGCATCATCCACAGTGAGCGTAACTAAGCCAATTCCTGTCTGAGTCGATGCATCTAATAATTTTTGCAACGTATTTGCATTAATACATGGTACATCGCCTGATAAAATCAGTGAAACACCCTCTTTAGGGAGTACGGGTAAAGTCATTTGTACGGCATGACCTGTACCAAGTTGTTCAGCTTGTTCAACCCACTGAATATTTTCTTGGGCAAATGTTTGTTGTACGCGGTCACCACCATGACCATAAATCGTAATAATATTTTTAGCTTGTAATTGTTTTGCCGTTTGAATGACATGCCCTAATAGTGGGCGACCCGCTAAAGGTTGTAATACTTTAGGAAGCTGAGAACGCATACGCGTTCCTTTGCCAGCAGCAAGAATAATGACGGTAGTTGACATGTATAACTCTAATGATTAAGTCAAATGGATAATAATTAGTGTACAAAGAGCAGCCCATACACCGGCAATAATATCGTCAAGCATAATACCAAAACCACCATGCACTTGACGATCAATAACACGGATAGGCCAAGGTTTCCAAACATCGAAAATTCGAAATAATATGAAGCCGACGATCACCCACATCCAGTTCATTTGTTGTAAATAAATGAGAGGAAGAAAGGTAATAGATTGCCCTGCAAATTCATCCCACACAATTCGACCATCATCGTGTACGTTTATAACTTTTGCTGTTTGACCACAAATATAAATCCCGACCAAGGACATGATAATCATCGCGATTAAGCTTAAGTTAAATCCAAGCGATAACCAGATCGGAACGAAGAGTAGGGCAAAGGCAGAGCCAAAAGTACCAGGGGCTTTAGGTGCGAGACCAGATCCGAAACCAACTCCACAGAAAACGATGCAGCGGTTGAACCAAGACATGTCTTTAAAATGAATCGGCGGCTTATGCAAAGTGTTGGTATCCATGAATTTGCAATGGGTAATCTGAACCCAAGTGCTCAAAAGTTAGTTGTGTTTGCTCAACGATCTGTCCGATCATTGTAATCTTAATGTCTAGTTGTTTTTGCAAAAGTTTTTCATAATTTTGCGGTGTTATTGTAAAACATAATTCGTAGTCATCACCACCAGCTAGCGCATATTGCCAGCGCTGCTGTTCTGGTAGTTTTTCTAGCGTTGAATCAATCGGTAACTTTTCTAAAAGTAATCGAGCACCGACCTTTGAAGCTTTTAAAATATGGCCTAAATCTTGGGCTAATCCATCAGAAATATCAATCATGCTAGAAGCAAGACCCTTCAACTGTTGTCCTAGCTGACAACGTGGTGTTGGGTAGTCTAGTCGTTGTTGTAAGGGATGACCTAGGTGTTGTAAACCATAAGCTGCATCTCCAACTTGACCACTCAGACAAACATAGTCACCGACTTTTGCGCCTGAACGTAACACAGCTTGTCCAGCTTCAATCCAGCCCATGGCCGTGACGGTAATGGTGAGATGTGGACCTTGGGTTGTATCTCCACCAATGAGAGCAACACCAAATTGATTACAGCAGTCATAGATTCCCTGACTGAATCCTTCAAGCCATTCATGGTCAATGGTAGGTAAGCTTAACGCAAGTAAAATACTATGAGGTTTAGCACCCATGGCAGCAATATCTGAAAGATTGACAGCCACACTTTTCCAGCCAATTGCATGGGGAGAGGTATCAAGAGGGAAGTGACGACCAGCAACTAGCGTATCTGCACAGATCACCAATTGTTGATTTTGGGGAGGGGTGATTAAGGCTGAGTCATCTCCAATACCTAAGGTGACATCTGTGTAAGATTGTCTGTTAAAGTATTGGTCAATAATAGAAAACTCAGCCATATCAACTTCAAACCTATTAGTTTGCTTGTTGTTTTTCAGCACTACGTAGTGTTGAACTTAAACGATCTAAAACGCCATTAATGTATTTATGGCTATCTGCTCCACCAAAGTGTTTGGCGAGTTCAATGGCTTCATCAAGAACTACACGATAAGGTACTTCTAAATGATCACGCAACTCGTAAGCACCTAAACGTAAGGTTGCGAGCTCTACACCATCAAGTGCACTAAGTTCACGGTCAAGTACCGGAATTAACAATGCATCAAGATCTTCGCGCTGTGCAATCACTTGCGTTAGTAGTTCGTGATAGTAATTTAAGTCTACCTTGTGCATCGCATTTTCAGCACGAGTACGTGCTTCAATTTCATGTACAGGGTTGTGACTCATTTGCCACTCATAAATACCTTGTACAGCAAAACGACGTGCTTTGCGTTTTGCTGCATAAGCGGCTTGCAGTGTTTGAGACATGCTTTAAATTGCCTTTAATAAATTAACCATTTCAATTGCAGTTAAAGCAGCTTCGCTACCTTTATTACCTGCTTTTGTACCTGAACGTTCGATGGCTTGCTCGATGCTATCAGTAGTTAATACACCATTGATGACAGGCAAGCTGCTTTCTAACGCGACTACACCTAAACCTTTTGCACATTCACCAGCAACGAAGTCAAAGTGTGGTGTGCTACCACGAATAACTGCGCCAAGTGCGATGATTGCATCAAATTGGTTTGATGTAGCTAATTTTTTAGCAACAATCGGGAGTTCCCATGCGCCAGGAGCATGAATAACAGTAATGTTATCTTCATTTACACCATGACGTTTTAATGTGTCGATTGCACCATCCAATAAGTGTTCAACAACAAAACTGTTGAAACGACCCACTAAAATCGCATAACGACCTTCGCTTGCGAGATGTAATAAACCTTCAATACGGCGAATTGCCATAGCAACCTCGATTATTTCGTTGTGATTTGATCAGCAGTGACATATTCCACTACTTCTAAATTAAAGCCAGATAAAGCATTGAAACGTAATGGTGAGCTAAGAAGCTTCATTTTTTCAACACCTAAGTCACGCAAAATTTGAGCGCCTACACCAATGGTTTGATATTGATGTGAAAGTGCTGCATTGGATTTCACCGGTTTTGGCTTATTTAAATCATCCAACGCTGGTCCCAAGTCTTGCAAATGATCTTGCCCGATCCAGACTAAAACACCGCGATCACTCGCTGCAATTGTCTGTAGTGCACGGTCTAGATTCCACGCAGGTTCACCATCAGCCTTATTTAGCTTAAGCAAATCGCGAATTGGACTGAAACCATGTACACGTACTGTTGTAACACCTTCTTTTGGCTCGCCTTTGACTAAAGCCAAATGGATGTCTGGGTTACCAATCTCACGATAACGATAGAGTTCAAATGAACCATATTCTGTTTGAATGGTTTTTTGATCCAGACGTTCAACCGTTTGCTCATTGGTCATGCGGTAATGAATCAAGTCCGCAATTGTACCAATTTTTAAGCCATGCTTCTCGGCAAAAATTTCTAAATCTGCACGGCGCGCCATTGTGCCATCTTCATTGATGATTTCACAAATGACAGAAGCTGGTTCAAGACCTGCTAAGCGTGTTAAATCACAGCCCGCTTCAGTATGACCTGCACGATGTAGAACACCGCCTGGTTGTGCCATTAATGGGAAAATATGGCCCGGTTGTACAATATCACTTGGCTTTGCATGCGCTGCGACAGCAGCTTGAATTGTATGTGCACGCTCTGCTGCTGAAATACCAGTTGTAATACCTTCAGCTGCTTCGATTGATAGTGTAAAGTTTGTACTATGCTGAGCACCGTTTTGGTCAACCATCAAGGGAAGGTTTAACTGCTTACAGCGCTCACGGCTTAACGTTAGGCAAACTAGACCACGTGCATGGGTAATCATGAAGTTAATATCTTCAGGACGAACATGCGTTGCTGCAATGACAAGATCACCTTCATTTTCGCGATCTTCGTCATCCATCAAGATAACCATTTTGCCTGCACGAATATCGGCGACAAGATCTTCAACACGACTCAGCGGCATTCGCTTTCACCTTTTTTTGTCGTAAGACAATTTCTATTTAATAAATTTTGCATAGTTTACGCTGTTTAGAGAATTTTGCCTATGATTCTGATTTATCCAAATTTGCAACGAGATAGAATAGATCCAGCTTTATTTATACAAATAAATCATAAGAAAATGGAATAATTTAAAATAAAAACGATGAATTTAAATAAAAAAAACCTAGCCAAAAGGCTAGGTTCCAATATGCGCACTTACTTTTTAGGAAGCTGCACTGCTTGGACTATCATTTTGTGGGATTGATTTTTTCCCCATCAAAATTTCAGTCCGGATATTTTGAGCAAGTTCAGCACACTCTGCATTCATGCCATTGATCATAAAGGCATGGCGAGTCATGACATTGCTTGGATTTGGCATTGCAACAAGTTGATAGCTGTCTTGAATTGCCTTGAGTTGATCATTCTCAAGATATAAAGCAGATTCTTTCGCATGAAGATGCTGTGCTAAACGTTGAGCAGCTTCTTTCGCATCAATTTGCATCGCTTCTACAGCATTACAAGTTGCACTACGCGTTTGCAAAGCAAAGCGTTTATCTTCACGGTAACGTTTATATAAAACGTCAGAGAGCAACTGGAATACGGTTCCAATCATAAGCAGACACTCTACAGCGTGAGTATGCGAAGTTGAAATCGCAAGTGTAGCGCCGTCAGCATTAAATTCATTTACAACTTCAATGTCCGATAGCTTTAACTGGTAATGCTTAACGCATAACTCAATACTCTTGTTTAAAAAGAGCTGACAGAGTTTAAAGTACGGAACAGATACTGACTGGTTAACACTGCTTAATAACTGTTTAGGGTCATAAAACTGAATATTGAGTGCCAACATATGTTGGTCAGCTGAATCTGCTGTTTTCTCTGGCTGAGGACGAACCGCTGGTTTACCTTTCGCTTGTTGTTGGGCTTGAGCAACCAACGTTACTGTATTTTGTTTTTCTAGAGCCAATGCCTGAGTTAACTGCTGAATTTCATGTTTTAAGCGGTTTTCTTCGTTAATACGTGCCAAATATTCGCTACGGGTCGGACGAGCAATGGCGCGATAGGCAAGCCATAATAGAACATGCAAAAACAGAGAAGCTAAGATTGCCAGCCATTGAGTGCGGAGAATTTCCCCAATACTTGGCTGAATAAGCGTAATCTCGATAGAACCCACTTTCTTTTCATTTTGCAGCGCATCGCGAGCAAAAATCTCACCTTGGCGAGTTTTCGAAATTCCGCTCGTTGCCAACACTTGTTTATTGGCATCAAGAATGCGAATAGACGCAACGCTTGGATTGGTCGCATAGCGATTGGCAATCAGAGCTAAAGACACCGTATTGGCAGGTTCTAGCTCAGATAAGCTGTCTGCAACGAGCTGACTGGTCATGAGCTGACCTTGACTCGCACGGTTTTCATTGAGCTGGTGTGTCGTTGCAATCACCAATAAAAAGGTATGCAATGCAAAACTAACGATCAGTAGGCTAGCAAATAGCCCTTGTCTAGGCGCAATCAAGTTAAACTTCCAAGGCAATTATATTGAAATTCGATTATGATTCTTACAATAGTTGTCACTCAGACTAGAGTCAATTCATGCGAGAAATCATTCTTATATCCTTTTTAGGACCAGACCAACCAAACCAGTTTACCCGATTAATGCAAGTACTATCCGTACATTCATTGCAAATACTGGATGTAGGTCAGGCTGTTATTCATAATCAACTCACATTGGGCATTGTAGTCGCGTCAGATAATGAAACTGCGACCGCATTGGCAATGAAAGAAATTCTGATTTTAGCACATGATATTGGCTTAACAGTGCGCTTTAAACCAATCACAGGCGCAGAATACGATCAATGGGTAAGTGAAGGCGGTCGTACTCGTTATATCGTCACGGCTTTGGCACCTGAACTCACTGCTGCCCACTTACAAGCAGTTACACAAATTGTGTCTAGCCAAGGCTTTAACATTGAAACTGTTACCCGATTATCAGGCCGTGTCGACTTTGAAAAGGATAGCGCATTTCCACGTCGTGCATGTGTACAGTTTGGTTTAAGTAGTGGTCCAACTTTAGATGCACAAGCCATGCGTGCAGCATGTTTACGTCTTTCAAGCGAATTAAACATTGATGTTGCTGTTCAAGAAGACAACGCTTATCGACGTAACCGTCGTTTAGTTTGTTTTGATATGGACTCAACATTAATTGAACAAGAAGTTATTGATGAGTTGGCGATTGAAGCAGGGGTAGGCGCACAAGTTGCTGAAATCACTGAAAGAGCGATGCAAGGCGAACTCGATTTCCAGCAAAGCTTCCGTGCTCGTGTTGCATTATTAAAAGGGCTAGATGCTGCTGTTTTACCTAAAATTGCAGAGCGTTTAACCATTACTGAAGGTGCAGAACGTCTCATTTCAACATTAAAGGCGCTCGGCTATAAAACGGCAATTTTATCGGGTGGATTCCAGTATTTTGCTGAATATTTACAAGGCAAACTCGGTATTGATGAAGTTCATGCCAACATTTTAGATGTGCAAGATGGCTTTGTAACAGGTGTGGTTAAAGGCGCAATTGTTGATGGCGCACGTAAAGCTGAGCTATTACGCGAACTTGCGAATAAAATGGGCATTTCTTTAGAGCAAGCCATGGCGGTAGGAGATGGTGCAAACGATCTACCTATGCTTGCGATTGCGGGCCTAGGTGTTGCTTACCGTGCTAAACCTTTAGTTCGTCAAAATGCAAATCAGGCTATTTCAAGTGTTGGCTTGGATGGTGTGCTGTATTTGCTGGGCATGCATGACAAAGATTTAAACCGTGCTTAACCTATAAGGCTAAGCTTTAAGCGCTACTTCAGAGTAGCGCTTTTTTTATGCAGAATCGTCATAAAAACAAGTATGTTATGCTCAAATCGTGCACAGAAAAAAGGCAATAAAAAAATCTGAAAAAAACTTATTTTGGTCCTTAAAAACAGCATATTTTTTTGTAATGACACGCCAGAATTGATGCCATATAGGGAATCGAACTTTTTTAATTTTACAAAAATGTAATGACAAAAGAATGTTGCGACAAAGTGTGTCGCATTAAGAAATAACGGGTCTTTTTTTCTAAAAAAAAACATCCATAATGCATCCTAAGCTTCAACACAAATTATGAATTAAAGTTGTTTTTGGAATGAGGTCGGGTTTTTAAGACCGAATCTTTTTAGACGTTTTCATTAAGACGGAGGTTTCTATGGTAACAGCGAATTTTGCCGCTATCGCCGGATTCAGCTTGATCGCTGTCGCGCTTGTTGCTGTTTTCTTTTCTCCTTACCGTCGTTGGCTTGGTTTTATGCTTGCAGGGATGTTCTTTTGGGGGCTATTGGAAGTGGTCCGTTTTGGAGTTCAAGTCACTTTTGAAATGCCAGTCACATATAGTTATTTAACTGCACTAAGTCTAGCGATGGTAATGGTTACATTTGTTTTGTTACGTGAGGATAAACAGGCACAAAAGGCTTTGGCAAATCGCCAATATATAGAACACACGCCAGTATATGAAGATGATCAGCAGCAATGTTCTAGCCGATAATTAAATTGTTATCTAACGGTAAAGAGGTATGCACAGCATGCCTTTTTTATTTACGAAACATGATTTTTATTATACAAAGCATTTATTAAAAAATAGCCAGTTATGCTACGATAGATGCGTCTGTTGACGTTTCATCTAGATTGCGTTGCCAGCTAAAAATTATCAGTTGATGCACAAAACACAAGCAATGGTATGTCCTTGTTGAGTTTTGCTCTAAAGTTTTCATAAAAATACAATAGGCGTGAATGTTCATGAAACTTTCTTCTATACCTGTAGTCAAGTTACCTCTCGTTGATGTCAGTACAGACCCGTTAGATTTATTGGTAGCAGGTTTAGTGCTGCGTATGAAGCAATTGGCACGTACTAGCCCTAAGTTTATTGAATTGATTCATGACCGCGCATTCCGTATTCAGATCGGTACGGATTTAGGTGTTGCACGTCAGATCATTATTAATAATGGACAGATTGACACGGTTGCAGGCGCACCTGAAAAAGCTGATTTTATCTTGCAGTTTGCAGATAGCGAACAGGGTGTAAAAACTTTGATTAAAGGTGACCCAACTGCATTTATGACAGGTATGCAAAACGGCAGCATTAAAATGGAAGGTGACTTCAGCCTATTGGTTTGGTTTAACCAAGTGGCTAGACTCATTCCACCTAAATTGCCAAAACCAGTTAAAGATAAAGTACGTCAGGCACGTGCTTTTATTAAAGAGAAAACTGGTCGTTAATTGCCAGATATAAAAAAACTCCCAAATGGGAGTTTTTTTATATCTATGCTTCGACTTCCAAGTTAAACGTAACTGGACCATCATTAATTAAATGAACTTTCATATCGGCTGCAAAAATGCCGGTTTGAACTTTTTCAAATTGTGAATGGGCATATTCAACCAGCTGTTCATATAACGCTTTGGCATCTGCTGGCGGCATGGCTGGACCAAAATCTGGACGTAAACCTTTTTGCGTTTGAGCCATCAGGGTAAATTGCGAAACAAGCAGGATTCCACCATTTGCTTGAGAGACATTCCAGCCCATTTTGCCCTGTTCGTCATCAAAGATACGATATTTCAAAATCTTATCAATAAGCTTTTGGCCAATCGCTAAAGTGTC
Source organism: Acinetobacter sp. V91_7 (assembly GCF_031799075.1). Classification (NCBI taxonomy): domain Bacteria; kingdom Pseudomonadati; phylum Pseudomonadota; class Gammaproteobacteria; order Moraxellales; family Moraxellaceae; genus Acinetobacter; species Acinetobacter sp. V91_7. The sequence goes on from NZ_JAVQNT010000029.1 coordinate 82,179, forward strand.
ATCACGGCCGATGCCTAAAAAAACCAATAAGCCTTGTTGGATTTCACCGGTAGTCTCACCGTCAACCACCACTTTAGCTTCAAGAACTCGTTGTATTAAAGCACGCATAGTTAAAGCAAATTTCTGCAATTGATTGAATTGGCGTAGTTTAGCAGAAATTAAATTAAATGATTTTTAAAAGGAAATTTCACGGAGCTGCAACAATGGTCTAAAAGCTCGCAATTCATTTATAAAAATATGCTTTAATGCTAAGAAGCAAGCGAATAATCACTGACTATGTCTCCAATTATCCATTCTTTACTAGATACAGACTTGTACAAATTTACGATGTTACAGGTGGTTTTGCATAAATTTCCGCAAACTCATAGCGTCTATCATTTCCGCTGTAGAAATTTAGAAGATACTGTCTATCCACTAGTAGATATTTTGGATGATTTAAACGAGCAACTCGACTATTTATGTAGTCTTAAATATAAAGAAGACGAGCTTCAATATTTGCGTAAATTACGCTTTATCAAAAGTGACTTTGTTGATTATTTGGAATTATTTCAACTGAAAAGGCGCTTTATTCAGGCCAGCATTGATGCGGAAGGTCGTTTGGATATTCGTATTGAAGGTCCGATGGTCCAAGCCATGATGTTTGAAATTTTTGTATTGGCAATTGTAAATGAACTTTATTTTAGCCGTATTAAAAACGATGAAGTATGGGCTGAGGGTGAGCGCCGTTTACAAGCCAAGCTTGAATTGGTTCAGCAATATGAAAAAACTCAAAAACCGAATGACCCACCATTTTTAGTCTCTGATTTTGGTACACGTCGCCGTTATAGCTTCGTATGGCAAAAGCATGTTGTGGCAGCTTTTCATAAAACCGTGCCAAATGTATTCCGTGGTACAAGTAATGTGTTACTTGCTAAAGAGTTAAACATTACGCCAATTGGAACCATGGCCCATGAATTCCTACAAGCTTTTCAGGCTCTTGATGTCCGTCTACGTGATTTTCAGAAAGCTGCTTTAGAAACATGGGTACAAGAATACCGTGGAGATTTAGGAATTGCTTTGACTGACGTTGTTGGTATGGATGCGTTCCTCAGAGATTTTGACTTGTATTTTGCGAAACTATTTGATGGCTTACGCCATGACAGTGGTGACCCTTACGAATGGGGCGATAAGGCTTATGCGCATTATCGTAAATTAAAAATTGATACCAAAACCAAAATGCTGACTTTTAGCGATGGTCTTAATTTGCCAAAAGCATGGGAATTACATCAATACTTTAAAGATCGTTTTCAGGTGAGTTTTGGTATTGGAACTAATTTGACTAATGATATGGGGCAAAAGCCGCTCAATATTGTGTTGAAACTAGTCGAATGTAATGGTCAGTCGGTTGCGAAAATTTCTGATAGTCCAGGTAAAACCATGACTGATAACGATACTTTCTTGGCTTATTTACGTCAGGTTTTTGAAATTGAAGAACTTGAAGAAGTGGTTTAAGTAATAAATAGTCTCGCTATTTTGTATTTTTAAAAGTAAGAATGCTGATATCTGATTTTCTGCTAAAGAGTTGCAGAAAATCAGAGTTTGTTAGATATAAGCTTATGCTAATATGAAATTAAGCTGGTATAAAAAGAAACCATGACGATGACACTCCCGGATTTTAAACTCGATTTATTAATAGAAGCAGAAGAATTAGTGCCTTATCTAGGCAATCAATATATTCGCATTGTAGATTTGAGCCGTGCTTCTGTGTACGAGCAACTTCATATTCCGCATGCTATTCACTTACAACCTAAATGGTTAGTGTCTCAACACGAAGAAGCCACTGGCATTTTGCCAGATGAAGCAGGTTTGCAAGCACTGATTGAGAAATTGAATATTTCACCTAATCATCATGTTGTGGTCTATGACGATGAAGGCGGAGCATGGGCTGGACGTTTAATCTGGAATTTGCATTGCTTAGGATTCACCCGTACCAGTTTAATTAATGGCGGTATCCATGCATGGTTAGGAGCAGGGTTACCAACTACAGCAGAAGTCGAAGAAGTTTCTCCTGTTGCAGACTTAATTCAGATTGATTTATCGCATGCCGCTCAGTTCCGTGTGAACTATGAAGAGCTACGCAAACAAGTAGAACAAGAAAATGTTCAATTGTGGGATTGCCGGACGAGTGATGAATATAGTGGGATCCGTTTAGCAGCGCGACGCGGCGGTCACATTCCAAATGCACTCCATTTTGAATGGAGTACTGCACTTAATCGTCAAAATCATCTAAAATTGCACCCGCTTGAACGCACGCGGCAGCGCCTTGAACAACTTGGGTTCGATTTACAGCAACCTGTAGTTGTGTACTGCCAGTCACATCACCGTTCCGGTTTGGCCTATATTTTGGCTAGGCTCTTGGGCTGGGAAGCAAAAGCCTATGATGGTGCGTGGAGTGAATGGGGCAATCGCCTCGATAGTCCTATTATTACTGGAGAATCACCGTCGTGAGTTTCACATCTCGATTAAAAAAAGAATTATTTATTAAGGCACAAAACCTTGTACCACAGCACCAATTGAGCCGTGTGGTAGGTAAAGTTGCTGCGAGTGAAAATCCAGTTGTGAAAACTGCTGTTATTCATGCATTTAAAACCAAATATGGGATTGATTTATCGATTGCTGAACAAGGCAACGCACTAAAATATAAATCTTTTAATGACTTTTTTACTCGTGCTTTGAAAGATGGCGTGCGTCTTGTTGACGAAAATGCAGATAGCATCGTGTCACCTGCTGATGGCGCAATTTCTCAAATTGGTAAAATTACTGCGGGTGAAGTATTTCAAGCAAAAGGCCAAAGCTTCTCTGTAGAGAAACTTATTGGCGACCCACAACTTGCTCAGCCGTTTCAAGAAGGCGAGTTCGCGACAGTCTATCTATCTCCACGCGATTACCACCGTGTACATATGCCGTTTGCAGGTACATTAACTGAAACGTTGTATGTACCGGGTGAGCTATTTTCGGTAAATCAGGTGACTGCTGAAAATGTACCGGGACTATTTGCCCGTAATGAACGCATGGTGTGTTTGTTTGATACTGAACTTGGTCGTATGGCTGTTGTTTTAGTGGGGGCAATGATTGTTGCTGGTATTGAAACTGTGGCGACAGGTAAAGTGAAACCTTCAGGTCGTATCGAATTACAGCATCATCAGTTAAAGCTAGAAAAAGGTGCCGAGCTTGGACGTTTTTATTTAGGTTCTACCGCAGTTATTTTATTTGAAAAAGATAAGATCGAATGGGAACAACGTTTTAAAGCTGAGTCTGTGGTTGTAATGGGCGAGCGCATGGGACATACAGTTTAGTAAGCGATATAATCCCTATAAAACAAGTAAACCCTGAGTTTAATTATTCAGGGTTTATTTTTTGATTTAAATTATATAAAAGCAAAATATATAACTATGTCTGGATTTATATTATATGGAAATATAATTATTATTAAGTGATCTGAAATAGGACGTTATATTAACTAGCCTATAAATATGTGTCTAAAGAGAGCAAAAATATTAATATGATTGAAAATTAATAAATAAAAATAGAAAGAAATACTTAAGTTAGACTTAAGTCGTAATTTTAATCTTATTTGAAGATAAGTTATTAAATCTAAAAAAATTATTTAATTTTATAAATATGAAGCGCTTTTTAGATATTACAGAGCCTTTAGCCTTGGCACAATGCTTGCTAACTATTCAGGACCTTACTGTAATTTTCATATTTTTTAGGTTCTGAAATCATGTTAAAAGTTAAACGCCTGACAGCTTCGGTTTTATCTGTACTTTGTATTTCACTCAGCCATGCCAATGATTTTAAAGTTTTAAATCAAATTTCAAAACAGCCTACTCAACTTCAAAGTGGCGAATATAAAGGTAATTATTACGTTCCATCTACTTTAAAAACCATTACATGGGGTTATTTACCGAATCGGGATGCTAAACCAGTTCTTACTGTTCCGTCGGGTAGTGTTGTGACATTCGATACGGTTTCTCATGAAGGTTTACTTGAAGACCAAGGGCGTAATGCTGAAAAGTTCTTTCAATCGAAAGGTGTCAAATCTAATGAAATCTTGGAAGAAGCAAAAACAATTACGCAGTCAAATTTAAAGCATGATTTTCATAAAGATGGGCCACATATTGTGACAGGTCCTGTTGCAATTGAAGGCGCACAGCCCGGTGATATTTTGAAAGTTGAAGTACTTAAAGTTGAGCCGCGTGTACCTTACGGTGTTATTTCAAATCGACATGGTAAAGGTGCTTTAGTGGGAGAATTTCCTAAAAAAGCAAAGCAAGAAAATGCATCGGCTGAACATCCTGAACGCTATGGAAATGTCTCAATTTTCACACCAATTGAAAAAAATGCTAAAGGTGAATACGAAGGCGTATTAAAAACAGAATCGGGTAAATCAATACGTTTTCCACTGTATCCTTTTATGGGAATTATGGGTGTAGCGGCAAATACTTCTGAGCCTGTACATTCTGTACCCCCTGCAATGTATGGCGGAAATATTGATATTAATGAACTAGGTACAGGTTCAACAGCCTATTATCCTGTTCAGGTCAAAGGCGCATTATTCTATACGGGTGATAGCCATTTCGCGCAAGGGGATGGTGAAGTCGCATTAACTGCACTCGAAGCTTCAGCACGTGCGACACTAAAATTTACCTTGCTCAAAGCAGGTAAAGATAAAATACCGGGCAAAGAGCTAAAACAACCTTTAGCTGAAAATGCTGAGTTTTGGATTACGCCTGGACTTGATGAAGATCTAGATGAAGCCATGAAAAAGTCTACACGTGAAGCCATTCGTTTCTTAAATCAAGAATACGGTATTGATGAAGCAACGGCTTATGCGTATTTAAGTGCCGCAACTGATTTTGAAGTTTCACAAGTTGTAGATAAAACCAAAGGTATTCATGCAAAAATCAGAAAAGCTGACTTTAAAGAGTTTGAGAGTAAATAATTAAATGAACTAAGCTTGGTATTTAAAATATTAAATACCAAGTTAAATCCTATTTAAAAAACAATAAGTTTTATATATTTTATAATTGAGTATAATAAATATCATATATATTTATTAGTATAAAATCTAATGAACTCACTTCCGAATGTTTCACTATATCTTGCTGCATTATTAACATTCTGTGCTGCATTACTTCATTTTGTTTGTGTGTTCTGGGGGGCAAATGGTTTTCGGTTTTTAGGAGCTGGAAAAAGTATTGTCCAAATGGTCGAAAGAGGGCATTGGTATCCTAATTTTACAGCTATAGCTGTGGGGTTAATTCTAACTGTATGTGCTACATATGCCTTCTTTGCAGCAAAGGGAATACAGGTATTACCATTTACTAAGCTTATTTTGTCGCTTGTTGCAGTGGTTTTTCTTATCCGTGGTCTGGCTTTTCCGTGGTTAAAGTCAAAATTTGTCGGAAACAGTGATTTATTTTGGTATGTCAGCTCTGCCTTTTGTCTAATACTGGGGGCTTTATATGCCGCAGGAGTATATTTAATTTGAAATGAATATATTCTAGGTGAACTAGAGTAAATAATTTTAAAAAATAAAAAGGGAGCTTAGCTCCCTTTTAAATTATTTAGTCCAACCATATTTTTTGAAAATAGCATTACCTTGCTGAGACGATAAGAACTCTACAAAACGTTTAGCTTCAGCATCTTTTAAACTATGTTTGGTTAAGGCAACACCTGTATCGCGATAGACAACTAGTTCTTTCTCTATAGGTATAATTTGTCCGATATCAGGGTTACTAATTCCCCAAATATTAAAGACTAACCAAGCATCGTAGCTACTATTTTCTTCCCAGTTTTTCTTGGCAATACCTGTGTTGGCTGCATACATGGCAATATTTTTTCGGAAAGATTTGGTTAATTGAATATTTCCAGTTCTACCCGCAATATCCTCCCACATACCGACTTGACCTGCGCCATGTGTAACTAAAACCTTAATGTTGGATTTAGCTAGGTCTTTAAATCCTTTAATATTTTTAGGATTTCCTTTGCGTACTAAAATGGCTGCGGGGCGTAAATATAAAGGTTCTACCGAGTCTTTTATAATTTGTTCAGAAAAAGCATTTTCGAAATCAGACATCATGGCTTCGGAACCACTATATATAATATCGGCATCTAGTTTCGCTTTGTCAGACCATTGAGAAGTAGGCCCAGCTGTTACATGGACTGCTATGCCCGTTTTATTGGTGAATTGTTTGGCTGCTTCTTTCATGGCAGGTGCTGGCCCACCAGGACCATACACTTGTACGTCTGCAAAGCTATGGATGGGTAGAGAACTGAGAATAAGACAAATCAGGTACGGTATAAATTTATATTGTTTTGACATTTTAATCGCTATAGTAATTAAGAAAATATCAGCATATATTTTTTATTATTTAAACGGGATTAATTTTTGCAACCATATTTATAATACATTTTTTTAAAATATATTTTAATTAGATTTTAAGTGACTGTATAAATGTAAATTATTTTGAAGTAAATATAATTATAGAAGTTTTTATGGTAATTTATATTTTATAAATTGATTATTTGAATAGATATATTGTAAATAATAGAGGAGTAATCCCTTGATTAGAAAAAGTAATTCTTTTTTAAAAATTTTATTTAGCAGCGCTTGTTTTGTGTCTGGTTCTGCTATGGCTGCTCCAATTGCAAATTTGAGTAAGCAAATTGTGAGCGACAAACCGGGTTCAATATTGTCGCTAGAACAGCAAGCTGTGACGGATTTATTTCCTCATGCAGATCAGCGCTTGTTGGTAAATTACCGTAGTCGAGGTATTCAGGGCGAACCTATTGTTGCATCAGCTTTTATTTTATTACCCAAAGGAACGCCTCCAAAAAATGGCTGGCCTATACTCGCTTGGGCACATGGTACGACTGGAGTCGCCGATACCTGCGCGCCTTCGGGTGATTATGTGGGTGGGCCAGTTCATTCATATCAAGAAGTTGCTTCCAAAGCTTTAGATAGTTGGCTTGCGCGTGGCTATGCAGTTGTCGGACCTGATTATCAGGGTTTAGGTACATTAGGCGCGCATCCCTATATGAATGCAAAGAGCCAACTGCATACGGTGGTCGATGCAGTACGTGCCTTACACGTGCTTAAGCCCAATAGCTTTAATAAACAGTGGTTGGTGATGGGGCACAGTCAAGGCGGGGCTGCGGCAATTGCAGTGTCTGCCTATGGTCAAAAAGATGCACCTGAACTAGATTTAAAAGGGGCGATAGCGCTTGCTCCAGGTGGCTATCAATATGAAGGTATTGCAGAATATGTGCAGAATCATCCAAACCCAGAACCTAGTGTAGCTGCTTTCTTCCCGATTGTGTTATTGGGTGCGCAAGCAGCAGAGCCAAGTATTGTTCCTGAAAACTTAGTAAGCACTGAAATGAACACGGTACTGACTCAAGCGCGCAGCCGCTGTTTATCTGAACTTCAATCTGATTTAAAGAAATCTCCTTCTAGCATATTTCGATCTGATGCCGATTTAAAACCTCTTTTGGCTTATCTAAAACAACAGTCGATTGAAAATATGGTACCTACCGTACCGTTAATGATTGTTCAGGGTTCTAAAGATCATTTAGTCGACCCGAGAGGGACATATGCCTATTATCAACAGCTATGTAAATTAAAAAAACCAACGGTATATCAAACGATTGATGGCGGAGATCATCGTGATGCACTACGCCAGAGCAATACTTTTGCGACTAACTTTTTAAATGTAATAGAGAAAAACCAAAGTAAGTCCTATTGCTCGACTTCTAAGTAAATTGGTTTAAATGCTAAAAAAGCCGACTTTTCATGAGCCGGCTTTTTATATTTGAAGGGGTGACTTTAGGTCAGGTTATACAGTCTTTCTTTAGGGAAAACTGCATTAAAATCAGCCTTCATATTCACGTCCATTTTTGCGCCATTTTCCATCAGCACCTTTATACCAGTCTGGGGCTACAGCTGGGCCTCGTGCTCCTGAGCCTTCTCGTGACTCATCTATATAATCAATTTTATCAATGTACACGGTATCTTCTCGGCCTTCATAAACTCTGCTGCGCAACAGTATTGTACGGTGCTTCCAATCAATACTTTTAAGTTCTCCCTGTTCACAAGTTTGATTTATTGAACCACCAAAATGTCCCCAAACCATCAAATACTTGCCCATAGGGATACGTTTTAATTGATCATCAATAGTTTCTATATAAGGTTCTTCTTCAAGCGGTTCAAGCATCTCAATTTGATCAAAAGAGATTAACCGAGTTGATTCGTCTTCTATGGATACGTGAATGATTTTTTGAGTTTGATCAACCTGAAGAATTTCCACTTTTAATGCTTCTCCATCTTTCAAGACAAGAATAAAGAAATCACTTATTTCAGGATTTTCCAATATTATTTCTACTGGGTTAATAGTCATTTAAGCCTCGCTTAATTATTATGTTAGCTGTTCTTATGGATTAAGTTTTTTTGTAGCGAGTTAATAATACTAATTTTATTTAAAAATGAAAGTGATTTTTAAAACTATTAAATAATTCGTTTAAATGGTGTTTTTTATTTTAATCATTTTTTAAATTATCAATGACATTGATTATATATATTGTATAAATTGAGTGGTTTTATTTTTTTAAAGTACAGTTACTATATCTATTTCATAAATTCTAATCTATGAAATAGATATGAGAGAAAAAGGAGATTTATTAAATAACTTATATAGGCTGACTATAGGTTATATTTGATATTATCAATGACAAAAAATTAAAATCATGTCCATAATAACTTATATATACAAAATGGCTAAGTATCTTTCACTGCGTCTATTTAATATCCACCCTTTGTGTGAAATGAATACTTTTTAAGCCATGTTATATAGTCTTTCTTTAGGAAAAACCACTGTAAAAGTTGAACCTTCATTTTCTTTAGACTGCACATCTAAATAAGCGCCATGTTGCATTAATACATGCTTCACAATGGCCAAACCTAAACCTGTACCACCTGTTTGACGACTACGGTCGCTGTCAACACGATAGAAGCGTTCAGTCAGACGTGGTAAATGTTTCGGATTAATTCCAATGCCTGTGTCTTGTACACTAAAGTAGGCATGTTCACCGTCGTCATGCCAGCCAATCGTAATCGTTCCACCTTTTGGCGTGTATTTGATGGCATTGGTAATTAAGTTACTAAACGCACTGGCGATTTCCATGTCAGAACCAATCAGGTCACAGTGACTATCAATATGTAAATTGAGTGTATGTCCATAATCGGCATTGTAGGCCTGAGCATCATCAAAGAGTTGATTCATTAAACTCGGCATTTCAATAATCTGATTTTTTGCAATTTTCTTATTATTTTCTAAATTCGATAACAGTAGTAAATCATTCACCAAAGCATTCATACGTTTGGTTTGTGACTGCATTTGATCAAACGCACGTTTCCAGCGTGGACTAATATCTTCTTGATCGGTAAATGTCTCGATATAACCACTGAGTACAGTTAATGGTGTACGAAGTTCATGAGAAATATTATCTACAAAGTCTTTACGCATTTGCTCAAGGTTGTGCATACGAGTAACGTCGTAAGCCACCAATAAACGACTTTCTCCACCAAATCGTGTGAGCTTGACCTGCACATATCGGTCATCGTCAAAACTCGACTGTAGTTTAATACCGTCGGGTGCTTGATCAATATTGTTAAAATATTCAATAAAGGTCGGCTGGCGTAAAATCGTTAATAAATTTCGACCACGGTCGAGAGGGCTGATACCCAACAAACGTTCAGCAGCAGGGTTCCACCATTCAATTTTATGTTGATCATCAATGAGAACGACAGCTTCGGCAAGTGCCACTAAAGAAGACTGAGCGCGATCAATTAAACCGACCATTTCTGCTTGAACGATTCGTTCCTGACGCTGGGCACGATAAACATTAAACAATAACGCTCCCCAAATCCCATTTAGGTTTGGTGGAACGTCATAAGGTTTATTTGCAATCCAGTCATTGACCAGATAAAGCGAACGCAACTGGAGTGTAAAAAACACCACAAAGGCGATAAAAATACAGCTCCAGAAATACCCAAGGCCTAAACCGACTAAACCAGCAATAATTATAAAAAATAATAAAAGCCGTAAATCTTGTTTGGCAAACGTCCATAAACTACTGTAGCGGGAAAGCTTTTGTTCACGTACCTGTTCGGGGACGGGGTAGGGTTCATACATAAATCTTGGTTAACCTGCGGCTAAATCTGCACGTGTTGAGAAGCGGTAGCCAGTTCCACGCACGGTCTGAACAAATCGGTCAACACCAAAAGGTTCTAAAACTTTACGCAAACGACGGATGTGCACATCGATAGTTCGATCTTCGATATATACATTACCGCCCCAGACCTGATCGAGCAACTGGGCACGTGTATATGCACGCTCTGGATGGGTCATAAAAAACGCAAGTAAGCGATATTCAGTTGGGCCCATATCTAAAATACTGTCGCCAAAGCTTACACGTTGGCTCACAGGATCAAGAATTAAACCATTGGCGTCAATCATTTTTTCGCCACTTAATGCATTTGCACGACGCAGAACCGCTTTAATACGTGAAACCAGTTCACGTGTTGAGAAAGGCTTCGTCATGTAATCATCTGCGCCAGCATCAAGACCTTGTACTTTGTGGTCTTCTTCTCCGCGAGCGGTAAGCATAATTACTGGAATTTCTGCTAAGTTCTCATCACGTTTTAAGCGGCGACATAAATCGACACCACTTACGCCTCCAGGTAACATCCAATCGAGCAAGATAAGCGCCGGACGTTGGTCGACGATAATTTGATGAGCCTGTTTGGCATCTTCTGCCTGCAAACATTGAAAGCCTGCCATGTCCAAAGAAGTATGGATCATTTCACGAATAGGAAGCTCATCATCGACAATTAAAATATAGTCATCTTTCACAGCGCAATATCCTATAGATTTAACGGTGAACCGTTTTGTAGTTATGACAGGCTTATTACAAAGATTAATTATGACAATTTCATTGCAGAAAAGTCTATAAAATTGAATTTAGCAATAATTTGTGACAAAAGTAAGGCAAAGGTGTGACCGAATGATGACATGAAAGCTTAAATATTCTTAAAATCATTCAATAAGTTATCACATTCAAAGCTTAACGGGTTTTGTACATTTTAGAGTGTCAAAAAACTTTAATATTATTTTGAAACCTTGGCCAATAAAGATAAGAAAACAATGCGGCATGCGGTTAAAACCTGTTCAAGAGACTGCTCAAAGCCTCCCATGACCCATCGAATTGCAATTTGAGTGACATATCCATTTAATCCAGTTGCGATTAAAGAGAGCTCATTTTCGTTGTGTTGGATTTGCGGCATGGTCAACATAACAAATGCCTGAATCATTCGATCAAACTGTGCAAGAGTTTCTTGAATGGTGGCTTGATTATGTAATTCTTGTACCAAAACTGCGTCAACATAGACAATGCGAGCTAATCTCGGGTCGTCTTTTAATGTCGTCAGCAGTGCCCTTAAACCAGCATCGACCATTTTTTCTGGATCTGGTGTCGCTTTAATGACGGCTTGCATCAGGTTTTGCTGCAATTCTTCAATCATTTTTAAAAAGATGGTTTGAAATAAATCTTCACTCTTTTTAAATGATTCATAAAAATAACGTTCTGTGAGTTTTGCCTCTTGGCAGACATCTTTGACCGTCACGGAAAAAAAGCCGAGTGTTCCATAAGTCGCAATGCCAGCTTCAATCAGTTTTTCTCGGCGTGCCTCTTTACGTTCAGATAGAGATAACCCTTTGAACTGACGTTCTTTACTCACAGTTTTTGTTTTCTTTTTACTGGTTGAGTCGTTTGTCGCCATAAATAAGTCGTTTCCTAAAGAATGGTTTCCTAATTTATAGGTTTTAGCCAAATATGCTCACTATGATAAAGCTCTCAGCAGAATTGTGCCATTCTATCTGAAATTACAGTGTACTATATTGACAATGGATATTGTCAAAATTATATTAAAGATGTCTAAGCTGCACATGCAATGAACCGATTGTGCAAATATCGAAAAACAAAGGATGGACAATGAAAAATTTTAAAAACAAAGTCGCTGCAATTACGGGCGCAGGTTCTGGCATTGGGCAACAACTCGCAATTCTTTTGGCAAAACAGGGCTGCCATCTTTCGTTGAGTGATATTAATGAAAAAGGATTACAGCAAACCGTTGAGCTTTTAAAACCGTATAGCACGATTACTGTGACGACCAAAAAGCTTGATGTTTCTGACCGTGAAGCGGTAAAACTGTGGGCACAGGAAACCATGCAAGATCATGGTTCAGTTAACCTGATTTTCAACAACGCTGGAGTCGCTCTAGGTTCAACTGTTGAAGGTGCGACTTACGAAGATTTAGAGTGGATCGTTGGGATTAACTTCTGGGGTGTGGTGTACGGAACGAAAGAGTTCTTACCGTTCATTAAGCAAACACAAGATGGCCATATTATTAATATTTCAAGCCTATTTGGTTTAACCGCTCAACCGACTCAATCTGCTTATAACGCGACTAAATTTGCTGTTCGTGGTTTTACCGAGTCATTGCGTCAAGAGTTAGATATTGAAAAAAGTGGCGTAAGCTCTTTGTGTGTACATCCGGGTGGAATCCGCACCAATATTGCTAAATCTGCAAAAATGAGTGATAGCTTGAATAATTTGGGTATGGATCCGACTAAATCGATTCAAAATTTTGACAAGTTATTACGTACTCCACCTGAAGAGGCGGCTCGTCAAATTTTACAAGCAGTATTAAAAAATAAACGTCGTTTATTGATTGGTAGTGATGCAAAAATTCTTGATGCATTCCAGCGTGTATTCCCAACTGGATATCAACGTGCTTCTACCATTGTGACCAAGTTAATGAAATAATTTTAAAGTCAAAAAAAGCCATCAAATGATGGCTTTTTTTATAAGAATTAATTGGTTCTAAATAAGAACTTTGATCTTCTTTTTCTTCCAGATAAATTGATAATAAAGCCCTTGAATAATACATAAACTCACAAATGCCAAGGCATAGGCAACCCAGATTCCTTTAAGCCCCCACATTGAGCTAAACCAGTAAGCACATGGAATTTCAATAAATAAAATAGCAGAAATATTAATGAGCATCGGGACAGTCACAGTTCCACTGGCACGCATGATCGATGCAAAAATGGCACCCGCACCAAAGAATAAAATTGCCCAAAGCACAATAAATAAAAGTTGTTGGCCCAGTACCACCACGGTTGGGTCGGTAATGAATAAAGCCATTAAATATTTTGAAAATAGATAGCCAAGTGCAATTAAGGTACCCGTAAATAAAAAGTTCATGCCTAAGGCAGTACGAGTGACACGAGATAACAAGTCAGATTTACCTGCACCAATCGCTTGTGCAGCAAAAATTGAAGCCGCAATTGAAATAGAGATTGCAGGGAACTGAATGTAATTGAGCACCTGATTTACCGCACCATATGCTGCTGTAGCATGTGAACCATAATGGTTCACCAACCCGACAATAACCAAGCCAGCCATTGAGGTGGTAATCATTTGAATGCCGGTTGGGACGCCTAAGCGCAAAATGATTTTGCTCAGTTCTGGATTATGACGGATATGTTGCAGAAGCTGACGATTCGGCCGAAGTGGATGATTTTTCTTATTTAGATAAATCGCAAGAAAAATCAAAATAGCCACATAACCCGTGATCGTTGCAATTGCTGGAGCAATAATTCCCAGAGCTGGTAAGCCAAAATAACCTTTAAGCAATATCGGGGTAATCACTAAGCCAATTACACTGGTTAAAGCCAATGCAAGCAAAGGTGTAGTACTGTCGCCTACACCACGTAAAATTGAAGTATAGATAATATAAACAAACAGAAGCGGGCTGCCTGCCAGCATCCACTGCACATAAGGCAAAGCAAGATGCATCACCTTGGGGTCAGTGCCTAATAACTCTAAAATATCGTGGGCAAAAAACACACCAATAATTGCGGTAATTACTCCACCAATCAGTGTCATAAAGAGGGTAGAACCCACCACACTTTGGACTTTTTCAATATTTTGCGCGCCCCATGCTTGCCCTACTAAAACAGTCGTACCTGTTGAAATCCCGATAATAAAAGCGAGCAGCAAAAATAAAATAGGGAAAAAAACAGAGACGGCAGCAATTGCATCTACTCCCATCATTTGACCAACAAAGATGGTGTTAATAGTTCCGGACAAGTTCTGCAAAATATTGGTTGCAATCAGGGGGAGCAAGAAAACAAAAAATGTTTTCCATAGATTTTGCTGATGAATTAAAGACTGTCTTGGTGGCATGCATTCTCCATCGCCCATCTCTTTGATGAGCGGGGCAGATATCCAACTTAGCATAGTTAGAGCAAATGGCTTGTAGTGTTTTTACTATGCTAAGTGGCTAAATTTATTAACATTGATTCAGAATTTCTCCTGCTTTTTGCAATGTCTCATCATTTTTAGCAAAGCAGAAACGAATCAAACGCAAAGACTCCGGCGCTTGCTTGTAGAAAACCGAAACTGGGATAGCCACAATCTTATGTTGTTCTGCTAGAAACTGGCACATTTCAACATCGTTCAGGTCAGGCCGAATTTGGCTGTAATCGAGATTTTGAAAATAAGTACCTTGAGACGGTTTTAGCAAGAAACGGCTATGGTGAATCGCCTGATTAAAACGATCTCGCTTAGTTTGGTAAAACTGTGGCAGCTCTTGAATATGTTCTGGATGTTGCTCCATATATTGCGCTAGGGCAATCTGACAAGGTGTTGTGCCACAGAAATTCGCATATTGGTAAATTTGGCGGAATAAACGCATTAACTCAGGTGAAGCGACGCAATAACCTGTTTTCCAGCCTGTTACATGAAAGGTCTTTCCAAAAGAACCGATCACAAAACTACGCTCTCTGAGCTCTGGAAAATGCAATGCGCTGAAGTGTTGTTGACCATCAAAGACCAAGTGTTCATAGACTTCATCGGATAAAATCACAATGTTTTTATCTTGAATCAGTGCAATGAGTTCTAACCAATCCTGTTTATCCCAGATTGTGCCTGTTGGATTATGGGGAGTATTCACCACAATCATTCGAGTTTTGTCGTTAATCAGATCTTTAACCTGTTGCCAGTTCACTTTAAAGTCGGGTGCTTCAAGAGCGATGTGGATGGCTTTACCACCAGCTAATTGTACTGAAGGCCCATAACTGTCGTAACTTGGATCAAAAATAATAACTTCATCGCCCGCATTAATGCATGCCTGTATGGCACAAAAAATTGCAATGGTTGCGCCGGGAGTAATGGTAATTTGCGTTACAGGATCAAGTTGAAGTTGGTCGCGTTGCTTAAATTGTAAAGCAAGCTGTTCACGTAAAGCGAGAATACCATCGCCAGGTGGATATTGATTATGCCCAGCCAACGTCGCCTGAGATAAGGCTTCCAGTAAGGCCTGTGGTGCCGGAAAATCTGGAAAACCTTGTGACAGGTTGAGTGCACCTAGTCGATGTGCCATTGCCGTCATGGTGCTAAAAATAGTCACGCCTTGAGTGGCCAATTTTGACTGAAGCTGTAGCATATTGTTCTCTTATAAAAATATTTAAAGTTATAAAATTGATTCAATCACTGCCCGAATTACACCGAGTGTTAAACCAATAAATGCCCCGACTACAACGCCGTTCACACGGATCATATGTAAGTCGCCACCGACTTCGTTTTCAATTTTTCCAATCATTTCGCGCGAATCCCATTCATGAATGCGTTCGCTGACATAGCGTATGATTTTATGGCTATATTGATCTGTAAAAGTCAGCGCAAGGCCTGTCATTTCTTTGTTCAACACTTCACGTACTTTGGCATTTTGAACAAGATTTTCACCGAGTTGCTGAATAGCAGCCCGAAGGTTCATTGCAATACCTGAGTCTTTTTTCATTAAATCTTCTTTAATGGCATCACACAAAATGGTGACAGCACCACTGATGAAATTTAGGACTTGCGGGCTGTCTAAAAGAGCATCTTTACCGCTGTTTAGGCGTTGGCTGGCAGCACTGTCTGGTTTTGCCAGCTCTAGCATGAGTGAGTGGGCAATGGTTTCAATTTCTTGTCGCCATGGGTGTTCAGGGTCTGCCAGCATCGATTCTACTTTTTCAACGAGTGAGTCGATGGTGCGTTGTTGAACATCAATACCAATCCAGCTTGCGCCTTTTGCAAGTGACCAGACACCAAGTGCTTTAAACATTTTTCGAGTTAATTCACGAGTTTTATCTGGGTTTTGTACCACCCATTCATGGGCGATATCGAGACCACGCTGTAAAACGTCTTGGTGGAAATCATTTTCCAATACCGCGCGGAGCATTTCACTTGCGAGTTTATTGACTTCGGTATTACGCACCCATTGCACACTATTGTTTTGCACAAAGTTGGCAATTTGATCTTGGCTAACAAACTCAAAAATTTTCGGAACAGTTTGCTGAATAAGCTGTACCACTTGCGTATTGTTTTGTGGACTTGCTAACCATTGACCAATTGCGAGGCTTAAGTCAGTTTTTTCTAAGCTTCGCTCTACCACTTGAGGCGAAAGAAAATTTTCCTGTACAAAACGGCCCATTGACTCTGCAATGCGTGCTTTGTTGCGTGGAATAATCTCTGTGTGGTCCCTTAAAAACTTAGGAATCGGTAACTTACCAAATGGGTTCCGAAATAGAACTGTAATCGCGTACCAGTCGGCTAAACCACCTACCACGCCGGCTTCAGCCCCTAACATTAAAATATGAATAAAACCTGTGTACTCTGGCAGAAAACGGTCGGCTACCATCAGTGCAACCCACAGCACAACGACAATAATAAGCGCTAGAGTGGCAAAATATTTGCTACGTTTAAGACTGGGCACGTGGTGGACTTCTTCTGCCATGTTCATAAATTTATCCTATTCATTTTTGTTTTACTGGAGGCTCAGGCGGTGGCAACAGCTCTCCTGTCGGACTCAATCCATATTTTTGTCCGATTGATTTCAAGATCAAGGTTGCATCAAAAGCATCCTGAGGAGCTTGCTTCTGATCCCGATAACATTCAATAGTATACGACACTTGAACAGGATCGATATTGACCACTTGTGGGTAATCATAGAACGGATCATGCCAGAAACCCGGGTAACGACGACCATAACCATATGGGTAAAAACTTGGAGCTGATGGGTAAACCACGGCTTGACGTGGCGGTTTCTGACTTTGATTACTTGGATCATTTTGCACTTTAAAAAAGCGGAAACCTTTTTGTACCGTCGTTTGTGCTGATTTTACCAAAGTGATTTCTTCAGCTGCGCCATAGCTCATATTCGGGTCTGCTTGAAAACTAATCCGAAAAGTTTGGGCATTTAAAGGATATGCTGAAAACTGACCAAGCTGATCAAAGGTTCTTGGTTTACTTGGCGTTGTTGCACAAGCAGTTAGAGTTAAGGCAGTGCCTAAGGCTAAACAAAGAGAGAGATATTTCATGATGAACTCCCAGCTAAGCATTAAAAAATAAATGACTCAGCGTTAAAAATTAAGAAGTTTTAAAAACTACTGTTTGGTTCTAATAAAAATTCGGTTTCCTCTGGAGTGGAGACACGTCCTAGAATCGCATTGCGATGAGGATAACGACCAAAGCGATCGATAATCACTTTATGCTTTTTCTCAAAGCTTAAATTAATTTCATTGCCGAGGCGTTGAAATAGTTTTAACGCAAACTCATGGATCAATTTTGATTCACTATGCATAAACGGCATATATAAAAAAGAGCGTTGCTCTGGATTAAGCTGTGCATCTAATTGCAAGCTAATCGCTTCTTGTGCCAAAGCTAAAGCAAGGCTGTCGTAAGCAAAAGATTGTGGTTGATCACGATAAATGTTGCGAGAAAACTGGTCTAGTACAATAATCTCTGCCAGACGGCCTTCAGCCGTTTTTCGCCAAGACCAGAGTTCTGCTTGAGTTGCCTGTCGATGAACGTCAGAAAAATTTTCACGAATTTTTTTGTCAAAATCATCACTTTTTGCAAACCAAAGTGAACGGTGTTCAGGTGAAAACCAGAAGTTTAAAATGTCTTGATCGTTCATGATATTGACAACTCTTTAGCAATTATTCTTCAATAAAATCACAATTCTTTCGTGTCTTAAATAACAAGATTGTGATAAAAATTGCCAAACTGGAATGATGTGATTATATAAGTAACCGTATCATCTCACGATTTTGTATATAGTGATCTTTAATAAGCGAGCAAATGCATGAGTCAACCCACTACACCATCTCAATCAGTTATTCCTGCTTGGGTGGATTCGTCGCTACTACAAGGCATGTTACGTGGAATAGAGCGTGAAAGCCTACGTATGCAAAGTAATGGGTTCTTATCGCAAGAGTTACATCCAAAAGCATTAGGTTCAGCTTTAACACATCCGCAAATTACGACTGATTATTCAGAAGCATTAATGGAGTTTATTACTTCTCCAAAGCCAACCATTGGTGAAGCTTTACATGAGCTCACAGATATTCATGCGGTTGTGCATCGTCATTTAGAAAATGGTGAAAAACTTTGGCCGCTGTCTATGCCATGCATGTTAGATGACAATGAAGAACGAATTCGTCTAGCACAATACGGCACTTCTAATATTGGCCGTTTTAAAACACTATATCGCCGTGGGTTAGGAATTCGTTATGGTCGTCGTATGCAGACGATCTCAGGTGTGCATTACAATTTATCTTTTCCAGATACACTTTTTGCCGAGCTACAAGCTCATGAAACTGACGAACAATTAAAATCATTAAGTTTGCAGGATTATCGTAGCCATCGTTATTTTGGTCTTATTCGTAATTTTATCCGTTTAACGCCACTGGTTATGTTTTTGGTGGGTGCGAGCCCAACGGTATGTCGTTGTTTCTTGACCGGACATAAACATCAGTTGTTGCCTTTAATCAAAGGTTCATACTATTTACCGTATGCTACAGCTTTACGTATGGGGCGATTGGGTTATCAAAACTCAGCCCAAAAAAGCTTAGGTATTCATTATAACAATTTGACTGGCTATTTGGATGGTTTACAAAAAGCCGTTCATTCTCCTTACCCACCATTTAGCCGTTTAGGGTTAAATGATGCCGCTGGTGAGCCGTTGCAAATTAATGATCATGTTTTGCAGATCGAGAATGAATATTACAGTCTCGTACGTCCAAAACAGGTGCCTCAAGCGGGTGAAACGCCGTCTCAAGCCTTGAAAAATCGAGGAGTGGGTTATGTTGAACTACGTGCTGTTGATGTAAACCCATATTCGTCAATTGGCGTTGATGAAACGACGGCTGGCTTCCTTGAAGTGTTAGCACTTTATTGCTTGTTAAGTGATAGCCCAGATCTGTTAGGCCCTGAGCAAGATTTGATTGAAAAGAACCAGACTGAAGTGGTGAATCGTGGCCGAGCGCCGAATGCAACCATTACAGATTTAAACGGGTCTTATCACATCGAAGATTGGGCACGTTTGTATATTGCTCAGATGCAAGGTTGTGCGCAGTTACTCGATCAGACCTATGCAACAGAGCTGTATGGTTCTGCATTAGCGATCATGCAAGCACGAATTGATGAAGTTGATGAAACTTTGTCAGCCCATGTTATTGACGATACGTTAAAGCATGGTGGAACTTGGAGTTTTGGTAGCCACATGGCCCAGTTACATGCTGAAAGTTATGAACAGCATGAGCTTAGTGTGGAAACCTTGAAACATTTTGAGCAATTGGCTGCACAATCTTTACAGCAGCAAGAACAACTTGAGCAAGATACTCAGGTCAGTTTTGACCAATATCTTGAACAATATCGATAATAAAATGAGGTTTTACATGCGATTAAGTTACCGTTTGGTGAGTGGACTACTTGTTTTAGCAAGTATTGTCGGCATGTCTTTTGCGTTGTATCTGGAACATGTAAAAGGTTTGGAGCCATGTCCGCTCTGTATTTTTCAACGTGTTGGCTTAATGGCAATGGGCCTTGTAGCACTGATTGCATTTTTGCATAACCCTGTTTCCAATGCGGTTAAACGCTTTTACGCATTTTTGGCTGGCATCGCAATTTTATGGTCAGTGGGTGTAGCAGGGCGTCATGTCTGGCTACAACATTTACCACCTGATCAAGTACCAAGCTGTGGTCCAGGTTTAAACTATTTAGTTGATGCCTTACCAATGAAAACAGTTTTACAGGAAGTCTTGTCAGGTTCAGGTGAATGTGCAGCAATTGACTGGACCTTTTTAGGTCAGTCTTTACCAGTTTGGTCATTGGTCTATTTCATTTTGCTATTACTCGTATGTTTATGGCAATTGTTCCGCTTCTATCCAGTGTTTAAGACCGCTAAAAAAAGAGTTTAAATAGATTAAAAAAAGCCCAACATAATGTTGGGCTTTTTTTATTGTTTTAGAATTAATCAAAATATAAAAAAATGAATTGAAAAAAAGCATAATGATATAGACAGATAGTTCTGTTTTTTATAAAGTGCAGCCGTTTTATATCCTTATGATTATAAAAAATGTTTTTTAATATCTTTAATGTTTTGGAAAAAATAGGATTAAGTGCACAGAAACGCGCGATCCACGTGCAATTTTCTAATGAATTGCTTAATCACCAAGTTTTTTTACAACGTATAGAAGGCCAACATCAGCTAAATGGGGGAATTGAAGCTGAGTTAATTTGCCTTTCGACGAGTGCCCAAATTGCATTGAAGCAGTTTATAGGCGTTCAGGTTGCTGTTGATCAGGTTACAGATTCTGGCCAATTGTTTCGAACTACAGGAATTGTGACTGAAGCCAGTTATGGGCAAAGTGATGGCGCTTTAACGCTTTATAAATTGACCTTAAAAGACGCGACAAATTTATGGCATAAACGCCGTAATAGTCGTGTTTTTATGAATAAAAGTATTGTAGAAATTACCGAAGTTCTATTCAAAGAGTGGCAAGAAAAAAGTCCACTTTTTGCGACAAGTTTAAGCCTAGACCTGAGTGGGTTAAGCCAGAGTTATGATACTCGCCCATTTATCATGCAGCATAATGAATCCGACTATGACTTTCTTACGCGTTTATGGCGAAGTGAAGGTGTTAGTTGGCTAATTGATGAATCAGAGCTTTTTGTTCCTCATTTTACTGCTCCAGTACAGGCCCAAAAGCTTAGATTAATTGATGATAATAACCAGTACCAAGCTTTAGCACGCCGTAGCATTCGCTATCACCGCAGTAGTGCGACAGAATATCAAGATAGTATTACAGGGTTTGTTGCGGTGCGGAGTTTGCAGCCGACTGCGGTACATGTGCAACGCTGGCAGCCCGATGCCTTAGCACAAGAAGAAGGCGCTGGTTCCGTCATCACGACCCATACACATTCAGATAACTTTGATTCAGCGAGTTTAAGCCTTGAGCAAGCATGGCACATGAGTCCTGCTTGGATGCAAGATTTAAAAGGTGAGGATCAGGCTACTGCTTCAACTAGTAATCAGCTAGAGAAACTGAATCAGCAATTTAATGACATGTATGCCAGTCAGGCCAAATACTTCAAAGCTTATAGCAGTGTTCGAGATAGCCAAGTCGGCTATTGGTTTAATCTCCGAGAGCATCCTGAAGTTGATCAACATGAAGGGGTTGATCAAGAGTTCCTGATTATCGCTAAAAATTTCTACAACCAAAACAATTTACCTAAAGACTTACATCAGCAAGTTAGTCAGTTACTAACCCAAAGTCGATGGGACAAACACGGTTATGACGATATTGAGCGTCAAGGTAATGAGCTGACTTTAATTCGCCGTCAAATCAAAACGACACCTGAATATAATCCAGAACAGCATCGTCCGATTGCCTACCCACAAAGAGCGAAAGTCGTGGGACCAGAGGGAGAAACCATTCATGTCGATGAATGGGGGCGCATTAAGGTCCATTTTCTGTTTACCCGTAGTGATGATCATGGCCATGATGGTGGCGCAGGTAGCAATGACAATGATACCGACTCGGCTTGGGTCGATGTACTGACTCCGTGGGCGGGTGAAGGTTATGGAGCACGCTTCTTGCCGCGTATTGGTGAAGTAGTGGTCATTGACTTCTTTGATGGCAATATTGATCGTCCATTTGTGACGGGACGAATCCATGAAGCACAGCGTTCACCAACCAAGTTTGATGTGAAAGGACAGCTTCCCGATACTAAAAAACTGAGTGGTATTCGTAGTCAGGAAGTTAGTGGCAGTGGGTTTAACCAATTACGATTTGATGACACAACAGGGCAAATCAGTACCCAACTACAAAGTAGCCATGCAGCAACACAGCTGAATTTAGGTAATTTAAGCCATCCTAAAGAGCAGGCGACTAGCCAAGGTCGTGGAGAAGGTTTTGAGTTGAGAACAGATGCTTGGGGAGCCGTGCGTGCAGGTAGTGGCTTATATATTACTACGTATAAACAAGATCAAGCGCAAGGACATCACCTTGATGCGAATGAAACCAAACAGCAACTTGAAGGCGGGTTAAACAATAGCAAAGCTCTAAGTGAAGTTGCTAAAAATCAGCAGACAGATCCGTTGGAAGTTCTTGATCATTTAAAAACCTTTTTAAATCAGATTGAACAGCAAGACAAAGATAAAGCTGCTGCATTTAAACAAGCGATTATGGTATTAAGTGCGCCAAATAGTATAGCGGTTGCAAGTAATGAAGACATTCATCTGAGTGCAGATGGACAGATTAGCCAAATTGCTGGTGATAGTATTAACCTGAGTACTCAAAAGAATTTGATTGCTCATGCCCAAAATAAGATAAGTTTTTTTGCAGCTCAAGATGGAGCAAGAATGTATGCGGGTAAGGGCAAAATCGAGTTACAAGCACAAAGTGATGGTACGGATATCATTGCACGAAAAGGAATACAGATTATTTCAACAGAAGATAGAATCGAAATAATTAGCCCAAAAGAAATTATACTCACTGCGGACGGTTCACAACTCAAGATTAATGGTTCAGGTATTTTCCCAGTAACTGGAGGCAAGCTGGAGGTTAAGGCCGGTCAGCATTTATTTATGAGTGGCGCAAATATTGTTGTTCCCAAGATAAGTTTACCCACTATAAAAACACCTTTTAGTAATAAAATTAACTATAACTGGAATATAAATTCGGAAGGTAAAAAAGAACTATTTATTATAAATAAAAAGAACACTAGCCTTATAAAAACTTATAAAAATGAGCTTGATAAGAAAAATAATTTAAGTTCATTACGGTTTTATACACCAGAAGAAGCAGACTTTACTGCAATGATTTTTAATTCGGATTATATTCAGTTAAAGCAAAATATGCCTGATAGTGAAAATATTGATGAGCTTTTAGAAGAAACACTTTTGTATGACGAAGAAAATGATGACGTCTATACAGAAGAGGAGTTTTGATTAATGAGTAAATTAGTCACTATTACTACTAAGTTTTATGATAAATCTGGAAAGCAGATTATTAACTTAAATGTACAATCTAGATATAAAGATTCATTAAATGCTAATAGCCAAAAAACAAATAATTTGGGTTTGTTTGTTTTTCAGGCCTCACCAAATAGAACTGTTGAAATATTAGCAAAACCTCCTAATCAAAAAGATTATACAGTATTTAAAACGTTAAACTCTTCTATTCATTCCTCAGAAAAAAATCCTATTAAAGTCCAGTTGCCAAAAACAATTGATGAATATAAACAACTAAAGCAATCCAGATCAACCAAAGGAATTGTAAGCACTTTTTTTAAAATTGTTGATATGAATGGAAAAGTTATGAAAAACTTTCCTGTTCAATCACGACCAAAAGGTAAAGGAAATTCACCCGATAAATATACAAATGATGAAGGCATAGTAGAAGTATGCTCATCACCTAATAGAGATATAGAGGTCTTAGTATTAACATCAAATGATACATTTGTTTTAAAAAGTTCAATAAACTCTGCTAACGGTAGTTCCCAACCAACTTTTATTAAATTAGATGAGCCTTATGAAAAGTTTAAAAGTGCATCTACGATTAAAATTTTAGATCGAGATGGAAGTGACTACATTGTAGAAAAAACTAATGTGGAAATGTTAGTTGTAGAGAATGGTAAAAACAGCTTTTTAGTATATCGAATGGAAAATTACCATTACAAAGCATGGTAGGGCAGAAACTAGAATTTACGGTGTATAAGCCTGATGGTAAGCCTTTAAAGACACAAGCCTATATGGCAACACGAGTCAAAAACAACCCTGTTGAGTTCCATCTGGATGTAGATATAACAAAAGGCAGTACGGCACAGAATGATCCAGAGATTAATAAAAAAGTTAAAGTTGATATATTAATTACAATGGACCAAATGAAAAAAATGTGGCCAAAAGCTTCTACTACAAAAATGCAACCAATTTTAGATGAACTAAATAGCGATTTAAGTGGCTATAAATTGGATACTAGATTGAGACAAGCCCATTTTATGGCTCAAGTTAGACAAGAAGTTGGTAGCTCTTTTTCATTGAGAGAGCAAGTGGAATATATGGGACCAACAGCATTGAAACAAATAGGCTATTACAGAACTCATCATGCACAAGCAGATATTGATGGATATAAAAGAGGGCAGGGACCAGCAAATGGAGAAGTAATTGCTAATCGTATGTATGACGATAATTATCGTAGCGCTAAATATAAATTAGGTAATACTTCTCTTGGTGATGGTTGGAAATATTTAGGAAGAGGATTAAAACAATTAACAGGGAAGAATAATTATCAAGATCTAACTAATATGTACTCAACTATATGGCCGGGAGAGAAAGTTGATTTTGTGAAGAATCCTGAATTAATTGAACAACCTAAATATGCGGTTAGATCTGCTATTAGATTTTGGTTGAAATTTAAGCTTTATGATGTTGCTGATAGAGGAGCTAATGGAGAACAGGTAGACGCTATCACAAAAGTAATTAATGAAGCTACAAACTCATATGCTGACCGCCGAGCACATTTTGTTCAGGCAAGAAAGATTTTTATTTAATATAGTGTTTATGAAATGAAAAAATATTTTACTACTATTCTGTTTGTCATATCATCTTTAATATATTCTCAGAATTTATTTGCAAAGGATCAATGTAATATTGAGGAGATAGTAAACTTAAGTATATTTAAAAAAAATGATTATAAATTCTATAATTATATGTGTGAATCTGCAGAAGGTTCCTCTCTGAAAGGTTATCTAGAAAATCAAGAGAAAAAGACATTTGTTGGTGATTACTCTGATTTTGCAGCTAAAGAAAGTCCTAAACTTTTAGCTGTTAGTATCTATAAAACAAACAAAGGAAAACCTCCTATATTAATTGTTCTTAATTCATCATATTACTGTTGTACCCCACAAATAGAAGGTGAAATGTATAAAATTAGTTTATATCAAATTATTGGAAACAATGGTTTAAGCTTGAAAAATATAACAAATATACTAGGTAATAATTCAGAAGGTTTTGAAGGCATAGCAGAGGGGGAAGTTTACTATAAATACAAAACTATTTCTGAAGTTAAAAAATGGTTAAATAAAAACTATTAATTTATAATTTTTATATTTGAGGTGTTTGTGGAATTTCTAAACTCTTTTGCAATGATGATAGCTTGTAGTGTTTCTTTCAATATCTATTATGCAAAAGAAAATAGTGAGTGGAATGATTATTTACAAGATTCCACTCAAATAAATTCACCTATAGAATATATAGATTCTTATAATAAATATACAGTTATAAATCCTAATTTAAAAATTAAATTAGTGGATTTTGGGAACATTAATAAAAATTAAAAAGAGATTAAATATTCTTTAAAAAATATGGAGTTCAAATTTTAAACAAAAAAGAAGTGTATAATATTTTTGAAAGTAAGGTTCCTTTAAAATCTGATGTTGATTTTACATTGTTGTACAATGATAAAAATATTGTGGCTTTTAGAATTCGGGAAAATAGTAATATAGATTATATGAAAGAGCCATATAAAAATTTCACTGCAAATGCATACTTTTATAATTTGATAAATAATAAATTTATTGAAGTGCCAGTTTTAAATTCAGATAGTGAGGATAAAAGTAAGTCGACAGATATCTTACAAGGAGATCAGTTAACATATGATTCAAAAAAAGGGAAATATATTTATCTGGCAAATATAAAATCTTATAAAACGGGAAAAATACAATCTGTCAAAACTATTTTTAATAGTAACTTAAAATATATTTCCTCTACTTTAGGATGTGAAACAATAGGGGCTCTTCCTGCTACAAAAGCTAATTAATTAGAAAAGCCCAACATAAGTTGGGCTTTTTTTACGTCTCTACAATGCCTTCTAAATCTTCGAGCGTATAGTTCGGCATATCAATAATATGAGTTTGAATACCTTCTTGCACATAATCATTCGCATGAGGATATAGCCAGCGAGTGATCTGTTCGGCAACGCTTGAATGATACTGAATTTCAAAGTGATTTAAGCCATAAAACACAGCTTTATGCGAATCTGGAACTTTAAGCTGAAAGCGTGGATTAGGGTGTTCACCCAGCGCGCTTTTCACACTCACTAAGTAATCACCAATCACAGTAAGCGCTTTATTGCGTACTTTTTCAAATTCGAGTGTTCCTGCCACTAAAAAAGTATTGATATGAGAAGGCAAAGGAGCAGGGGCACGATTATCGTCCATCATACCAATTCGGGCATCCATATATTCCCAGTCATCATCACGAACACTACCGTGGCGTAAGTCTAAAATACCGTTACTGCGAATATTAACCAGTTGACCAAGTAAACCTACAAAAGGGAAAGCCCCCAGCTTATCTTGTATGGTAAAACCAAAGCGCTCCAAGACCGCGCCATGATGTGGGGAACCAATACACACCAGATTCTCGACCATATGTATCCATTGGTACATATTTTGTTTACCGTAGAACAATGCACTACGAGAAACCAGCCCACCCATACTGTGGCCAATCACATCAATGCTGGTAATTCTTGGATTATTTTTTACGAGATCTTCTAATAAGTTTGAGAAACTGCGTCCATTGGCCGAAATACGTCGCCCTGTATTGTAATTTAAATACAGCATGGTGTTATGGTCACGCTGGGCTAAAAGACGTTCCCCAATACCACCGTAATGGGCGTTTGACCAAGTCAGATGATTCATACACAAACCGTGAACCATAATTACAATACGGCCAGCCAGCTCACCTTGCTGTATAGCTCCGTAGTGATCGTATAGCACTATCGGTAGGGCAAGTGGACTATGTTGTTTAAGTAGGTAATCCCCAAAAACACCATTCAAAATTCCCACCAAAAAATGTAGGCTTGGGGTGAGTGGTTTTTCATGAAGTGTTGGATATTTTTCAATAATGCGACGCAAACCGGGTGCTAAAAAATAACGACCATATTTTTGTAAAGCGCCATAAGAAAATTGATATGCCTTTTGTACAAATGGTCGTTTTTGAAAGTTTTTAGCGTTTTGTGTGCTAATACCAAAAGCATTTTTTAAGACTTCAATATTAATAACTTGTATTAATTCATGTACACCATTTAAGCTGGTGCTGAACAGTTGAGCTAAACCTTCTAGTACGTCTGCCTGACTAGGTGGCGTACGATCCCATTTACAATAAGTTTCATGTAGTGGTGTTAAGCTCGGCATATCTTTTCCCCATATACGTTATAACCGACGTTTTAAGCTGTACTTTTTATCAACGGCAGTAAACGTTTCCATCTTAGTAGTTTAAATAACACATTTTTTTAAAATACTGATGAATGGTTAGTTGAGTGCTTTTTCTTGTCTAACAATTGTGCTTTTCTATACAAACTGAGAATAAAATTGTGAAATTTGTCTCAATTTAGAGGGAAATATATGAATATTATCTACCTCCATGGTTTTAATAGTAGCTCTCTTTCGATTAAAGGATTGAGCTTAAGGCAGTATTGTAGCGAATTAGGGATTAATGTGCATTTGCCAAACCTCAATAGATCTCCAGATCAGGTGGTTGGGCAAGTTTCAGAGCTTATTGAAAGTTTGGATGATGTTGCACTTGTAGGTAGCAGTTTAGGTGGTTTTTTTGCGACATACTTTGTCGCGAAATATAATATTCCGGCTGTACTGATTAACCCTGCTATGCAACCATGGAAGTTGTTTGATGAGTTATTTCAGGTTGAAAGCATGCCCTATGTGGTGAATGATCAATGGTCGATTGATCATGTTCAGCTACGACAGTTGCAGCAACTTGAACTGAAACAGCCTGAAAATGCCGACAAAATACTCGTCTTATTGCAACAAGGCGATGAAATTTTGGATTATCGTCAAGCACAACGCTATTATAGTGCTGCAACGCCATCCTCATTGATTTTGACGGATGCTCATGGCAATCATGCTATGGAAGATTTTGAAGAAAAATTACCGTTAGTGATCGAATTCTTTGCGCACACCATCAAATAAGGAAAACGTACAACGTGACACAATATACGGCTCAATCGCTTGAAGTCCTTTCCGGTTTAGACCCTGTTCGTCGTCGTCCAGGGATGTATACCGATACGACTCGACCTAACCATTTAGCTCAGGAAGTTATTGATAATGCTGTTGATGAAGCATTAGCGGGTCATGCCGACAAAATATGTGTCACGGTTTATAAAGATGGTTCATTGTCGGTTGAAGATAATGGCCGTGGTATGCCGGTCGATATTCATCCTGAATATGGCCAAAGTGGTATCGAAATAATTCTGACCAAATTGCATGCTGGTGGTAAATTCAGTACCGATAACTACCAGTTTTCTGGTGGTTTACATGGTGTGGGAATTTCAGTTGTAAATGCTTTATCAACACGTGTTGAGGTCGAAGTACAACGTCAGGGTAACCTATACCAAATGGCATTTGAGCAAGGTGAGCCTGTTGCGCCTTTAGCTGTGCTAGAGGGTAAGGCACCAAAACGTGCGACAGGTACAACGGTACATTTTTGGCCTGAAACTAAATATTTTGATAGTCCGAAATTCGCTTTAAAAGCCCTTAAACATAATTTAAAAGCCAAAGCTGTTTTAGCCGCAGGCTTAAAAATTATTTATATTGATCAAATTAACGATGAAAAAATTGAATGGCAATTTGAAAATGGCCTCGTCGATTATTTGATGGATGAGTTGCAAGACCGTGAAATCTTGCCAAATCCCGCTTTCGTGAGTAATGGTCAGGCAGATCGTGCGGCGTGTGAATTTGCAATTTGCTGGAATGTAGAAGGTGGTGAGCAGGTTCAAGAAAGTTACGTAAACCTAATTCCAACCGCGCAAGGCGGTACTCATGTGAACGGTTTACGTTCGGGGGTTACCGAAGCGTTACGTGAGTTTTGTGAACTACGTAATTTGCTACCACGTAACCTCAAACTATCCGCAGAAGATGTTTGGGATGGTGTGAACTATATTTTATCACTCAAGTTCCAAGAACCGCAGTTTTCAGGTCAAACCAAAGAGCGCCTTTCTAGTCGAGAAGCATCTAATATTGTTTTAAATATTGCCAAAGATGCTTTTTCACTTTGGCTAAACCAACATGCTGAAATTGCCATGCAATTGGCAGAAATGGCGATTTCTAAAGCGGGTCGTCGTTTAAAAGCTGCTAAAAAAGTTGAGCGTAAAAAGATTGTTTCTGGTCCTGCATTACCGGGTAAATTGGCTGACTGTGTGGGGCAAACTCGTGAAGACAGTGAACTCTTTATTGTCGAGGGTGACTCGGCAGGTGGTAGTGCCAAGCAAGCACGCGATAAAAACTTTCAGGCCATCATGCCAATTCGTGGAAAGATCTTAAATACGTGGGAAGTTTCTTCAGATGAAGTTTTAGCTTCTCAAGAGGTTCACGATATTGCGATCGCAATTGGGGTAGACCCGGGTAGTGATGATTTATCCGAGCTACGTTATGGCAAAGTTTGTATTTTGGCCGATGCGGACTCCGATGGTTTACATATTGCCACTTTGTTATGTGCGCTATTCGTTAAACACTTTCCGACACTGGTGGAAGAAGGCCATTTGTATGTGGCGATGCCACCATTGTTCCGTATCGACATTGGTAAAGATGTCTTCTACGCCTTAGATGATGATGAGCTCGAAGTCATCTTGAAAAATGTGAAAGGCAATCGTAATCCGCAAATTACCCGATTCAAAGGATTGGGTGAGATGAACGCGATTCAGCTACGTGAAACGACTATGGATCCAAATACTCGTCGTTTAGTGCAGCTCGACCTTGATGATGCTCATTTTACGGCAGGTTTACTCGATAAATTACTTGCCAAAAAACGTTCAGCAGATCGTAAACAGTGGCTTGAGCAGAAAGGTAACTTAGCCGATATCACTGTTTAAAATAGAATTAAAAAAAACCCCGCTTAATAGGCGGGGTTTTTATGTAAACCTAGATTATTGCAAATCACTATAACGATTGCTGCCATCAAACTAAAATAGACAGATCTGTATATTTTATTTTAGACAGTAATTTTTATAGCGTGTGGAAATTGAAAAACATCACAATTCGCTCCGCCTCCAATTCGATCCACTACTGCAAAATCACTCGGTGCTTCAAAGGTAAGCAAAGGATGATGCCATGTACCTGCCCGATAATTGATGCTTTGCTTACCATTTGAAACGAATGCACATAATTTTGAAATATCGGGAGTATTCTCGTCCAAAGCAGGTGCCACAATAATTAAGAACTTTTGCTGTTGTAATGGAATAAATGCCTGAGAGCCTTTCGGATGACGCTCTAGCATTGAAATTTCCAGAGGCAAAACACTGGCCTTAATATTACGGAAAATACTGATTCCTGCTTTTGCTTCACCTTCAATTTCTGTTTCAACGAGCGCGTGGTAGCGCTCGGTGTGTGCATCATTAATATGAAAAAAGTCATGCCCGTCACAACAAATAACTTCTCCGAAGGGCTGAAAGTTCTCAATGGTTAAGGGCTGAATTTGGACATTATTCATGATCATGACTGGGCAATTTTCCCCCATAAACGTACACGGCTAATGCCGCCATCTGGAATCATGTTGATACGAATATGAGAGATTTTTTCATGCTGTAAAATCTCATTCACATATTCATGAATATGGTCCATTTGCATCGGTTGAGCTTCAAGTAAATAAGCCCAGAACATACTCTGTGGAATCAATTGTGCATCGGTTGCATTTTCAAGGTAAACCGCCTGAATGGATACTTGGGCAGGGAAATTCCCTTTAAAGTGAGCTGTATCAATTTCAAGCTTATCAATTTTCCCACCTTTACCCAGAGCAAGAATACACCAGTCATAACCCGGTGCTCGGCGGCGTTTGGTTTCCCATCCATCACCCATGTTGACGCCACGGCCGGGATTAATCAAATTGCGCGGATGTCCAAAATGGGCATCGCTATAGGCAACTACGCGGCCACCATTTTCGAGGGCTAATAAATCGAGTGTTTGCTCGCTATCAGTCACCTGAATATGAACATCACCATAGACACGTAAACGGGCAATACCACCATCTGGGAAAATATTGAGGCGTATATGAGTGAAAAGTGCATCATTATTGACCATAAAAATATGATGCTGGCTTGGGCCTAGTTCAGTATTTTCTAAAACACTCTCCCATTTTGCTTCTGTAAGGTCACCATTTGGTGCATAACAAGCTTCTAATGATGCAGAAGCGGGATAATTTCCTGTAAAAAAGCTGGTATCGATATCAAGCGCACTGATTTTCCCACTTACACCTAGTTTTACAATGCACCAGTCATAGCCCGCATGACGCTTACGACGCGTTTCCCAACCGTCCATCCATTTGCCGTTGTCATCGAATTTATCTTCAACAAAAACAGGTGCTTCAAATTGCAGCATACGCTTTGCTTCTGCAAAGAAATCATCTGAACACTCAATGACTTGTGCACCAATTCGGGCATCTGCCAAATTGGTTTTCGTATTCAAAATTTCAGGAAGTTCAAAAGCTGGAGCGTGCAGTGTTGCCATAATGGAGTATCCGTATTTCTTGTTAAAAACATGATTTTTCATTTAAAACTGCCCTAACACTGAGCATGTTAAGACGAGTTTTATACTTAAATATATAAGCATGGTGCATGCCAGTTTTGTGGAAAAGCTAAATAAATTTTGAACGATGGCATGTTTTTAGCATAAGCACCCTATAGGTGAATATCTATAGGAGAGTGTTATGAATGTGGTGATTATTGGTGCGGGAATGGGAGGTCTAACCACAGGCATTGCATTAAAGAAATTTGGTCATCAAGTTCGTATTTATGAGCAAACAGAGAAGATTCTTCCTGTGGGTGCTGCCATTTCGCTGTGGTCGAATGGTGTGAAATGTTTAAACTATCTGGGATTAACCGAGAAAATCGCCCAACTTGGCGGACAAATGGACGACTTAGCCTACGTGGATGGTTTAACTGGAGATGTGATGACACAATTCAGTTTACTGCCATTAATTGAAGAAGTAGGGCAAAGACCTTATCCAGTTGCACGCGCCGATTTACAAAACATGCTAATGGATGAGTTTGGCCGAGATCAAATTTATTTAGGCAAAAAAATGGTCAGCCTCGAAGACAACGCTGATTATGTTGAGGTTCATTTTGCTGATGGTAGCTCAACGCAGGCCGATTTAGTGATTGGGGCAGATGGCACTCACTCTCTTACACGGGCCTATGTGTTGGGCCAGCAAGTAGAGCGCCGTTATGCGGGTTATGTGAACTGGAATGGTCTGGTTGAAATATCTGAAGATTTAGCTCCAGCACAGCAATGGACAACTTATGTGGGCGAAGGTAAGCGTGCTTCTCTGATGCCGGTTGCAGATGGGAAATTCTATTTCTTTTTAGATGTGCCTTTACCAGCAGGTTTAGAAAATAATCGAGATGAATATAAAAAACTTTTAAAAAAATATTTTGCTGATTGGTGTTTACCAGTACAGCAGCTCATTGAACGTTTAGACCCGCAAAAGACCAATCGGGTAGAAATACATGATATTGAGCCGTTCACCCAGTTTTATAAAGGCCGCGTGGTGATTTTAGGTGATGCTGCACACAGCACCACACCTGATATTGGTCAAGGCGGTTGCCAAGCCATGGAAGATGCGATTTATTTAGCGCGTTCTTTGCAAATTAATACTTTAGGTGTTGAAGATGCTTTACGTCGCTATCAAAACAAACGTAATGAACGTGCCAATGAGTTAGTACTTCGTGCGCGTAAACGTTGTGATGTGACCCATATGAAAGATGAAAGCGTTACTCAAGCGTGGTATGCAGAATTACGCCGTGAACAAGGTGGACATATTATGCAGGGGATTATTAGCAATATTGTGGGTAATCCACTCGATTAAAACAAAAACAGCAAGGACTTCTCCTTGCTGTTTCAAGCTTCTAAATCATAATTTTAGAAGTGGTATTTAACCAGTGCACTGACGTTGTTTTCGTCTCGTCCTTGAAGGCCAAATTTGTTATTCCACACAGAATGCTCAATACCTAGGTATAGACGTGTATCAGGAGAAATGTGTTTACCCACATTCCATTTCCATTGTGTTGTCCAGTTCAACTCGCTGGCATGGTCGCCTTCAGCAGTTGACCAGTCAAGGAAACCATCTACCAAGAAATCTTCAGATGCGATTTTAAATGGAATACCATAAACGAATGTCATTTGATAATCGTCGTCAGTGTTCTCATTATTTGCACGGTAGAAGTTTAAATTCGCATATTGGAAATATGGGATATTTAAGTCGACAGCAAAACCATAAAGGAAATTATCGAAGTTGTTGCCATCTTCACTATTGCCTTCCCAAGTGGTACTAATTAACACATCTTTGATTGGGCCATACGCCAGTTTTTTACCTGATATTTCACCTAAGCTTAAACGTGGTGATAACTCGAAGTAAGTACTCTTGTGGTCATTTTCACCACGCATACGGTCCATAAAGAAAAATACATCAGCGTATTTAACTTTCGCTGCATATTCCAAAGTAAGGGTGGTTTCTTTGTCATCTACAACTTCATAGTTTTCACCATAAAGTCCAGTCACGCTAAAATCTTGCCAGATTGGTTTTGCCTGAACCATGGCAGTTGCAGATAACAAGGCACAAGTCGCCGCAAGTTGCTTTAATTGCATTTAAATGATCTCCCCCCAAATAAAGCACGCTAAGGATACAGTGTCTTAAGCAAAAATGAAGCCAAATTTGATCAACGGTTAAAAAAAGGCCCACCGAAGTGGGGCGCTAAAAACTAAATCTTTAATGTGTATTTCTGGTATTTATTGTTTGGCTTAAATGAGGGGTACGCGAGCTGCGAAATGTAAGTAAATGATTAAATAACAAATTCAACAAGATAGCAAAGATGCAAGTTGAACTAATGCCCGAATGGAACAAAGTTTGTACCCAAACTGGGAAATGAGCATAAAATTCATGGTTAATAATTGGGATCATCCCTGCCGATAAAGCGGTCGCGACAATAATTAAATTTTTCTGATCGTTATAATCTATTTTTGCCAAAGTGCGAATTCCACTGGCTGCAACCGATCCAAATAAGACCAAACCTGCACCACCAAGTACGGGCATTGGAATTGCTGCAATCAAACGACCCATAATAGGGAGTAGACCCAAAATAATTAGAATGACACCGCCTGCTGCTACTACGAAGCGGCTTTTTATACCTGTAATCGCAACCAGTCCAACATTTTGGGCAAAAGCACTTTGCATAAACGAACCAAAGATAGGGGCGAAAGCACTTGAAAACATATCCGCACGTACACCATTGGCGATACGTTTAGCATCTACTTCAGTTCCTACAATGTCTCCGACAGCAATAATATCGGCTGTGGTTTCCGTCATAATGACTAAAGTCACAATCAACATCGACAAGATTGCGCTGAGCTCGAAAGTCGGTAAGCCAAATGCAAATAAGTGTGGAAATTGCAGCCATGCGCCTGAGCTGAGCTGACTAAAATCACCAAAACCCATGAAGTAGGCCAGTATGGTGCCTGCAACAATGGCTAATAAAATTGATAAACGACGAATGCTGGCTTGCGGCAACATATTTAAAACAATCACAATGCCTAAGGTCAGTAAGGCCAAAGAGATATTTTCTACGCTACCCCAGTCGGGTGCTTTATTGTTACCACCCATCATCCAGCGAACTGCGACGGGTAACAGAGATAAACCAATAATTGTGATGACGCAGCCCGTTACAACAGGCGGGAAAAAACGAATAATTTTAGAGAAATAAGGCGCAAGGCATAGACCAATCAGAGATGCGGCAATGACCGCACCGTATACAGCAGGTAAGCCACCGCCCGTGGTGATAATTGCGACCATGGTTGCAACACCTGCAAAAGACACGCCTTGAACTAAAGGTAATTTTGCACCTAGATATTTGGTTCCGATTGTTTGTATGAGTGTTGCCAATCCACCGACAAATAGAGCAGCTGCGATTAACATTCCGACTTGTGCTGAGCTTAATCCAGCTGCTGTTCCAATAATAAGGGGCGGGGCAACGATGCCACCATACATGGTAAGCACGTGCTGTAACCCGTAAGCAAAACTTTTGGATATTCCTAAATATTCATGCTCTGGAGAAATCGCATTCTTTTGCCGATGATTCATATTTTTCTCCTCGTTATATTTGAGTTAGCTACCGCGATAAGTGGAGTAAGCAAACGGGCTAATCAGTAAGGGAATGTGGTAATGCTGATTAATGTCTTCTATAAAAAATTGAATGCAAACACGCGGGAAAAAAGTTTTGACTTTTAGTGATGAAAAATAAGGGGCGATTTCGAACTCAAGTTGATAAGCACCCTCTGCAAACTCTTTTATTCCAAAATCACTCACACGCCCATCTTGGTTCGTGGTTGCAGTCGCAATCAGCTCATGGGTTTCTGCATGAAACAACTTCACTTCTACGTGTGCAGCTGGTTTGCCTAAATTCGTATCTAAAATATGAGTGCTGATCATGCTTGTATTTCCTGAGATAGACGTAATAGAGCAATCGCTGCGAGTTGCTCATGTACAATTATTTTTTCGATAGCTAAGTCATGTTGTAAACGTTCATGTAGCTTTTTTAAAATCTCATCGCTACTGAGGCCCGCTGCTTTAATTAAAAAAATAAAGCCAAACTTTTGTTCATAATCGAGATTACCTTGCAGCAGAGCTTGCTGCGTTTGTTCATCTAAAGAAATGCTGGCTTGTTCTTGATTTGAAAAATATTGCTCTTTTGCATTGAGTTGTTTTTTTGCCTGCCGTTCACCAATTTTTGGGTGAGTTACTAAAGCTGCTTCTATCTCTTGCCATGACCACATCTGACTTAAATTTTCTGCATATTCCAAAAGAGATGTTTTTGTTGAATAGGGGCGTTCTGAGATGATTTTTTCGGCCCATGTTGGAATGTGGACACAGTTTTTTAACAAAGTCTTGAGTTGTTCGGGTGGGGCTTGATTAAACTCGGCTAAAAACACTGTTATTCCTAAACTCATTGTGGTGATATAGAGTTTTAGCAATAACAGTGCCAATAGCTGTTAATCAACAGTTTAAAAATTTAAAAATCAATTATTCAGTTATGTGATTTTTATACCAATGTTCAGCGATATCCTGACGACGGCATACCCAGACACGATCGTGCATTTGAATGTAGTCGAGAAACTTTTGTAAGGCTTTAAAACGACCCGGATGCCCTAAAATACGGCAATGCACTCCAATTGACATCATTTTTGGTGCAGTTTCACCTTCTGCGTACAGCACATCAAAACTATCTTTTAAATATTGAAAAAACTGTTCTGAATTATTAAATCCACCCGGTGAACAGAACTTCATGTCGTTACATTCTAAAGTATAAGGAATAATTAAATGGGGTCGGGATGCACCCGCAGCATCGGTAAGTGTGGTCCAAAAAGGCAGGTCATCACCATAATAATCAGAGTCATATTGTATTTGTGGGAACTCTGCAAGTAACTGACGAGTATTGGGGCTGTCACGTCCGGTGTACCAACCTATCACTTTATTTTCAAAAAAGTTTTCTAAAACAGATAGGGCCTGTTCCATGTGCTGTTTTTCTAATTCAATATCGGTATCTTGATAGTGAAGCCAGCGGTAGCCATGAGACACTACATCATAATCAGCTTGCTTAATGGCTTCCACAATATAAGGATTGCGGGCAAGCGCCATTGCAACTCCAAAAATGGTCATTGGAAGCTTGCGCTTTTGGAATTCACTATGAATGCGCCAAAATCCAGCACGTGAACCATATTCGTACATAGAGTCCATCGACATGTGTTTAGCAGGGTAGCTTGCAGCACCAATAATCTCTGATAAAAACTGTTCCGAACCCTCATCGCCGTGCTCAATATGTTTTTCGCCACCTTCTTCATAATTAAGCACAAATTGCACAGCAACCTTGGCATTATTAGGCCATTTAACCTGTGGGGGCTGTCCGTGATAACCGATTAAATCACGTGAATAAGGAGACTTCTGAATTTGCTCAATGAGCTCGGCGCCAGATAGATAAGATTCGGTCACGATTGCTCTCCTTTTGTTCAATTTTTCATAAATATTTAAAAAATCAGCTTGCATATTTTTATAGATGGACTGATATTGAAGATATGAAGATCTTCAAAATAAATTAAAAGCAGTACGTTTAAGTCAGGAGATAACAAACCATTACACCATCAAAATGTACAATTGAAGTCAGTTCATGCATGCTTAAAACATGCCAACATAAAAAAGTTTTGCATAGAAAAGATCCACAGTAAGAAAGAGAGGATGGTATTTATGAATATAGAAATCCGCACAGATAAAAACATCCATAATAGCGAACGTTTAATTACTTATGTACGTGCAGAACTTACTCAAGAATTCCAACGTCATAGCGAACGTATTACGCATTTCTCGGTTCATTTTAGTGATGAAAATGGGGACAAAAGTGGTGACAAAGATATCCACTGTATGATTGAAGCACGTCCTTCAGGTTTGAAACCAGTTGCAGTGCACCATAAAGCAGGAAATATTGATGCTTCAATTCATGGTGCAATTGAAAAATTAAAACGTAGCCTCGAACATACTTTTGAGAAAAAAGAACACCCGAGAGGTGGGCAACCAGAATTCATTGATGATGAAGTTTAATTGAAAACGGTAAAAAGCCCTTCGGGGCTTTTTTTATATCTGATGAAAATAAAACTATTCACAACATTAGGTTTGCAATGCAATGCAATCAACCTCTAAAATCTGGAGAAGAGATTAGGCATAATAGCCCTAATATATTTTTGAGAGATGGTCATGTTAACCACCCAGCAGCAAGCTTTAATTAAAGCCATAGAAGAATTAGAACTCGCGCAAGTGCAAAAATTACTTGCTGAAGGACTTGATCCGAACTTTATTGATCCGGAACAGGGGCCACCTGTATCAATTATCTGTGACGGAATTTTTAAATGGTGGGAAAATGTATCGGAAGCTTATGAAGCAGGTACACCATTATCAAAAGAAGAAAAGCAACAAGCATTGCAAGTTTACCTCGATATTCTGGAAGCTTTGATTCAGGCCAAAGCCAATGTACATCTTTGGGATGCAGAAGAGTTTTACGGTCCATTATGGGATGCTGCAAGCTCGGCATGTGCTCCAGCTGTTCAACGTTTACTCGATGAAAAAGTTGATCCAAACTCGCGTGATGAAGAAGGACTCACTATTTTATCTTCAATCAGTCAGTTGTTCTTTGATTGTGATTTTGATGAAATAGATTGGTCAGAATCGCTTGAAGAAGAGCGCGAAACATTAGAATTATTGCGCCGTCACGGGGCAAAGATGTCAAAAGAATTAACTACTTAATTGGATATTAGAATGAAAATAGTACAAGTCTTAACTTTTGCTTTATCTACTGTTGCTGCTGGAAGTACTTTTGCAGCTGAGTTCTCGTTTGACCGCCCAGGGGCAGGAATGGGGACGGGTATTACCCCTGTAGGCAATTTGGCTTGGGAGCAAGGTTTACCAAGCGTAACTTATACTGAAGCAACTGTTGATGGTGTTAAAGAAAAGACCGTAACCTTAAATCAAGATATGTTGTTCCGTACAGGTTTAGGTCGTGACTTAGAATTACAGTTAGGATGGCAGGGTCCAGCGTGGACTCAGACTAAACGTGCTGGCAAAAAAAATGATACTTCGGGCTTTGGTGACGTAAGCATCGGTTTAAAAAAAGCGATTGATTTAAAAGATGACAGATTGTCTATGGCAGTGTTGGCTGAGGCGATCATTGCAACCGGAAATGATGAATTTACGGCACATGACGACATTTATAGTCTTACCTCTGCAGTAGCTTACCAATATAGTGATTTAGTAGGTACTTCAATTACCATGCGCTATGAAGTGCAAAATAGTGATTGGGCAGTGACAGCAGTACCAACCATTGACTATAAAATCGCAGGTAAGCTCTCAGGTTATTCAGAGTTCATTTACCGTAAAGCTGAAAGCCAAGACTATGAATATGGTCTAGGTACAGGTCTAGTTTATGCGGTAAATAATCGTACCCAGCTTGATGCAAGCATAGGCGTCGATTTAAATGGTCAAGATAAGAGCTACAACGGTGGCTTAGGCGTGTCATTCTTATTCTAATCGAAGCAATTTAAATTTATGTTAATGAAAAAGCTTATTCATCAGGGAATTCTTTATTTTCTAGCTGTTGCTGTATGTGTGTTTAGCCAGTTGGTTTCTGCACAAGATAAGCTACTGTCACCCGAACAAGCTTTTTCATTTTCGGTTGAATCTTCTGAACCGCATACTGCGAGTTTATCTTGGCAGATTCAGCCAAATTACTATCTATATCAGCATAAATTTACCGTACAACAAGGTACTCAACCTTTAGCTTTAAAGTTACCTAAAGCTGTTGCTCAATATGATGAAAATTATGGGCAAAGTCAGGTTTACTACAATCAAGTTAATTTCCAAATTAAGACAAAGCCTTCAGAACACTATAGTGTGACTTGGCAGGGTTGTGCCAAAGACCGTATTTGCTACCCACCTCAAACAATTGAGTTTCAAACTGATGCCGATGGTTTGGTCGGTGTGCAAAACCAAGCAGGAACCGCACCAAAACGATTACTAGATTTAGCAAATACACAAACAGATGCTTCTTCAGAAACTCTAGAAAAAGAGCAGGGCACAGCACAGGCAGCTGATACAACTACTCCGCAAGTTGCGCAAGATCAGATTTGGTCAGCTAAACTGATCGAACACTCTCTTTGGTATGGGATTTTATTATTTTTAGGTTTAGGCATGCTGCTCGCATTTACGCCATGTTCTTTACCGATGCTTCCTATTTTAACTTCATTAATTATTCGAGAGCATAAAGGTTTAAAAGCTTGGGTCATTGCACTTACCTTTGTGTGTAGTATGGCATTGGTTTATGCAGGTTTAGGTTTAATTGCTTCTTCAGCAGGCTTAAATTTCCAACGCTGGCTACAACAGCCTGCTACTTTAATTGCTTTTAGTTTGCTGTTTATTGTATTTGCTCTGAATCTATTTGGCTTGTTTGAGCTTCGTTTGCCGCAAACATGGTTAAACCGACTTGACCGCATTCAGTCCATGCAACAAGGTGGAACTTTAGTAGGTGCTGGTATCATGGGTGTGGTTTCTGCGCTTTTGGTGGGTCCTTGTATGACTGCACCTCTGGCTGGAACTTTATTATTTATTTCTCAAACACAAAATCAATGGCAAGGGGCTTTGCTTTTATTCTGCCTAGGTTTTGGAATGGGAATTCCCTTATTGCTCGCGAGCATATTAGGTGCAAAATTTTTACCTAAAGCTGGCGACTGGATGCATCAGATTAAAGTGATTTTTGCTTTCCTGATGTTGGGTTTAAGCCTTTACTTTATTCGTCCTTTATTACCTGATTGGGGCATGCAAGTACTTAGTTTAGTATTAGGACTCGCTTTTATCGCTTATGCTGTTTATCAGTTTTTCTGGAAAAAAGGGCAGCTACAATGGCTCTATGCGATTTTATTGTTAATCGTTACACCTTTTGTAGCCTATAACCAGTATCAACATATTCATAATCGAAATTTGCAAAGTTCTGATCACATGGCCGAGTGGCATATTGCAACTACAGCATCAGATTTTCAGAAAATTTTAGCAGCTGCTCCAGCTGATCGGGCTATTGTGATTGATGTCTATGCAGACTGGTGTGTTGCTTGCCAACCTATTGAGCACCGTATTTTAAAAGCACCCGAGGTTCAATCTGCTCTTGCGCCATATTATTTAATTAAGCTTGATTTGAGCCATTATGATCAGTCACATGAGGCTCTACTGAAACAATGGAACATTTTAGGGCCACCGACGTATTTATTCTTAAGCCCAGAGCAAAAAGAAATTCGTGCTTTGCGTTTAACGGGTGCCTTTAGCCAGCAAGAACTTTTACAGCAACTCGCGAGTTTGGCAAAACTAAAAGAATCATAGCGTATTAACAGCCTCAGTCTGATGAAATGTACGTACCTGATTACGTCCTGAGGCTTTTACGGCATAAAGCGCTTGGTCTGCTTGTCTAATCACAAGATAAGGGTCTTGTGCAAAAGCTGAACTACTTATTCCAAAACTCGCACTAAGATGAATGGGATTATTTTGAGTGCTAAAAACAGGCAGTTCTTCTAAAGCATGGCGGCAGCGCTCAGCAATTTTTTCTGCTTGAATAATATCGGTATGAGGAAGTAATAAAATAAACTCCTCGCCACCAAATCGACCAATAATATCTTCACTACGCACGTTGTTTGATAGGCATTGGGCAATTTCAATTAAAACCTGATCGCCTTGATGATGCCCGTAAATATCATTAATTTTTTTAAAGTGATCAATATCAAGAAGTACGACCGCATAATCAAATTGCTGTTGGTGTAGTGACTCTAAATGCGTGTTTAAACTACGTCTATTTAATACGTTGGTTAATGGGTCGAGTTGGCTTAGGCGTTGAATATAAGTTTCCCGTTGGCGCCATTGGGTGAGTAATATCTCAAATAAAATAAAACAGGCTAATAAAATCGGCATAATAAAAAATGCCATGCTCCCCAACCAAAAGGGGTTGGTTTGAGCACGTTGCATAGCAATAAGATTAAATAACGGCGCATAAGGCAAAGTACCTTTCATACTCAAATAAGTACATACGGTTAAAATAACGGTCGCAGGCACGAGGGCGCTATAAACAATTTTTCTATCAAATAACACCAAACCCACACCAATGGTGCCGACATAACCCACCATGGTTGCAGGGCTAATACTGCCAATTAAATATCCATCGTGACATAGCATGAGTGCAAAGAATTGCACGCTAATAAACGGAATAATTTTTTGTGCCCACTCATGATTTTTGTAGCGATAGCAGGGAATAATCAATGAAGCTAATAAGAATAAGGTAAATAGATTTAACCAGATTTGCGATTCAACTAAAGGTAAATGTGCCCATTGCCAGACACTTGGTGTAATTAAAATATAGCCTTTCCATAAAATCCAACTGAAATTCATTGCACAGGCAAGTGTGAGCATGAGGGCGCTTTTTTGTAATGGCGTCCAGTTAATGATGTGATTATTGTGGATGAAATCGATTATCACCTGTTTTGTTCTATGTATTGGATGAGTGATTAAACGACTTTTCATAATAAGTAAGGGCTCCTAAATATAGATGCCTCTTTGTTGGACCATCCTAAAATTGAATTATCTAAATAATTTATTTTTTAAACATAACATGATTTTCAATTTATACATGATGACTTTTTATAAAGAAAATAATGTGAAAAGTTTTATTCACTGTTCACATCATTCATAGATAAATTAAGTTTTATCGAGTTCATGGGCAAATTCAGCAATATCTGCCAATGCTTGTTTTGCCTCATCAAACCATGCATTAAACATCTGGAAGTTATGCCACATACCTGTATAAAGTTTGAATTGAACTTTAACACCAGCATCTTCGGCTTTTTCTCTAAAACGCTTGGCATCGTCTAATAATATTTCTTTAGAACCTACTTGAACCAAAGTCGGCGGTAGGCCATGCAAGTCATCGAAAATAGGCGAAACACGTGGGTCATCTGCTGCAATCTGATTACCAATATAATGCTGGATCCCTGTTTGCAGGGCTTCAAGCGAAAGCAGGGCATCATGTTTCTGGTTAAATCTTAATGATTCGCTTGTCAGCGTTAAATCTAAAAAAGGCGACAATAAAATCAGACCACTTGGCATGAGTTCAGGTTGTTCTTTTAAGCGTAAACAAAGTGCTAGTGCTAAATTGGCTCCGCATGAATCACCCGATAAAATAATATCTTTTGGCTGAACACCTTGTACGACTAAAGATTGATAGATGTCATATAGAGCTTCGGTTGCCTCAGGGTAGGGATGTTCTGGTGCAAGCGGATAATCCACATGAATAACTTGCATTTGGGTGCGAGCAGCCAAATCTGTCATAAAAGCATGGTGTGTTTTGACACTGCCAAGAAAAAAAGCACCGCCGTGAATATGAAAAATCAGTTGAGTAGAATGATCTTGCGGTTTGATTTCTTCACCTTTAATGCCTGCTAGCCGGATTGGGCGAACAGAGACATTTTTTTGGCGAGGAAAAGCACGACACATTTGGTCTAAAACAGGACGTAAGGCAGTAGGCGGTAAATTTAGCTGACTTGGCTTGCGAATTGTTGTTTTAAGAAAAGTTTCTGTAAAGTAATATTTCCAAACATTTGATATATTCATAGAGCATCCATTTTTATGCTAGTTTCTTGTTTTCTTGTAAGTTTTATTTTGCAAGATTACAAGGTTACACGAAACAGTCACATTCAAAAATTGCAATATCTTTGCGACTTCTGAATACTAAAATCTTGAAAGACCCAAGGATATTACAAAAATGAAAAAGATTGCTTTAGCTTTAGGACTCATTGGTATGGCTGCATTTGCCAATGCGGCTGATACACTCAATGGAACGGTATGGAAAACAATTGATGATCAGACCAATAAGCCAAAAGCCGTAGTTAAATTTACGGAACAGAAGGATGGAACCTTAACTGCAACCATTCAAAACATTTTGACACCGGGCGAAGAAAACGCTTGTACAAAATGTGAAGGTCCGTACAAAAACAAACCACTTAAAGGTGTCACCATTGTACATAATTTAAAAAATGTAGGTGGCAACAGTTATGAAAATGGTACGATTTTAGATCCTAAATCTGGCAAAACTTACAAATTGAAAGGTGAGTTAACAGATGGCGGTAAGAAGCTTAAATTGCGTGGCTATATCGGTGTTTCTGCACTTGGTCGTAACCAAACATGGATTCGCGCTAACTAAAAGTTTTAATAAAAAAACGAGCCAAATGGCTCGTTTTTTTATGCTTGGATATTTTGATAGGTTGCTTCATCAAAACCGACGATAAAACCTTGAGAGGTTTGTAAAACTGGTCTTTTAATTAAACTTGGTTGAGCAATAAGTGCTTCAATAAGATTGTCTTCGCTACTTAACGCATGCATTTGTTCTTCTTCTGATAGCTTACGCCAAGTGGTTCCTTTTTTGTTTAGAATCGTGTCTTGCCCAATTTCTTTTAACCAGATTTTTAGGGTATCTGCATCAATCCCTTGTTTTTTATAATCATGAAAATCATAGTTAAGCCCTTTAGCTTGCAAGGCATCAAATGCTTTTTTCATTGAATTACAGTTTTTGATTCCATAAATTTTTAACATTTTATCGGACCATGTCAAAAAGAGAGAGCACACAGCCTAAACCAAAAAGCATTTGAGTACTACTTTATACAGATACTTTTAAAACAAATGAAAAATTATGAT
Organism: Acinetobacter sp. V91_7; assembly: GCF_031799075.1. Classification (NCBI taxonomy): domain Bacteria; kingdom Pseudomonadati; phylum Pseudomonadota; class Gammaproteobacteria; order Moraxellales; family Moraxellaceae; genus Acinetobacter; species Acinetobacter sp. V91_7. Next base: position 126,994 of record NZ_JAVQNT010000029.1, read on the forward strand.
TAATCGAAAGAGAAATGTCATGTTATTGTCATAAGACAAGGCGATAATGAGCTTAATAAGAAAAAGTTAAAACTAAAAGAACTTAGCGCAAAAAATAAGAGATTGAAAAGAGAAAACCCGCATTTAATCATCCTGATCATGCGGGTCTCATTTCAACGTCCAATGTCACATCCTTGCAAATAAACTTATCATAAGTTTATTTTATCTTCCTACGGCGTCCTATCCTTTTGCGTCATCCTGACTGCTTCCCTGTGCCGTGGGGCTATAATGCCGTTAAAGCTGTGTAAGAAAAATACTCAAAAACGACATATGCTGTAAGCGAAAACGACAAGGTAAGTGAACAACTGTTCACTTACTCTTGAATTTTATAGTCGATAATAACTGGTGCATGGTCGCTAAACCATTGATCTTTAAAGACCCATGCATTGGTTGTGCGTGCTTTCCAGTCTGGTGAGCAGGCTTGATAGTCAATACGCCATCCTACATTTTTTGCACGAGCTTGACCGCGATTTGACCACCATGAATAAAGTTCTGCTTCTGCGCGAACTATACGGAAGGTATCGACATAGCCAAGTTCATCGTAAATATGGTCAAGCCATGCACGCTCATGTGGTAAACAACCAGAGGATTTTTGATTACCCGACCAGTTTTTAATATCAATGCGTTTATGAACAATATTGTAGTCACCACAAATGATGACTGACTTATTTTCATCACGCCATTGCTTCAAGATTTTTGCGTATTCACCTAAAAATAAATCTTTACGTGCTTGCGCTTCTTCACCACTTGAGCCTGAAGGTAAGTATAATGACGCAATATGTACCGGATGTGACAAACCTAAATCGAATTCAGCAGAAATAAAGCGACCTTGACTGTCAGCCAGTTCAAACCCTAAACCATCTTTAACAGAGACAAAGGGTAAGCGGCTATATATGGCAGTTCCTGCATAACCTGCACGCTCTGCTGGAAATAGATGGGTATGCCATCCTTCGGGTCTAAATTTTTCAGTCCATTGTTCATGGGTAATGCGGCTTTCCTGCATGCATACGACATCGGCATCTGATTGTTCTAACCATTCAAGTAAGCCTTTCGTCACCGAAGAACGCAAGCCATTTACGTTAATGGAAACGACTCGAAGAATTTTTACATCACTTGGATACTGATCCTTTGGTATCATGCGAAAATTTAACCTCAATTGTGAATTTGGAGCACCTCATGACAACGCCTGTGTCATTTAACCCGCAAGCATTTATCGAACTCGCATTATCACGCGGTGTGCTTAAATTTGGTGAGTTTACTTTAAAATCTGGACGCGTGAGTCCTTATTTTTTTAATGCAGGCCTACTCAACGATGGTGAAGCTTTATCTCTTTTAGCACAAGGCTATGCCGATAAATTAACACAATGCCAAAATGTTGATGTTATTTTTGGGCCAGCTTACAAAGGCATTCCGTTTGTAGCAGCGACTGCTGTTGCCTTGTCGCAAGTACATAACAAAAGTGTGCCATGGGGCTTTAACCGTAAAGAAGCGAAAGATCATGGCGAAGGCGGTGTTTTAGTTGGTGCTGCGGTTGAAGGTAAAAAAGTCTGGATTATTGATGACGTGATTACCGCAGGTACAGCGATTCGTGAAGTCGTAACGATTTTGAAAAATGCTGGTGCAACTATCGCTGGTGTTTTAGTTGCGCTAGATCGTCAAGAACGTGGTCAAGGTGAGCTTTCAGCAATTCAAGAAGTTCAAAAAGAATTAGAAATTCCTGTGCACGCGCTGATCACCATGAAAGATTTAATGGATTATTTAGATGCGAAAGGCGAAAAAGAAGCGCTAGCAAATATGCAAGCTTATCGCGAGAAATACGGTATTTAATTTTCCATAATATAAAAGGAAGGGGCACTTGAGCTCTCCTTCCTTTTATGGCTAATGATTTTTTATGTAGTTCAGAACACATGCCATTTCTAGAATTCTATTTGCAATAGAGTTAGGGATAGCTGGTACTTCTTTTGGAAATTCTACTTCTTGTATTGAAAATATTTCAGAATTCGTAATTGAATAAGTGGCTTCGGACAACAACATCATTTTTTTATTTTTGCAGTCAAATTGCCATAAATCTAAAGAATTTAAATTTCCCTGATCGATTGGTGTAGTTTTAACTGGAGCTATTACGACGGAATCTGAAATAGATTTAATTAGTTGATAACTCAAATAATGAATTCTTGTATCATCTCTAGCATAACTGATCCATCCTTTGTTGAGGTTGTCTTTAATACTATTTTGCTCTTGTTTTGATAAGTCTTGATATGTATCAATTGAAAGAGTAATGATTTTTGCTTCTGTTGATAGCGATAAAAAAAATAATAAAAAAGTTAAAATAAACTGTTTATTCATATTGTTGATTTAATTGGTATGTTTAATGAGAAGAGTATAATCTAAAAATTAAATATTTTATTTATTGAAGATAAAAATCTTGTCTCTTTTATTATTAAAAAGAAAAAGGCATACCTCTAAATAGAGGGATGCCAATTTAATATTTTTACTTAGAACTGATAATTTAAACGCAATAACACATTACGTGGTGTGCCTGGCATGCTGTCTGAGCGCCAGTATTCTTTATTGGTTAGGTTATTTACTGCAAGTGTGACATTCCACGGGTCTGCACTATAGCCAACCGCAGCATCGACGCGATTAAAGCCTTCCATTTTTACTTGATTATTAATATTTGGATAATAAGAGCCCACATAGGTTACGCCCACCTCGGTATACCACTGTTCAGTTGGTAAATAACGAACAAATAAATTACCCGTGTTTTTAGATGTGTTTGCTAAATAGTTACCTTCTTGTTCAGGTTTTTGCTTGTCTTCTTTTACTTTGGCATCGGTGTAACCATAACCACCGCGAACAAAGACATTATCAAGCACACGGCCAATAAAGCTAAATTCGAGACCACGAGATTGATGCTGACCAGCAGTTGCCCATACCTCTGGTTCACTGTCAGGATTTGGTTTATAGCGGATATTATTTTTACGAATATCAAAGACCGAAAATTGAGTATTTAAACGACTATCTAACCATTCGCTTTTTACCCCAACTTCATATTGCTCATTATATTGAGGCTCTTTGTCCATTTTTTCGACATCGGTGCTTCCAGTGACTTGGTTAACACCCATTTGCCCACCGAATGGCGCAAAGCTTTTAGAGTATGAGGTGTAAAAACTATGTTCAGGAAGCGGTTGCCATACCAAACCAACATTTGGGCTAACAGTAGTGTCTTTTACATTGCGACGTGCATTAGTGAGTTTGTTAGTGGTTGAAAAATCGAAGTAATCGTAGCGTAGGCCCATCATAAGTTTAAGCTGGTCATTCAGACCAATTAAATCCTGAATGAATACGCCATAAGTTGTGCCTTCATTATAGTTGTGCTGTCTAATTTCTAATGGGCCATTGCCACGACTATATTCACGTTCGCCCGTGAATGGATTAACGTAACCATAAATGGCTGAACCATTTTGAGTCTTATTGGCTAGACGTGGTTCTCGTTGTTCATAGGTCCAGTCAGTACCTAACATAATTTGGTGTTCAAGTTGGCCTGTTTTGAACTTACCTTTAATATCAAATGTATTCGTCGTTGTTTTATTGCTGGTTTGCTGCCAGTAGTAAATTTGGTCGATGTAGCCTTTTTTTGTACAAGTTTCATTCTTTGAATTCTTTCCATCTAACCCACAATAAGTTCCAAAGTAAAAATGGTCAAAGTTCTGTTCTGCTTGTCTGTAACTCGCTGCCCAGTGAAAGTTCCAATCAGGCGCATATTGGTAATTTACGTCAGTACGCACAACTTGCAAAATATCATCAACATAATCGCCGTCTTGCGCAAATCCTGTTTTGATAGAGGTTCCCGTAGGCAGAATGTCATGTGATGGTCCGCGGTCGGGTACACGGCCTAATTTGTCATACGTATATTGTGTGGTCCAAGTAAGCGTTCCATCGTCATTTTTATAAGTAAAACTTGGTGAAAACATCTCAATTTTATTTTCAATACCAGAGCGGAAGCTCCCTGACTCACCATATTCTCCCGTAAGGCGTACTGCTAAATTGTCATTAATGACTTGGTTGATGTCGGCAGTGGTTCCATAGTTATCGTATGAACCTGCGTACGCACCAACTGAACTTTTAGAATCGAAATTGGCGAATTTACTCACCATATTCACAACCCCGCCACCAGCACTACGGCCATATAAAACAGAAGCGGGGCCTTTTAAAATTTCAATACGCTCAATATTGGCAGTACTACGGCGTACTTGCCCACTTTCACGTATACCATCACGGTAAATATCGCCTGTATCAGCGCCAAAACCACGAATGGTAATGCCATCACCACGCATATCGTAATTGGTAGATACCCCTGGGGTACCTTGCAACATAACGCTTAAATCATTTGATCCATAAATTTTATATTTCTGAACATCAATGGTATCAACGGTTTGAGGGATATCTTTTTTATCTAAGCCATTACGTGTGACATTGGCTTTGTCATAGTCGATATAGCTTTTAATTGGGTCTAACTCACTCATCGCCTCAATTTTTATGGTGGGCATGGTCGCTGCAACTTGAGAGGATGAGTTACTAGAGTCTTCAGCGTATACACCTTGGATATTCAAGATCATTAAACTGAGTAAGCTGAGCGGGAAAAGATGCTTAATTTGGGGAGATGATATAGAAATTCTTAACATAAAGATAAAATCAGTTAACAAAAATAAAAGTATAAATGATAATTATAATCATTTAATTGTTTAGAATAAAAGAACTATTATCTTAAAAAATGACATATTTATTTTTTAATAACTGATTTTTGGTAGTGCAATGAGTAAATTAAAAGAACTGGCAGAATCAACTTATTAGTTTTTCTTGTTAATTGAGTCTAAAAAGGGTGCTTTTTATAGAGAAAAGCACCTCTTAGAATTAAGCATTATTTTTGAGAACATCTAAAATATCCATTTCTGGATCATAATTATCGTCAATCGTTTTGCAAATTGCTTGTCCAACAATCACATGCGTGCCATTAAAGGTCATGCTGGGTGCTTCATATAATTCCCAGCCGTGATTAAGTGCTTTAGTTACTCGTGCACAAAAAGCAGAGTCATCAGGGCCGGTTAAATAGCGATAAAGTTTCATCTTTAGCCTTTAAAAATAATATTTTATGGTCATAGTTTAACTGAATTTACTTGAATTCTAGTTAAAGGAATAACAGATAACGATTTACTGAAATTAAGAAAAACGAGTGAAAAATCTCAGCTATACTCATGCTAATTTAAATTTTATGAAGAGCTTGAGCATGCGTGTACTTGTCGTCATGGATCCGATTGAAACCGTAAATCTTAAAAAGGATTCAACCATGGCAATGTTGTGGGCGGCGAGCCGTCGTGGACATGAATTGGGTTATGCATTACAACAAGATTTATATATTGATCAAGGTAAGGCTTACGGTCTAATCTCACCATTAAAAGTATTTGAAGATTACAATCACTATTACGAATTGGGCGAAAAGAAAAAAGAATCTATCGCGGCTTACGATGTGGTATTGATGCGTAAAGATCCACCGTTTGATATGAATTTTGTCTATACAACTTACGTGCTTGAACAAGCTGAACGCGAAGGTTCATGGATTATCAATAAGCCTCAGTCATTGCGTGATTGCAATGAAAAGCTATTTGCAACGCAATTCCCAGAGCTGCAAGTACCTACACTTGTAACATCGCAACAAAGTTTAATTCGTGAATTTCTTAAAGAACATGGCGATGTCATTGTGAAACCACTTGATGGTATGGGTGGTACGGGAATTTTCCGTTTATACCAAGACGGTGTAAATATTGGTTCTACTTTAGAAATGCTTACAGAGTTAGGTACTCGTCCAATTATGGCTCAACGTTATATTCCTGAGATTGTAGAAGGGGATAAGCGTATTTTGATGGTAAATGGCGAGCCTATTCCTTACTGTCTAGCTCGTATTCCACAAAATGGTGAAGTGCGCGGTAACTTAGCGGCAGGTGGCTTAGGTCAAGCGCGTCCGCTCACTGAAAACGATAAGCTGATCGCAGCTAAAATTGGTCTTTTCTTGCGCGAAAAAGGTTTGATTTTTGTTGGTTTAGATGTAATTGGCAATTATGTCACTGAAATTAATGTCACCAGCCCAACATGTATTCGTGAAATTGATGCTCAATTTGGTACATCAATTGCCGATAATCTATTTGATGTATTAGAAGCTGGTCGTACGGCTTAATTATTTATTTCAGGTGATTTTCAGCGGTATTTATGGGAAATCACCTGAAAATATATGAATTAATAAAATCACAATATGAAATACGCTAGTGCTTTGTAGGCATATTTTCAAAAAAGCACATCTTTCTGTTATAAACGAGTGAAATTAGCTTTTCGTTAATGAAGCTTTAGGATTAAAATAAACGGCTACAAAAATAGATGACAATTTCCATTGTTTTTTGAGTTGAAGAATTAGACCGTGACCGATTCACAGCAAAGCAAACCCAAACATGTCATGATGATGGCTGCCGGTACAGGTGGACATGTTTTTCCAGCCCTCGCCGTAGCCAAACAACTTCAACAACAAGGTTGTCAGGTTTCATGGTTAGCCACGCCAACAGGTATGGAAAATCGTTTATTAAAAGATCAAAATATTCCAATTTATCAAATTGATATTCAAGGTGTTCGTGGGAACGGATTAGTCCGTAAAATTGCTGCGCCTTTTAAAATTTTAAAAGCGACTTTAAGCGCAATGCGCTATATGAAACAGCTTAAAGTTGATGCTGTTGCTGGATTTGGCGGTTATGTTGCGGGGCCTGGTGGTTTAGCAGCACGATTATTAGGTATTCCAGTACTTATTCACGAGCAAAATGCGGTTGCTGGTTTTACCAATGCACAGTTAGCGCGCGTTGCTAAAGTCGTGTGCGAAGCATTTCCAAATACTTTTCCTGTTAGTGACAAAGTTGTCACAACTGGAAATCCGGTGCGTCGTGAAATCACCGATATTTTAAGCTCTAAGTGGCGTTACGATGCACGTGAGCAAGCGGGACAACCTTTAAATATTTTAATTGTCGGCGGTTCTTTAGGTGCAAAAGCGCTTAATGAACATTTACCGCCAGCGCTAAAAAAAATACAAGTTCCACTCAATATTTTTCATCAAAGTGGTCAACAGCAAGTTGAAGCAACTCAAGCACTTTATGCAGATGCACCAGCCAACTTAAAGGTGCAGGTTTTGCCGTTTATTGAAGATATGGCAAAGGTTTATAGTGAAGCTGATTTAATTATTTGCCGAGCTGGAGCATTAACGGTGACGGAAGTTGCAACAGCAGGCGTTGCAGCAGTTTTTGTACCACTTCCTATAGCCGTTGATGACCATCAAACTGCAAATGCCAAATTTCTGGCTGATATCGGTGCTGCAAAAATTTGCCAGCAATCGACTATGACACCAGATGTTTTAAATGAATTGTTCACTTCGCTGATGAACCGCCAATTACTTACAGAAATGGCAGTGAAAGCGCGTCAACATGCCCAACCAAATGCGACTCAGCATGTGGTTGATCTTATCCAAAAAATGTAATCGGATTTACTATGTCTCCATCAACAGCTGCGAACCAAGCAAAAAAACTGATTAAAGTGCCTGAAATGCGCCGTATCAAACACATTCATTTTGTGGGGATCGGTGGTGCTGGGATGTGTGGCATTGCAGAGGTATTGGGTAACCAAGGTTATAAAATTTCTGGTTCAGACATTAAAGCATCTAAAACTACAGAACAATTAGAGCAAAATGGCATCAAGGTTTATATTGGCCATCAAGCGGAAAATATTAAAAATGCCAATGTGCTTGTAGTTTCTACAGCGATTGATCCAGAAAATCCGGAAATTAAAGCAGCGATTGAGCAACGTACTCCAATTGTACGCCGTGCAGAGATGCTAGGTGAGCTTATGCGTTACCGTCATGGTATTGCTGTAGCTGGTACGCATGGTAAAACCACAACGACTAGTCTTTTAACTACCATGTTGGCTGAAGAGAATCTTGATCCAACCTATGTCATTGGTGGTTTGCTTAATAGCACAGGTGTAAATGCTGCACTTGGTGAAAGTCGTTTTATTGTTGCCGAAGCTGATGAATCAGATGCATCTTTCCTTTATTTGCAACCTATGGCAGCGATTGTAACGAATATCGATGCTGACCATATGGATACCTATGAAGGTAGCTTTGATAAATTAAAAGATACGTTTGTACAGTTCCTTCATAACTTACCATTTTATGGTTTGGCTGTAGTTTGTGGTGATGACGCCAACATTCGTGAAATTATGCCACGTGTAGGCCGTCCAGTGATTACCTATGGTTTTAATGAAGATAACGACATTCGCGCAATTGATGTTGAACAAGATGGCATGCGTTCACACTTCACGGTGTTACGTAAAGGTCGTGAGCCGCTACGTTTAACCATCAACCAACCGGGCATGCATAATATCTTAAATGCTCTAGCTGCTATTGGTGTTGCGACTGACGAAGGTGTTTCTGATGATGCAATTAGCCGTGCATTAGCAGGATTTAGTGGTGTTGGTCGTCGCTTCCAAGTACAAGGTGAGTTTGAACTTGCCGATGGTAACGTTAAGCTAGTTGATGACTATGGGCACCATCCGAAAGAAGTAGAAGCGACTATTAAAGCTGCTCGCCAGAGCCATCCAGATCGTCGTTTGGTTATGTTATTCCAGCCACACCGTTACTCTCGTACCCGCGATTGTTTTGATGACTTTATTGAAGTGCTTTCTCAAGTCGATCAATTATTATTACTGGAAGTTTATCCTGCCGGTGAAAAGCCTATTGTAGGTGCTGACAGCCGTACTTTGGCGCGTAGTATTCGTTTACGTGGACAGGTGGAACCGATTTTGGTCGATCCGGTTGAAGGTAATTTGCAAAACATCATGCAAAATGTGTTACAACCAAATGACTTGTTATTAACGCAGGGTGCGGGTAACGTTGGAGCAATTTCAGTAGAACTTGCACAACACAATTTGTATATGAAATAAACAAAAAGTATTGAATTATCGGGTTAAGGATTTAAACGTGTCAAATGCTACAAAATTCGGCAAAGTTGCCGTGCTATTTGGTGGGAAATCGGCTGAGCGTGCTGTGTCTTTAGATAGTGGTCAGGCAGTTCTGGATGCTTTGTTACGCTCAGGTGTTCAGGCTGAAGCATTTGATCCGCAAGACCGCAGTGTGACTGAACTTGTAAATTATGATCGTGCATTTATTGTATTGCATGGTCGTGGCGGTGAAGATGGCCAGATTCAGGGTGTACTTGAATGGTTAAATCTGCCATATACCGGAACAGGTGTGCAAGGTTCTGCTATTGGCATGGATAAAGTCAAAACCAAGCAAATCTGGCAAGGTAGCGATTTACCTACAGCGCCATATCGTATTATTACTAAAGAAACAGATTTAGATGCGGTTATTGCTGAGTTAGGCTTGCCTGTCATTATCAAACCTGTACATGAAGGCTCAAGTGTGGGCATGAGTAAGGTTGAGAAAGCAGAAGACTTTGCTGCTGCAATTGAAAAGGCGACTCAGCACGATGCTGTTGTGATGGCAGAAAAATGGATCACAGGTCGTGAATTCACAATCTCGTTCTTAAATGGACAGCCTTTGCCGGTTATTCGTTTACAACCACCAGCAGACGTTGCTTTTTATGACTATGAAGCAAAATATGAACGTAATGATGTTGAGTATGGTATTCCTTGTGGTCTAAGTGAGACAGAAGAGAAAAACCTACAAGCATTGTGCTTACGTGCTTTTCAAGCAGTTGGTGCTGAAGGCTGGGGCCGTATTGATGCGATGCAGGATGAGCAGGGTAATTTCTGGCTTTTAGAAGTAAACACTGTGCCAGGTATGACCAGCCACTCTTTAGTTCCAAAAGCTGCTCAAGCTGTTGGCTATAGTTTTGATGAATTGTGTGTTGCCATTCTTGAGCAAACATTGGAAGGTACGGCTTAAATATGGCACAACTTCCGGCTTCCATGCGCCGTAAACGTGCGGCCATCACCTCTATTCATGATAAACCGCCTACACGTAAGCAGAAGCTTGCGAATGCTGGTGGATGGGTGCTGTTGGTTATTGCTTTTGTAGTGCTGGCAGTCGGAATTTATGGGCTATATAAAGTTATTACAGATGCAAAAGTTGCAAAGCTAGAGGTTGTGGGATCGGCGTCTTCAGTTGAAACACAACAAGTGATGCAGCATGTTGCTCCAATTATAAAAGCGAATTATTTCACATCTGATTTAGAACAAATTCGTGACAAAACATTAGAAATTTCGTGGGTAGACCGAGTTGTCGTATCTCGTGCCTGGCCCAATGGTATTCGTGTTCGTGTTATGCCTCGACATGCCATCGCCCGTTGGGGAACAGGTCGCTTGTTAAGCGATGGAGGCGATGTATTCAGTGAGGCGGAGCCGACAATTCATCCTGAGCTTCCGTTACTACATGGTCCGGTAAGCCAGTCGAAAATGATGATGCGACGCTATAATGAAATCAATCAATTATTCCATCCCGCCAATTTGCGCCTAAAAGAGTTATATCTGACGGAGCGAATGACTTGGTTTATGCAGTTTGACACAGGTTTACGAATTATCGTTGACCAAGATCAAACAATGAATAAGTTGCAACGTTTAAGTCATCTGGCACAATCTGACTTAAAACCGGTGTGGTCGAAAATCTCAGCCATTGATTTGCGATATCGTAATGGATTATCTATTCAATGGAAGAACGCAACACCACCTAAAATTGTGAATGGTCAGTTTGTTGTAACGATTGATGACACAAGCATTGCAGGTGGAACAAAAGCAAAGCCATAATACGTGGCTTTAAAATAGGCAATTTGCCTGGTATTAAACAACAAAGAAATGGTATGAGTGATGAATGAAGCTGTTCCCTCAGTTGTTGCGATTGACATTGGGACGCATAAAGTTTCAGTTTTGATTGGAAAAATTCATGCGCCGGATAACATTCAAGTTATCGGTATGGCAACTGCTCGCAATCGAGGCATGAATAAAGGAAAAATCGTCAGCCTCGATAAAGTCATCGCTGCGATTAAAAATGCTGTTGCTGAAGCGGAAAATATGGCCGAATGTCGCATTCATAGCGCATGGGTATCGATTCCGAGTACCGAGTTGCAAAGTTTTTATGCCTCTGGTCGCACACCAGTCGCTAATCCAGCACATGTTATTACAACAAACGAAGTTGTGCGCGCGTTAGAATTGGCAAAAGCAAGTCATGTGACTTCTGATTACTATTTAGCAAGTGCAGTGCCGTTAGGCTTTGAATTGGGTGATTCTGCTGAATGGGTGCAGAATCCAATTAACATGACTGCCCATAGTATGACAGGACATTATCAGTTAATGATGATGCCTATAGCGACTATGCAAAACCTTGATCGTGCCATGAAAGGTGCAAATATCGGGGTTGAAAAAATGGTGGTATCTTGCTTGGCAACCGCTGAGGCAAGTTTACTTAAAGATGAAAAAGAATATGGTGTTTGTCTGGTCGATATTGGTGCAGGCATTACTAACCTTGCGGTTTATCTAGATGGACGTTTGGCTCTGGCACGTACATTGCAACGCGGTGGTGAGCACGTTACGCGTGATATTGCGGCTGTATTGCAAACCACGACAGAAGAAGCTGAACGCATTAAAATTCTGTATGGTTGTGTTGATTTAAGTGCTGTTAAGCCAGATCACATGATTCAGGTAGAAGGAATTGATGGCCCTCAAACCATTAGTCGAATTGAGTTGTCAGAAATTATTATTGCCCGTTATGAAGAGATCTTTAGCCAGATTCGCGATGAACTCGAAAATAGCGGTGCAATTCATGGTTTATACCATGGTGTAGTGCTGACAGGTGATGCTTGTCAAATCGAAGGTATGGTGAGTTTGGCTCGCCGTATGTTGGGGGTATCTGCACATTTGGGCAATCCACCGTTACAGGTTTATGCTGATGATCAGCATCAAGCCGCGTTACGTCGTTCGATGTATGCAACAGCAGCTGGTTTGCTCATGTTTAGCCAAAGTGAGTTGCAAGAAGCTGTTGAAGAGCCTGAAGAGGCAAATGACCGTTCGGTATGGGAACGAATGGTAAATGGCTGGAATGCGTTTAATAGCAAGCTAAAAGCCATTTTTTAGGATGTATTGATTTATTGGTAGAATTGTTAGGAAGTTGTAAGAGAAAACCACTGTACTTGACAAGGTTTGTATTGCACAGCATTCTTAAAATTAGTTATTTTTGAAAATCAAGGCAGTATACGGGCTGAAGTGACTGCCATAATGTATTAGGAACCCTAAAGGTCATGGCCTCATTTGAATTTATAGAAGATGAACTAAACGATGGCAACGGTCAAGCCCGTTTCACTGTATTTGGTGTAGGTGGTGGTGGCGGTAATGCCGTTCAACATATGGTGCAGTCTGATATTCAAGGTGTTAAATTCGTTTGTGCCAATACAGACAAACAAGCACTGGACTGTATGAATGCACCTTTCAAAATTCAGTTAGGCGAGCAAAGTACACGTGGTCTAGGTGCTGGTGCTAACCCTGAAGTAGGGCAAGTTGCAGCAGAAGAAAGCCGTGAAATTATTCGTCACCATCTTGAAGGTACGGATATGGTATTCGTTACCGCTGGTATGGGTGGTGGTACGGGTACAGGCGCGGCACCTGTGGTGGCTGAAGTTGCCAAAGAAATGGGTATTTTGACTGTTGGTGTTGTGACAACCCCATTTAACTTTGAAGGCCGTCGCCGTTTAAAGTCTGCTGAACGTGGTATTGAAGCGCTTGAAGCACATGTTGATTCATTGATTATTATCCCTAACCAACGCTTACTCAGCGTATATGGCGATATTTCAATGAAAGATGCTTATAAAAAAGCTGATGATGTATTGTTAAACGCTGTACGTAGTATCTTTGACCTTGTTGTAAACCGTGGTCATATTAACCTTGACTTCGCCGATTTGAAAACTGCAATGAGTACACGTGGTTATGCCATGATGGGTGCTGGTTTAGGCCGTGGTGAAGATCGTGCACGTCAAGCTGCTGAACAGGCTATCCGTAGTCCATTGCTTGATAACGTAAATATTATTAATGCTAAAGGTGTGTTGATTAACATTACTGGCGGTGATGATATTACTTTACGCGAAACTGAAATCATTACTGATGTCGTGAACCAGATTGTTGACCTTGATGAAGGTGAAATCTTCTACGGTACTGTATTTGATCCAGATGCGCGTGATGAATTACGTGTAACAGTAATTGCAACTGGTTTAACCCGAAATGCAGCAGATGCAGAGCCGAGAAAACGCAATACGGTAAGTCATGCATCGACTCAATCAGCTCAATCTGTTGATGAAGATGATGTTCCTGCTATTAATAAGCGTCAAAATGCAGACAATGAAGTAAGTAGTACTGCAAGTTCTTCTCCGCGTTCTTCTCCGATGAGCATTCAAGATTACTTGAAAAATCAGCAACGTAAGTAAAATATTATTAGATTTAAAAAAAGGCAGTGTTTAATCACTGCCTTTTTTTGTTTTTGATCAATCACTAAATATGCTAACGTATAGCGGTTTTAAAAAAGAAGTTACAAAGCATGGTGAAACAACGTACTCTCAATCGTGTGGTAAAAGCGAGTGGAATAGGTCTTCATAGCGGTCAAAAAGTGATGATCAATTTCATTCCACATACCGTGGATGGAGGTATTGTATTTCGTCGTATCGATTTAGATCCACCTGTGGAAATCCATGCGAATGCTTTGCTGATTCAAGAAGCTTTCATGTGTTCCAATTTAGTAATTGGAGATATAAAAGTTGGAACGATTGAGCACGTGATGAGCGCAATTGCAGGTTTGGGAATTGATAACCTTATTGTTGAGGTATCTGCGTCCGAAGTTCCGATTATGGATGGAAGTGCTGGTCCATTTATTTACCTGTTAATGCAAGGTGGATTGCGTGAGCTGGACGCACCGAAAAAATTTATAAGAATATTAAAACCAGTTGAAGCATTAATAGATGATAAAAAAGCAATTTTTAGCCCACATAATGGTTTTCAGTTAAATTTTACGATTGATTTTGACCATCCGGCATTTGCTAAAGAATATCAATCTGCGACTATCGACTTTTCTACTGAAACTTTTGTATATGAAGTGAGTGAAGCTCGTACTTTTGGTTTTATGAAAGATCTGGATTATCTCAAAGCAAATAACTTGGCTTTAGGTGCAAGTTTAGATAATGCGATTGGTGTAGATGACACAGGCGTTGTTAACGAAGAAGGCTTACGTTTCGCCGATGAATTTGTGAGACATAAGATTTTAGATGCAGTAGGTGATTTGTATTTGCTTGGTCATCAAATTATTGCCAAGTTCGATGGCTATAAATCGGGACATGCTTTAAATAATCAGTTGTTACGCAATGTTCAAAGTGATCCGAGTAATTATGAAATTGTAACATTTGATGACGAGAATGAATGTCCAATTCCATATGTCAGCGTGACATAAGTCATTGTCTTTATTTGGTCATGTTATAATGTAACATTTTAAAGTGTGAATTTTGTCACATAAATATGGCTGAACTTTTCTTTAAATATATAGCTCGTCATTTTTTATTGCTTGCCAAACGTAGTAAAGCTTGGCTAAGCTTAGGGTCGCTCACAAAGTCGGCTGCACTACGTAACATTTCTTGTGTTTCCGGGGGGATGGGTTTAGATGGCTCAGATGAGGGTGGATTTGGAATGTTTTTATTTCTCAAGCGAACCTGAATTCTTTGTAGGTCTTTTAACCCTTCAAGTTGAGATAATTTAGATACATATTGGTTCTGTAAATAACTGAGTTGACTAATCATCGCCTGATTTTCACCAGTAATGATCAAAGAACCATTTTGATAACACACGACCTGCCATTGTTCCGGTTGGGGCAATAAGGGTTGGATAATTTTCGTAAGTCTTTGCCATTGCGCGACTTGCGTTGTTAGAAACGTAAGGTTTCCTGTTTTTATGTGTTTTCCGGATTGTTGAAAAACGTTATCGGGTTTAGACATGGGTCATTCTCGGATAGATTCTTGTCTTCATCTTAAGCGTTCATTTCAATCGATATCAAGGAAGAGATCATAAGGAACTTAAGTAAGAACAGTTTCAAGAGGTTTTTATGCACACGCGTCGTATTTTATTAGCGTTTTCACTTGCCGCTTCGGCAGCATCAGTTGCTTTTGCAGATTATCAAACAATTAACCAATCTACTGATTCAGATCGATTGGAACAACTATCAAAAACATTATCTCAAGGTTCATACACTCATCCTGATGATTTAGATCTTCCAGCGAGTGCGAAAGTTTCAGTGACCTTACGCCAAAAAACGGTTGAGCTCAACAATGAGTCACTCGCTAAAAAATATGGCAATACGACAGCTAAGAACTCTTTCAATACTTCTTCTTCAAATGCTTATTCGTGGTTAGTTTCACATCCTCTTCCTGATACAGTGCGTGTTTCTTCCAACTTTGGTGGCCGTACGATGGGTGGCCGTGCCGAACATCATGGCGGATTGGATATGGCTGCTCCAAGTGGTACACCAATTTATGCTACAGGCCCAGGTATTGTAACCAAATCTGGTTGGGGTACAGGCTATGGCCAATATGTTGAAATTAACCATGGTAATGGCTATTTAACACGCTATGCGCATGCTTCTCGTTTAATGGTGCGTGTAGGTGAACAAGTCTCTGCAGGTGAACATATTGCCAATGTAGGTTGTACTGGTCGCTGTACTGGTCCACATTTGCACTACGAAGTAGTAAAAGATGGTCAACGTAAGAATCCAACAACTTACTTGGCGATGCTTCCTTAAAAGCATAGTTAAAAAGGTTAAGGTTATTAAATTTATGAATCTGAAATTAACTTAAACCTTTTTTAACGTAAAGATTGTATAAAAAAACGCCATTATTGGCGTTTTTTTGTTATTTTGTTTAATGCTCGGTCAATGACTATTCATTCAGAAAATAATAGGCCCCCCTCACATTCACCCGTGGCAATAACTAGAGAGGGGTAAAACGTGGTAAAAATACAAAGTAGATTAAAGAACAAGGAACAGGTGAATTATGGCGTTTTACGGTGACTCCGATGCACAAGAAACCCAAGAGTGGCAAGATGCATTCGATTCAGTTTTACAACATATGGGAACTGAGCGCGCGGCATTCTTATTGGAAAAACTTTACCAACAAGCAATTGCCAAGCATGTTCCCATTCAACGTCTCAATACACCTTACTTAAATACAATTTCTGTTGAAGAACAACCTGCAATGCCAGGCGACCAAGATATGGAACGCCGTATTCGTGCATTGATTCGTTGGAATGCCTTAGCAATGGTACTTCGCGCGAATAAAACAGGTGATGATTTAGGTGGACACTTGGCGAGCTTCGCATCAAGTGCAACATTATATGACGTAGGTTTTAACCATTTCTTCCGCGCAAACAGCAATAACTTTGGCGGAGATATGATTTATTACCAAGGACATTGTGCTCCTGGTATTTATGCTCGTTCATTCCTTGAAGGGCGTTTGACTGAAGAACAGTTAAGTAATTTCCGCCGTGAAGTTGGCGGTAACGGTTTACCAAGCTATCCACATCCATATTTAATGCCGGACTATTGGCAATTCCCAACTGTATCAATGGGTCTTGGTCCAATCATGTCGATTTATCAAGCGCACATTCAAAAATATTTGATGAATCGTGGCTTGATCAAAGAAGAAAATCGTAAAGTCTGGGCTTATCTTGGTGATGGTGAAATGGATGAGCCAGAAAGTACTGGTGCAATTTCACTTGCTGGTCGTGAAAAGCTTGATAACCTAATTTGGGTGGTTAACTGTAACTTACAGCGTCTAGATGGCCCTGTACGTGGTAACGGTAAAATCATTCAAGAATTAGAATCTTTATTCCGTGGCGCAGGCTGGCGTGTCATTAAAGTGGTATGGGGTCGTCATTGGGATCCGTTACTTGCAAAAGACAGCACAGGCGCTTTAAAAGCGGTAATGGGCGAAACAGTTGATGGTGAGTACCAGCGCTATCAAGTGAAAGGTGGTGCATATACACGTGAGAAATTCTTTGGCAAGTACCCAGAAGCTGCGGAACTTGTAAAAGATTTAAGCGATGAAGACATTGATAATCTTAACCGTGGTGGTCATGACCCGTACAAAGTTTTTGCTGCCTATGCAGAAGCAATGACAGCCAAAGGTCAGCCAACAGTTATTCTTGCGAAAACTGTTAAAGGTTATGGTTTGTCTGAAGAAATTGAAGCGGTGAATAAGACTCACCAAATCAAAAAAATGCAGATTGATTCTTTGAAATATGTACGTGACCGTTTTAACCTGCCATTTACAGATGATCAATTAGAAGAGCTTCCATTCTATCGCCCAAGTGAAAACTCTCCAGAAATGAAGTATATGAAGGCGCGTCGTGAAGCTTTAGGTGGCTATTTACCTGCACGTCGTAAAGAGAGTGAAATTTTAGCGATTCCTGAATTATCTGTATTTGATGCAGTATTAAAAGGTTCTGCAGGCAAAGAACAATCAACTACCATGGTGATGGTGCGTTTAATTGCTTCTTTACTTAAAGAAAAAGCAATTAAAGACCGCGTAGTGCCAATCGTTCCAGATGAAGCGCGTACTTTTGGTCTAGAAGGTATGTTCCGTCAGCTTGGTATTTATGCTGCTCACGGTCAAAAATATACCCCAGAAGACCAAGAACAGTTAATGCATTACCGTGAAGCAAGTGACGGTCATATGTTACAAGAAGGAATTAACGAAGCTGGTGCGATGAGCGCATGGGCTGCGTTGGCAACAAGTTATTCAACGAATAACTTGCCAATGATTCCAATGTACATGTACTACTCAATGTTTGGTTTCCAACGTATTGGTGACATTGCATGGGCTGCGGGTGATGCCCAAGCTCAAGGTTTCTTGTTAGGTGCTACTGCTGGTCGTACCACATTGAACGGTGAAGGTTTACAGCACCAAGATGGTCATTCACATATCTTGGCGAACACGATTCCAAACTGTGTATCTTACGATCCATGTTTTGGTTATGAGTTGGCTGTAATCGTACATGATGGTTTACAACGTATGTATGTGAACCAAGAGCGTGTGTTCTATTACCTAACTGTAATGAACGAAAACTACGAGCATCCTGCAATGCCTGAAGGCGCTGAGGAAGGCATTAAACGTGGTATGTACTTGTTCGAAAAAGATGAAAAAGCAACTGTTCAATTACTTGGTTCAGGTGTAATTCTTCGTGAAGTGATCAAAGCTGCGAAAATCTTACGTGATGAATACCAAATCCATTCAAACGTTTGGAGTGTAACAAGCTTCAATGAGTTGTCTCGTGATGGTATGGCTTGTGAAGAATACAACCGTTTACACCCACTTACTGAAGAAGTGAAAGAGTCTTGGGTCTCTAAACAATTACGCGGTACAGAAGGTATTGTTGTTTCAGCAACAGACCATATGCGTGCGTATAGCGAACAAATCCGTGCCTATCTTCCAGATGGCCGCCCATTTGTTGCGTTGGGTACAGATGGTTATGGTCGCTCAGATACACGTGCTAACTTGCGTAGTTTCTTTGGTGTTGATGCTGCACATATCGTTGTTGCTACTTTGAAAAAATTAGCTGACGAAGGTGAAGTAGATGCACGTTTAGTTAAAGATGCAATTTCTAACTTTGAGTTAGATACTGATCGTCCAGTGGCATGGGCTCCACAAGCACATCCAGAAGTTCAAGCAGTTGCTGAATACCATGAAGCGCAAACAGGTGAGGGGAACTAAGCATGCAAATTAAGACCCCTGATATTGGTGTAGATAAAGCAGTTGTTGCTGAAATTTTGGTAAAAGTTGGTGACAGCATTGCTGAAAATGACAGCCTTGTTTTGCTTGAGTCAGATAAAGCCTCTGTTGAAGTGCCTAGCACTTCAGCAGGCGTAGTGAAAAGCATCTTGATCAAAGAAGGTGATAGCGTAACTGAGGGTACGGTATTGTTTGAACTTGAAGCTGAGGGTGCTGCATCTGTAGCTCAAGCAGAAGAAGTTGCAAAACCTGCACCAGCAGCTGAAAAAGAAGCACCTGCTACAGCTCCACAAGTTGCTGCACAACCAGCAGCTGCAACCACTAGCCAAGTGGTTGAAGTTCAAGTTCCAGATATTGGTGTTGAAAAAGCACTAGTTGGTGAAATTTTAGTAAAAGTTGGCGAGCAAATCGATGTTGAGCAAAGC
The DNA here is from genome assembly GCF_031799075.1 of Acinetobacter sp. V91_7. Lineage (NCBI taxonomy): Bacteria > Pseudomonadati > Pseudomonadota > Gammaproteobacteria > Moraxellales > Moraxellaceae > Acinetobacter > Acinetobacter sp. V91_7. The sequence continues at coordinate 146,306 of NZ_JAVQNT010000029.1, forward strand.
ATCGTTGTTGTTGAATCTGACAAAGCAACTGTAGAAGTGCCAAGCAGTGTTGCTGGTACTGTAGAAAGCATTCAAGTTAAAGAAGGCGATACAGTTAAAGAAGGTGTTGTGCTCATTAAAGTGAAAACAACATCTGCATCAAGTACGCCAGTTGAAGCTCCTGCTTCTACAGCAGCCCCAGCGGCAGCGCCTGCTCCAGTTCAACAAGAAACTGTAGCTGCGGCTGCTACTCAATCTGGTCCAGTTGATATTAACGTTCCTGATTTGGGCGTAGATAAAGCAGTTGTTGCTGAAATCTTGGTACAAGTTGGCGATAAAGTTGATGTAGACCAAAGCCTTGTTGTTGTTGAGTCAGATAAAGCAACTGTAGAAGTTCCAAGTACTGTTGCGGGCGTTGTGAAAGCGATTCACTTGCAAGCAGGTCAACAAGTTTCACAAGGTATATTGCTTGCAACAATTGAAGCTGAAGGCCAAGCACCTGCGGCAGCTCCAGCGGCAAAAGCAGAAGTAGCGGCTCCAGCTCCACAGACAGCAGCACCTAAAGCTGCAGCTCCGGCTCAGTCGGCACCTGTGGCTGCTTCTGGTACTGACAAGTTGACGAAAGAGCAAGAAGCTGAAAACGCTAAAGTTTATGCTGGCCCTGCTGTTCGTAAGCTTGCTCGTGAACTTGGTGTGGTTTTATCACAAGTTAAAACTTCTGGTGAACATGGTCGTGTGATTAAAGAAGATATCTTTGCTTATGTGAAGACTCGTTTAACTGCACCACAAGCGGCTCCAGTAGCTGCGGCTGCACCAGCAGTTTCAGGTTTGCCAAAGCTTCCTGACTTCACTGCGTTTGGTGGCGTGGAAGAAAAAGTACTGACGCGTTTGCAGCAAGTATCAATTCCGCAATTGTCATTGAACAACTTTATTCCGCAAGTCACCCAGTTTGATTTGGCTGACATTACTGAGTTAGAAGATTGGCGTAATGAACTGAAAGGCAACTTCAAAAAAGAAGGTATCAGCCTGACGATTATGGCATTCATTATCAAAGCGGTTGCGTATTTGTTGAAAGAAGAGCGTGAGTTCGCAGGTCATCTATCTGATGATGGTAAATCAGTGCTCTTGCGCAATGAAATCCATATGGGAATTGCGGTAGCAACACCTGATGGTTTAACTGTGCCAGTACTTCGTAACCCAGACCAAAAATCAATTAAGCAAATTGCAGTTGAATTGGGTGTGTTAGGTCAAAAAGCACGTGATAAGAAATTAACACCGAAAGACTTGCAAGGTGCGAATTTCACCATTTCAAGTTTAGGCGCAATTGGTGGTACAGCATTTACACCACTTGTAAACTGGCCGCAAGTTGCGATTTTGGGTATTTCACCTGCAACGATGCAACCGGTTTGGAATGGTAAAGACTTTGATCCACGCTTAATGTTGCCGTTGTCGTTGTCTTATGACCACCGTGTAATTAATGGTGCAGACGCTGCTCGCTTTACCAATAAACTTACGAAACTTCTTAAAGATATTCGTACTTTATTAATCTAATATTTTGAAATGAATCATTAAAACCTCGCTTCGGCGGGGTTTTTATTTTGGTATTTAATTTAATTGGTTTTAGGTTAATCTAAAGACGAAGAAGGAAGTGTCGAGAGAGGAGAAATTTCTCGTTATTAGGTAAAGGAGAAATAATAAATGGTGGGTTTTTTAAAAATCATGGTACCAATCCTATTGATTGTATTTTTATTAATGGGGGTATGGATCAGTGTTTTACACTTTCCTTGGGAATGGATGACTTACGTTGCAATGGGGTTGGAAGTATTTGTAGCAATGCTTATTTTGCCGTTTGAATTTCAGTCACAGCATATAGCAGGCATTAACAATTTGGGGTTTATTAACTTAAGTATTTGTTTAGCCTTACTATTGGGCTTAGGTCGGTTGTTAGTGTGGGCATGGATAAAATTTTTTGTTTGAAAAATAGAACTGCTCGAATATAATAAGCACATACTTCATTGGGGAGTAGCCGCTATTCATTTCTGAATGAATAGGTGATGATCAACATAATTGTTCAACAGAACATGGTCATCATAGCTTAAACGTCTCATCGTTTCCGAGTTGGCAAGACCTTTGATTTACCACTCTGCAGATATTTGGCTAGCAGGAGGGGTAGATCATGGGCATTTATGCTAGCCAGAGAAACGACATGCAAGAATTTCTGATTTCTACCTCAATTGTTGCCCTAGCTGAAATGGGCGATAAAACTCAATTACTCGCCCTTTTACTGTCTGCACGTTTCCGTAAGCCAATCCCTATTCTCATTGCGATTCTGTTAGCAACTTTAATTAACCATGGTATCTCTGCTGTGCTTGGACAGTGGATTACGACCGTCTTGAGCCCTGAAATCTTGGTTTGGGTTCTTGCGGGTAGTTTTATTGGTATGGCGTTCTGGATGCTTATTCCAGATAAGTTAGATGATGAAACAGATAGCATTAATAGATGGCAAAAATTTGGTGTTTTTGGCGCAACCTTTATCTTGTTCTTCTTGGCTGAAATTGGCGATAAAACGCAGATTGCAACAGTGGCCTTAGCTGCTCGTTACGACAGTATTTTCTGGGTTATGCTGGGTACAACTTTAGGTATGATGATTGCTAATGCACCAGCTGTATTTATTGGTAATAAATTAGCTGAACGTTTATCTATCTCACTCATTCATAAAATTGGTGCGGCTATTTTCTTAATTGTAGGTGTCTCTACTTTAGTGCAGCATTATTTCTTCTAAAACATTTAAACCTGCCATAAAAAAACGCACTCAATTCGAGTGCGTTTTTTGTCGGTCGTTTTAGTAGTTAAATTTCACTGTAAAGTTAATTTGGCGTGGGTTGCCGAGCGTCACTAAATTCTCATTCAGCGCACCTGCATAGTAATCTTTATCAAATAGATTGCGGATAGCAAGTTGAGCGCCCCAATGCCCAGCGTCATAGCCAGCTTCAGTGTCAAAGACTGTATAGCCTGGAACATGAACATCTAAGCCATCGACAGTTTTATACGTTTCACCGCGGAACCCGCCGCCAACATACCAACCAAGTTTTGATGCAGGGTCAAATTTATAGCGTGCTGACAAGCTATATGCATGCTCAGGAATATTGTCGAGTGCTTTTCCTACATTACTCGTGTTTGCATCTTTACTAATTTCCGCATCAATTGTGTAGGTATATGCAGCCGTTAATTTTAAGCCTTCTAAAATTTCTGCGCTGAGTTCAGTTTCAATACCACGTGTTAACTGTTCGCCGCGTTGTACTTTATAGCCACTATTCACGGTATCAGTAACTAAAACATTTTGACGTTTTAAATCATACCAAGCGATAGCGCCTTGAATTCGTTGATTAGGGCTTTGTAACTTCATCCCGACTTCGACCTGTTTCCCTTCTTCAGGTTTGAACGGATTGTTATTTACATCAGTACCACTGTTAGGTGTAAATGAAGTGGCGTAGCTAACATAAGGAGCCACAATGTCATTAAGGGTATACATGACAGAGGCGCTACCCGTAAATGCATTGTCTGATTGTTTAGTCGCATTACTTGTAACTAAACTTGTGCTTTGGGTTTGTGCCCAGTCTTGGCGTCCAGACAAGCTTAAAAGCAATTGGTCATTAAGTTGAATACGGTCACGTAAATAGAGCCCTAAATATTTGAGGCGATTAATATCACGAACATTTTGCGTCAATGTCACGTTTTGACCATAAACGGGGTTATAAATATTTAAATCGCCAATGTCATATTTATCATTGGTGTAATCACTTTTTTCCTGAAAAGCATCTACGCCAATATTAACGTCGTGTTGCATGCCATATAAATCAAACTGTTTATTTAAACGGTTATCGATGGCAAAACTTAAGTTATCAATAATTTGGTGGCGGCTGTTATTTTTACGGCTAATGGTCGTGTAGTCGATTTCACCTTGTTTGTTTTTTGCCCAGAAATTTGTGCCTGTTCGAGCAAAAACAGCTGTACCATCCATTTCAGTTTTTTGTACGGCAAAATTCTGATTGAAGTTCCAGCCATTATCAAAGGCATGTTTAAACGTATAACCAGTACGGTAAACATCGGCTTCATATTTACCGAAGTTAGGGTCGCCAATATATAAACTTCGGTCTATAGCGCCGTTAGGGTTGTCTTTTAAAGTACCTATGACGGGTAAACCTTGCTGACGAATATATTCGCGATGTTGATAGCTTGCGATGATAGAAAGGTCGGTGTTATCCCCTAAGTCAAAGTTGTAAGAAGGGGAAATATAGTAATTTTTAAAATATACATAATCTGTCGGGTCATCTTGGTCAGAGATACGACCATTTAAACGGAAAGCACCTTTTTCACTATTATTAGGGCTATAGTTTAAATCGAATGTACCTTCTTTAAGGTTGTAACTACCATAAGTCATGCTAGCACGTGCAAAGTTTTCTGCTTCAGGGCGTTTAGTGACTAAATTCACCATGCCGCCTGGAGCAACCAAACCAAAATTAATAGATGCGGGACCTTTTAAAACTTGTACCTGATCTATACCTGATAGCTCAGTGGCAACAAAAGTATTTTGTCCAACTCTTAAGCCATCTACATAAACTGAATCAGAAGATGTCTGCCCTCGAATAACGAAATCATCCCAACCACGACGACCTAGTTTTCCAGCTTCTACTCCTGCAACACCTTCAAGTGCATCTGCTAAGGTTCTTGCTTGTTTCTGATCGAGCTGTTCACGTGTTACTACTGAAACCGACTGCGCAGTTTTAAACAAGGGCGCATCTGATTTTAAGGCAGAGTTTGCTTTCGTTGCGACATACGGGGAGGTGGTTTCTTTTTGCGCCTGAATAGAAATTGTGGGTAGCACACTGGTCGAATTTTTTTGTTCTGCTGTTTCATCAGCATGACTTGCTGTCATCGAACTAAAAATAGCAACTGCTAACAATGTTTTGGAGCTTGAAAAATAAGGTGATTGGTTCATGGGAGGCCTAGACAGCGCAAAAGACAAAACTGATAATGAGAATTATTTTAATTTATTGTGAATTAATTTTAAATAACATTATGATTCATTTATAAAATAAGAAAAGTAAAAGCTATTTTAAAATATTATGAGAAAAATAAAGCAATTCATTGCAAGAATTATCGAATCCCTTTATTTTAGTATGGATATAAAAATATCTAATATTTAAAGTTTTTTTTGGGGAATTGTATGGGGTTTGAAAATACAACATCGCAGATATTATTTGATAATGGCGTACATAAATGTATTAGTTTTACCAGTTTGGTCAAAGGGGAAGGCATACAAGCCAATCAATTTTTAATTATTGATCATGAACGAGCTGCGGTGATCGACCCAGGTGGCGATTTGACCTATGTTCCGTTGACCATGGAACTTAATAAATATACGCGATTAAAAAATCTGGATTATGTGATGGCTTCTCATCAGGATCCAGACATTATTACTTCAATGCCACGCTGGTTGGTCTATACCGATGCCAAAGTGGTCGCTTCTAAATTATGGGCACGATTTTTACCGCACCTAAATTCTGCATTCATGAGTGAACGTATGAAAGGGAATTGGGAAGATCGCCTTATTGAACTACCAGATCGCGGTCAAGTGATTCAATTGGGGGAATCAAAACTTGTGGTGGTTCCAGCCCATTTTCTACATTCGGTGGGTAATTTCCAGTTCTATGATCCAGTCGCTAAAATTTTATTTTCTGGTGATATGGGTGCCTCGATTGTTGAGGATGCTAGCCAACCTTTAACAGATTTCGATACGCATGTTATGAAAATGAAAGCTTTTCACCAACGTTATATGTGTTCAAATAAGGTCATCCGTTTATGGGTCAACATGGTCCGTCAGATGGATATTGAAATGATTGTTCCACAGCATGGCAGCCCATTTATTGGTAAAGAAATGATTAATCAATTTTTAGATTGGATTGAAATTTTACCTTGTGGTGTCGATTTAATGTCAGAGCAAATTTTTAGTTGCCCTGCATAAATCTAAATATTATTTCTAATAATTAACCCAGATGAAGTTCTGGGTTATAAAAAGATAAGAGCTAGAAAATAGAGCTAAAAGTATAATTAAGTGGGAATTATTTAGAGTAGGCCGATATCTATTGCTGAAAAAGGCAAAGATAATATGAAAATTGCATTGAAATTTGTTTATAATAGCTCACGGAATTTACCAGTGAGATTGTTATGCTGACCATCGTTCAAGAAGCGCTAACCTTCGATGATGTCTTATTACTTCCTGCCTACTCTACTGTTCTCCCAAAAGATGTCTCTCTAAAGACACGTTTAACTCGCGGCATTCATTTAAATATCCCATTAGTTTCTGCTGCAATGGATACAGTGACTGAGTCACGTATGGCGATTGCGATGTCACAAAATGGCGGTATCGGGATTTTGCACAAAAACATGGATATTGCTGCTCAAGCTGCAGAAGTACGCCGTGTAAAGAAATTCGAAGCGGGTATGGTGAAAGACCCTATCACTGTAACACCTGAAACTACAGTACGTGAACTGATTGCAATTACCACTGCTAATAACATTAGCGGTGTACCTGTTGTTAAAGACGGCAAGGTTGTTGGTATTGTGACAGGCCGTGATACGCGTTTTGAAACCAATTTAGAACAACCAGTTAGCAACATCATGACAGGCCAAGATCGTTTGGTGACTGTACGTGAAGGTGAGTCTAAAGAAAATATTCAAGCATTATTGCAAAAACACCGTATTGAAAAAGTCTTGGTCGTTGGCGAGAGCAACGAACTTAAAGGCTTAATTACAGTGACTGACTTCCGTAAAGCTGAGAGTTATCCAAACAGTTGTAAAGATGATCTTGGTCGTTTACGTGTTGGTGCTGCGGTAGGTACAGGTGCTGATACACCAAGTCGTGTAGAAGCATTGGTTGAAGCTGGTGTTGACGTAATTGTTGTTGATACAGCACATGGTCATTCAGCTGGTGTAATTGAACGTGTACGTTGGGTGAAACAAAACTTCCCTCAAGTACAAGTAATTGGCGGAAACATCGCAACTGGTGACGCTGCATTAGCATTGTTAGATGCAGGTGCAGATGCAGTCAAGGTCGGTATTGGTCCTGGTTCTATCTGTACGACACGTATTGTGGCAGGTATTGGTATGCCACAAATTTCTGCGATTGACAGCGTTGCTAATGCACTGAAAGATCAAATTCCTTTAATTGCAGATGGCGGTATTCGCTTCTCTGGCGATATGGCAAAAGCGATCGGTGCGGGCGCAAGTACAATCATGGTTGGTTCACTTTTAGCTGGTACTGAAGAAGCGCCTGGCGAAGTTGAGTTTTTCCAAGGTCGTTACTACAAAGCATATCGTGGTATGGGTTCATTAGGTGCAATGGCGGGAGCAACCGGTTCTGCTGACCGTTATTTCCAAGACTCAAAAGCGGGTGCTGAGAAGTTAGTACCAGAAGGCATTGAAGGCCGTGTTCCATATAAAGGTCCAATGGGTAACATCGTTCATCAAATGATGGGTGGTTTACGTTCATCGATGGGTTATACAGGTTCATCAGTGATTGAAGATCTTCGCCAAAATGCGAAATTTGTGAAAATTACTTCAGCAGGTATGTCTGAGTCACATGTTCATGATGTAACGATTACTAAAGAAGCTCCAAACTATCGTGTTGGTTAGATTTTGGTAACCAAAACAATGAAGAAAGCCGTCATTACACTGACGGCTTTTTGTTTTTGGTGTAAAGTAAATCTAACGAAAAGAAATATGGCGGAATTGCCATATATGAAGTGTGCCACCGCTGAAGTGGCGTAAGAATGAGATAAGCTATGAGTTATTTTGGAACGGATGGTATTCGTGGAAAATTTGGGCAAATGCCTATTACTCCAGAGTTTGCTTTAAAACTCGGTTTTGCTGCAGGGAAGGTATTAAAACGAACGAGTCCAAAAAATAAACCGCTCGTTGTATTAGGAAAAGACACACGTTTATCTGGTTATATTTTAGAATCTGCTTTGCAGGCAGGCTTAAACGCTGCTGGCGTCTATGTTCATCTACTTGGTCCATTACCAACACCAGCAATTGCACACCTTACTCGTGCTTTGCATGCACATGCAGGTATTGTTATTTCTGCATCACATAATCCATATTATGATAATGGGATTAAATTCTTCTCAAGTGAAGGCAAAAAATTACCTGATTCATTACAAGAAGAAATTAACCTTGAATTAGAAAAAGACTTATTCATTGAGGACACTGCAAACTTAGGTAAAAGTGTTCGTGTAAATGATGCAAACGGTCGTTATATCGAATTTTGTAAATCTACTTTCCCTTACCACTTTGATTTAAATAATTTAAAGATTGTGTTGGACTGTGCTCATGGTGCTGCATATAGCGTTGGCCCTTCAGTTTTCCGTGAGCTAGGTGCAAAAGTCATTGCTTTATATAATGAACCAGATGGCTTAAATATTAATGAAAGCTGTGGTTCAACACATCCTGAACACTTACAAAAAGCAGTGGTTGAGCACCAAGCAGATTTAGGGATTGCCTTTGATGGCGATGCTGACCGTGTTGTGATGGTTGATAAGTTTGGTAACTTAATTGATGGTGACCATATCTTATATATTTTGGCGACTCAGGCGCAAAATAAGCCAGCTGGTATTGTTGGTACTGTCATGAGTAATATGGCACTTGAAGTTGCACTTGAAAAAGCAAATGTTAATTTTGTTCGTGCAAAAGTCGGTGACCGCTATGTATTACAGGCTTTAGAAGAAAATGGTTGGGTGACAGGTGGCGAACCTTCTGGTCATATTCTAACTCTAGACAAGAGTACGACTGGTGATGCCATTATCGCTGCACTTCAAGTTTTAACGGTGATGGTCGAGCAAAATAAGGCTCTTCATGAATTGGTTCAAGACTTTAAACTATTCCCACAAGTTCTTTTAAATGTACGTTTAGAACAAATGCTTGATCCATATTCTATTCCGGCCTTGGTTACTGAATTTGATAAAGCAGAAGCACAGCTCAAAGGCCGTGGACGTATCTTGATTCGTAAGTCAGGAACAGAGCCTGTGATTCGTGTCATGGTTGAAGGTGACGATGAGCACGAAGTGAACGCTTTAGCTCAGCATTTAGCAGATTCAGTTCGTTCACAAGCACAAGTCGCATAAGGTGCATGACATGAGTGATGTCATCAAAGATTTAAGTGAATTACGCTTGAGCTATGAGCAAGGAGAATTGCGTGAGGGGCAGGTTGAATCAAACCCTCATCAGCAGTTTCTTGGTTGGTTTAACCATGCTCTAGCTGCCAATTTGCATGAACCTTATGCCATGTCGTTAGCAACAGCGGGTGCTAATGGCAGACCACATGTTCGAACAGTTTTGTTGCGCGGTGCTACAGAAGCTGGCTATGATTTTTATACTAACTATGACAGTCAGAAAGGTATAGATTTGGCAGAAAACCCATATGCTGAATTATTATTTTACTGGCCGAGTCTAGAGCGCCAGGTGAGAGTTGGTGGTCATGTAGTAAAAATTTCTGAACAGGAATCTACAGACTATTACCTTAAACGGCCACGTGATAGCCAGATTGCAGCGCATATCAGTACTCCACAAAGTGGTAAAATTGAAAGCAGAGAGCTATTACAGCAGCGCTTTCACGACTTACAACAGCAAGTCGAAAGTCGTGAAGTGCTTAATAAGCCAGAGTTCTGGGGAGGCTATCGTCTGCAACCGGATTATTATGAATTCTGGCAAGGGCGACCAAATCGTTTACATGACCGCTTGAGTTATGAAAAAATCGACGGTCAATGGATGTTGCACCGGCTGATGCCTTAAATGACAAAAATACAAATCAAACAAAGACCTTTATTGACACGCCCTGAACAGTTTCAGGGCGTGCCGCCGTTTATTGCCGAGATTTTGGCAAGACGTGGAGTCCAATCTGAACAGGAATTAGAGCTCAAGCTTAAGAATTTGCTTGCTCCAGAGCTCAAAGGTCTAGAAACCGCTGTAGCATTAATGGATCAAGCCATTGATGAGCAGAAAAAGATTGTTATTGTCGGGGACTATGATGCCGATGGAGCAACCAGCACCGCGTTAATGGTATTGGTGCTGCGCGATATGGGGGCACAAGTCGACTATTTGGTTCCCGATCGATTTAAGTACGGTTATGGGCTTACACCTGCAATTGCAGAGCTTGCTCATCAAACTTATCAACCAGATCTATTAATTACTGTCGATAATGGAATTTCCAGCCATGCAGGTGTAGAAACTGCTCAGGCCTTGGATATGCAGGTCATTATTACCGACCACCATTTAACAACTAAAGAAACACCTCCGGCACAAGCAGTTGTTAACCCAAATCAGTTAGGTTGTGATTTTCCAAGTAAAGCGCTTGCAGGAGTAGGCGTTGCATTTTATGTGCTGGCGAATTTGGCAAGTTTACGTAACAAGCAAGGCAAAAGTACAAGTAAAGTCACTCAATATCTAGATTTAGTGGCTTTGGGGACTTATGCCGATGTTGCTGTATTAGATTATAACAACCGTATATTGGTGGATGCAGGCGTAAAGCGAATCCAACAACACCAATGCCGAGTTGGAATTTTAGCGCTATTGGATATTGCTGGTAGAGAGGCGAGTTCATTACGTGCACAAGATCTAGGATTTGTTATAGGACCCCGGATTAATGCTGCTGGACGTATGGAAAGCATGCGTATTGGGATTGAATGTTTGCTTGCAGAGAATATGGAAACTGCCTATCCAATTGCTCAGCAATTAAATCAACTCAATATAGAGCGACGCCAGATAGAAGGGGAGATGAAGCAACAAGCTTTATCTGCTTTAGATAGCTTGCAACTTTCAAAAGAAAATATTCCACAAGCCCTTGTACTCTTTGAAGAGAGTTGGCATCAAGGTGTGATTGGAATTGTAGCAGGGCGTTTAAAAGAACAGTTCCATCGCCCAACTATTGTTTTTGCACCAGATGAAGATGGTATCCATATTAAAGGCTCTGCGCGTTCAATTGATGGAGTACATATTCGAGATACGATTGAACAAGTTGCTGAACAACATCCAGAATTAGTGAGTCATTTTGGTGGACATGCGGCAGCGGCTGGCTTAACGATTCGAAAAGAAAACTTTGATGCTTTTAAAACTGTTTTTACTGGCTGTGTTGCAGCCATGGAAGAATCTCTATTCCAAGCAACACTATGGACGGATGGAGAGTTACCAGCTTCTGCTTTGCAGCTAGACACATTAGACTGGATAGAGCAGCTTGGACCATGGGGGCAAAAATTCCCTTTTCCTCAGTTTGAAGGACATTTTAAAGTTGTCGATTATCGCTGGCTTAAAGAAACACATTTAAAACTTAGGTTAGCCCTAGATCAATATACTTTTGATGCGATTGCATTTAATGCAGCTGGTCGTTTTGAATTTAATCCTATGCGAGATGAAGTTCATTTAGTATATGAAATGGATCGTAATGCATTTAATGGCAATGTAAGTTTGCAATTGCGTATTGTGCATTTAAACCAATAAAAAAAATCCGCTCATTAGAGCGGATTTTTTTATGTGCTTTTAAACGATATTAGAAGCGGTATCCTGCACGAACACCATAAGTGTTATCGTTGTCACCGAAACCAATACGACCTTCAAGACTTACTTGTTGATTTAAGAATTTTTTAGCATTAATACCAAATTCATCTTTATCCGTTAAGTCGTTATTGTAGTAATCTACACCAAGACTTAAAGTTTTATCGATGTAGTAGTCACCACGAACTTTATATTCGTCAAGGTCACCAAACGCACCAAACGCTTCAAGGTTTACGTCATGTTGACCTACTTGAGTTACGTATTTAGCACGAACTGTTGGATCAGCGCCGTCTTTACCGTCTTTTTCGTCGTAACCTTTAACACCTAGAGCAAGTAATAAACCAGGAGCTGGTAAATAACCTACTTCAGCTGCATAAGTTGTTACTTTACTATCAATATTGGTGTTATCGATTTCACGCTCATTACGGCCTACATCACCGCTAAGGTAGAAATCTGAGTTAGGAACGTAGTATTCAACACCTACGCCATACTGAGTGTCTTTAGTACCGCTGTTATCGCCATAGTTGATAAGAGCGTTAACATTACTTGCACGGCTTAAGAAAGCTGCTTCAGCAAGTGGAGCGTTACGAGTTTGAACAGGATTAAAGTAATAAGTCCCGTCAACACCGAATTTGCTTACACTGCTGCCGTCATCTGGATCAAGATAATTGTAAGAACCACCAACTTCAGCTTGGTAAGCGTTTGCTGCGCCACTTACTGCCAGTGCAGATAAAAGAGCTGATGCAATTGCTAGTTTTTTCATGGAATCTCTCCCCTCTAAAAAGCGATTTTATAAATGTTTTGTTACAACTTTTAGTCTAGACCAAAATGCTTATGCGTCAATCTTGCTCAAGTAACCGTATTGTAACCATGTTCATTTTGTGTAAATGAGTTTTAATTAAAATATTGATTATTAAATAAAAATTAAGAATGTTTTATTTTATTAAAATTAAGGATATTTTGTGTAGATCATAAAAAATGCTGTAAAAGTACCCAATTTTGTATGTGGATATTACAGATTAAACTTAAAATGGAGTGAAGAAAATTTAGAAATTAAATGAGTGAAATATAATGAGAAATACAAAGCAGGTTCGAAGATAACCGCAGCTATGCTAAAATAATCGACTGTTTATCTGCTTTTATGGGAACACTCGCGTGGAAATTAATCCTTATCTAAACCAATTGAAAGACTTAACTGATCGTAGCCAAACACTACGGGGGTATCTTTGACTACGATCTGAAAAAAGAACGTTTAGAAGAAGTTTTACGTGAGTTAGAAGACCCTGCGATCTGGAATGACCAAAGCCGTGCTCAAGCAATGGCGAAAGAAAAGGGCGAACTAGAAAACGTTATTAATGTGTTAGATGGTTTATCAACACAGCTTGAAGATGCAAAAGCAATGCTAGATTTGGCCGTAGAAGCCGACGATGAAAGTCTACTTGAAGATGTTCAGTCTGAGCTTAGTGCTGCCGAAGATGAACTGGCTAAACTTGAATTCCGTCGTATGTTTAGCAATCCGATGGACCCGAATCCTTGCTATGTCGAGATTCAATCGGGTTCGGGCGGTACTGAAGCACAAGACTGGGCATCTATGCTGTTACGTATGTATATGCGTTGGATTGAACGTCATGGCTTTAAAGCAGAACTTATGGAAGTATCTGATGGCGATGTAGCAGGCATTAAGTCTGCAACGATTCGTGTTGAAGGTGAATATGCCTATGGCTGGTTACGCACTGAATCAGGTGTACACCGTTTAGTTCGTAAATCCCCATTTGACAGTGGTAACCGCCGTCATACCTCATTCTCTGCGGTGTTTATTTCCCCAGAAGTTGATGACAATATTGAAATTGATATCAACCCTTCTGATGTTCGTACAGATACTTACCGTGCATCTGGTGCTGGTGGTCAGCATATTAACAAAACCGATTCGGCAGTTCGTTTGACTCACACTCCAACAGGTATTGTGGTGGCGTGTCAGAACCAACGTTCACAACATGCTAACCGTGACCATGCATGGAAACAGTTACGTGCGAAACTGTATGAGTTGGAAATGCAAAAACGTAATGAAGCGGCTCAAGCCTTAGAAGACTCGAAGTCTGATATTGGTTGGGGAAGCCAGATTCGTTCGTATGTATTAGATGATTCGCGTATTAAAGACTTACGTACGGGCGTTGAAAACTCTAATACGGGTGCTGTTCTTGATGGTGACCTTGATCGCTTTATTGAGGCGAGCTTAAAACAAGGTTTATAAGAGTCTGCTGAACTTTTAGTTTAAATACAGTTCATCTATGAATATGTAGAACTCTTGGATTTTTAGCGATTAAAACGGCAAAGCAGTTCAGCCTTTGAATGTTAATCGAAAAAATGCGATATGAATATCGGAAAAAATAGATATGAATATCGCAAAAATGCGATATGATGTTTTCGAAATGCTGAATAAAGCTTTGTTCGTTTAAAAGACGTGTTGAGCCTATGGATATTGATGCAATTAGCAAAGCCCTTTCCAATCCGCTACGTCGGCAAATTTTACAATGGTTGAAAGAACCTGCGCATTATTTACCGGTGGAAGAATGTGGTGGTAGTTTTGAGAAGGGTGTTTGTGCAGGTCATATTGAACGATTGGGTAAAGTAGCACAGTCTACAATGTCTAATCATTTGTCTGTTTTACAACAGGCGGGCCTAATTCAGGTCCAAAAATATGGTCAATGGTCTTATTTTTCACGTAACGAAGCTTTGATTCAGCAATATATCGAACATTTAAAACAAACACTTTAATTACTATTTAAAGTGTAAGTCGAGGCGACTATGGCTGAACTCAATACTCCTTTAACGGTTGGTGATTTTGAAATTAAAAATCGATTGGTAATGGCTCCCTTAACGCGTGCGCGTAGTGGTGAAAGCCGAGTACCGAATGATTTAATGGTTGAATATTATCAACAGCGTGCAAATGCTGGTCTTATTTTGACTGAAGCGACAGTGATTGGTTCAAAAACTGTGGGTTATGCAGAAACTCCAGGATTATGGTCACAAGAGCAGGCACAGGCTTGGAATAAAATTATTGAGGCAGTGCATGCTCAAGGTTCAAAAATTGTAGCTCAGCTATGGCATGTAGGCCGTATTTCGCATCCTGAGCTTTTAGATGGTGATACTCCTGTTGCACCAAGTGCGATTCAACCTGCGGGTGAAGTGAGTTTATTACGTCCTAAACGTCCATATGTAACGCCACGCGCGCTTTCAATTGAAGAAATTAAGGAGGTTGTAGCTCAATATAAACATTCAGCAGAATTGGCTAAAGCAGCTGGTTTTGATGGTGTTGAGTTACATGCGGCAAATGGTTATTTAATTGACCAGTTCCTTCAAAGTAACACCAACCAACGTAATGATGAGTATGGTGGTCCAGTTGAAAACCGCGCACGTTTATTATTAGAAGTGATTGATGCGTTTATTGAAGTGTGGGGCGCTGGCCGAGTTGGTGTTCATATTGCACCGCGTGGTGATTCGCACGATATGGGTGATGAAAATCCGTTAGCGACATTTGGTTATGTCGTTGAGCAATTGAATCAACGTAATGTTGCTTTCATTTTCTCTCGTGAATATGAAGCTGCCGACAGCATTAGTCCAAAACTTCGTGAAAAATTTAACGGTGTATGGATTGCGAATGAAAATCTAACACCAGAGTCGGCAAAACGTATTTTGCGTGATGGTGAAGCTGACGCAGTATCTTTTGGTAAAGCATATATTGCCAACCCAGATCTTTTACAGCGTTTAGAGCAAGACTTGCCTTTAAATGAACTTCAACCAACGACTTTATATGCTAAAGGCGCTGAAGGTTATACAGACTATCCAACGCTAGAAGCTTCGTAAATTTTTTGAAATGACTGTTTACTGACTAGTTTATTTATGAACTCAGTAAATCGCTTTTCTTGTAATGGTAGAGTTTAGGTATCGAAACTCTGCCATTTTTTCTATCTATGTTATATTTTCCCCAGTTTTTAAATTTTGACTATTTGAGGCAAACCGCTTGGCGACCCCTTTTTGGTACAACACCGCACTTCATTTATTAAAACCTTTTTACCGCTGGCGGATAAAAAAACGTGCAGAAAGCCAGGAATTATATAATCAGGAATGTCTTGAAAGATTTGGGCCGTTTGAATCTCCGAAGAATGTGAGAGCAATCTGGTTCCATGCTGTCTCGGTTGGAGAAACTAACGCCGCGCAGCCTTTAATCGAGCATTATCTTAAACTTGGACAACCTGTTTTAGTGACCAATACGACTAAAACGGGGCAGGCACGTGCCAAATCGTTATTTTTAAAAGCCCCTTATTTAGATTTGTTTCAAGCAGTTTATTTGCCTGTTGATCAGAAGTATCTTTTAAAACAATTTTTTGAGTTGTATCAGCCAAAACTTTTAGCATTGGTTGAAACAGAGCTTTGGCCAAATTTAATCGATCAAGCCAAACAGCAGCATGTTCCATGTTTATTGTTAAATGCGCGGTTATCAGAAAAATCAGCGAAAGGTTATAGCCGAGTTTCAGGTCTAACGGCAGGAATGCTGAAACAAATTGACTGGGTGCTGGCACAAGATAATGCGACTCGACAACGTTATGTAGAACTTGGCTTAGATCAACAAAAAAGTCAGGTGGTTGGAAATATTAAATTTGATATTCACGCCCCTGAAGCATTTGTAAATCAGGCTGCAAAGCTACACCAGTTATGGTATTTGGGGCAACGGAAAGTCCTGACAATTGCCAGTACACATGCACCAGAAGAACAACAAATTTTGCAGGCACTTCAGCCTTATTTAAAGTCAGATCCAGATTTAGTTTGTATTGTTGTACCTCGACATCCTGAACGTTTCGATGAAGTATTTGAAATTTGCCAAAACTTAGATTTAATTACTCATCGTAGAAGTTTGAACCAAAGTATTCATACCAGTACACAGGTTTATCTAGCTGATAGTATGGGGGAGCTTTGGTTATGGTATGCCTTAAGTCAGGTGTGTTTTGTGGGTGGTTCTTTAAATGAGCCTGGTGGTGGGCACAATATTTTAGAGCCTATGGTTTTAAATGTTCCAACAGTAATTGGACCTCGTTATTTTAACTTCCAAACCATTGTTGATGAATTCATTGATGAAAATGGTGTGCTAATTGCTCAAAATGCAGAGCAGGTTGTGGCAATCTGGATAGCTTGTTTAGCCGAGCCGGAAGCAGCAAAGCAAGTGGTTGAGCAGGCGCATAAGGTCTTACAACGTAATCAAGGCTCATTGCAAAAACATATTGGCGTAATTAACCGGTATTTGGCCGATAAACCATGAATATCGTTTTACTAGAGTCTGAAGATATTCAGTCAGACACGTGGTCAATTCACTCAAAGCGCCAATTACAGCATTTACGTGATCATCTTGATATTACAGTCGGCCAAAATCTGAAAGTTGGTATCCGTAACGGCGCGCGTTATATCACGGAAATTGTTTCGATTCACGAGCAAGAAGTCTGTCTTCAGCCTATCAGTGAAGAAGCTGTACCTGCAAAAATTCCGGTTCATTTAATTGTGGCATTACCCAGACCTAAAGTTTTACGCCGTTTAATTATGGACAGTGTGACTTTAGGTGTTGAAAAAATTAGTCTGATTCATAGTTATCGGGTCGATAAAAGTTACTGGCAGACTCCCTTTTTACAGCAAATCGACAACTACGTTACTTTGGGACTTGAGCAAGCAGGGGACACGATTGTTCCTGAAATTCAAATGTATAAACGCTTTAAGCCTTTTGTTGAAGATGTCTTGCCTACGTTTATTTCAGAAGAGTGCCCTGCCTATGTGGCCCATCCATATGCAGAGCAAAGTATGCCAATTAATATTGATCACGCCTGTAGTGTTGTGGTCGGACCAGAAGGTGGTTTCATCCCTTATGAGGTTGATTTACTCACAAAAAACGGCTGCCAAGCAGTGAGCTTAGGCAACCGTATTTTAAGAACTGAAACGTCTATTTCTTATATTTTAGGACGCTTATTCGCAGCTTAAGCATTTGGCTTAACAGTTTCTTCAGTTGGTTGATCACCACGATACACTTTTACTTCTTGTACCGGATATGGAATTGAGATGTTGTTTTCATCAAATGCATCTACAACCAATTCCTGAATTTCACTAATCGAAGCAGAGGTGGTTGTTTCCGTTGTGTCTACCCACCAACGAACGGTTAGATTGACAGAGAAATCTGCAAGAGCCGTTACGTTGACCGAAAATGCAGGTTGGCTAAGCACATTACGGCTGTTGTCGAGTAGTTTAAGAATGACAGCTTTTGCCTTTTGGACATCGTCTTCATAGCCAATTCCGACTACAAATTCACAGCGGCGACGTTGATATGCAGTATTTACAGTTACTGCACTGGTGTAAACAGTCGCGTTAGGAATAACAATACGACGGCCATCGGGTGAACGTAAAAAGGTCGCACGGATTTGAATATCTTCTACGGTTCCTTCCATGTTGTTGACAATAATGTCATCGCCAATACGGAAAGGTTCGCTGAGTAAAATTAAAATACCAGAGAGTAAGTTCTGAAAGATATCTTTAAATGCAAAACCAATTGCGACAGAACCAATTCCTAGAGCACTCATTAATTGGCCTGGTGTAAACCCAGGAATCGAGATAACCAAAGCAATTAAGAAACCAAAGAATAGAATCGCTGTACTGCCTACACGGTTTAAGACCAAAACTAGGTTTTGACGCGTGTAAGAGCGGTTTTCTAAGGTTTTGCGAACAAAGAATTTAAATAATTTGGTCAGTAGCCAAAAAATAATAAAAACGATAATCGCAATACAAATATAAGGCACACGTTCCCAGAAGCTATCCACAATTTTATCGATTGTGGTGTAGGCATCATGATACTTTTCAGTATGGGCTAAAACTGTTTGAGTGGTTTTAGTACCCGCCTCTTGTAAAAGTTCGCCTGTATTTTTTGCGACATCTGTTAAGGATGTTTGTTCATCAGCCACGACAAGTCTCAATTAAAAAAATTATGAAAGCAATTTTCAGCTTTCATCATAGTAGGAGATAAAATGTGCGCCTACTATAATGAGTTCATCTGAATAATAAAGTGTTTTTTAATTAAAAGTATTCCGTTCCTTTTTGTAAGATTTGTGTCGGTGTCTCTAGGGTATCGGTCCCTGAGAAATAATAAAAAATTCCTGCTGTTGAAATAAGGCTAATTAAAATAGCCACTAAAATAAGCCAAGCCATGAGTTTTTCTATAAAAGTTGAAGCTCGAACGGGACCATATTGATTGGTGCCTGCTGTACCTGAGGCAAGCAGTAAATAAATCATAAAAAAGAATTGAACAACCGGAATGAGCAACAGCAACCCCATCCAGCCGCTCTTATTTAAATCGTGCAGACGTCGAACAACGAGAACAATATTTAAATAAATTAAAAACAGCGAAAAAGCCCAGACTACTAAAGCACTGGCTCCAGAAAGAGAGCTATAAAATTCAAAATTAAATAGATCGCTTGAAAGCTGGAAACTTCCAAGAAATGAGGCCAAAATGAGATAACCCACGAGGGTGACTAAATAAATGAGTCCATATCCACCTAAATAGCTCATACGATTAAAGCGCCCATGAATTGAAAAAGGGCTATCTTTAAATGGGAGCTGTGGTGGGCGTGAGGAGGTTGTTTGGGCAAACATATTATTTTATTCCTGTGTTGCGTATAAGAGACAAAATAATCTTTGTTGATGATCAAAACCATCAAATCTTGAAAAAATTATAAAAGTAAAAGCTATAGACAAATGTTTTAAATCAACTTAATTTTATAAAAATGTTCACAATTTCGTATGCTTGAGTAAGTGGTTAATATATGACCAAAGTCGCATTGTTTGGACTTTGAAAGAGTCATCATACTGCAAAGGCATGCAAATAAGATCCAGTAAAATAATAGCCACAGTCTCGAGATGGGATGCACAAGATCAAGGAAGTTGCGTATGAATGAGATCTATCCAGTACCAGAGGAATTTAAAAAAACAGCTCGTACTGTTGAAGCAGACTACTTTAAACGTTATCAACACTCTATCGAGAACCCAGATGAATTCTGGGCAGAGCAAGCTAAAATTGTCGATTGGATAAAGCCATTTACCCAAGTTAAAAATACGAGTTTTGACAAAGACAATTTCAAAATTGAATGGTTTGCCGATGGTGAGTTGAATGTGTCGGCAAACTGCCTAGACAGGCATCTTAAAGAACATCCTCATAAACCTGCAATTATTTGGGAAGGTGATCATCCTTCTCGCCATAAAATCGTTTCTTATAAAGAATTACACGACGAAGTCTGCCGCTTTGCCAACGTTTTAAAGAAATATGGCATTGTTAAAGGTGACCGCGTTGTGCTGTATATGCCAATGGTCACTGAAGCTGCAATTGCCATGTTAGCGTGTGCTCGTATTGGTGCGGTTCACTGTGTGGTATTTGGTGGTTTCTCACCAGACTCTTTAGCAAGTCGTATTGAAGATAGCCAAGCTAAACTTGTCATTACGGCAGACTCAAGTCTACGTGCCGGTAAGTTATTACCACTCAAAGAAAATGTCGATTTGGCCCTAGAGTTACCGGGTACAGAGTGTGTTGAAAATGTAGTTGTGGTTTACCGTAATGCGAACCCGATTGAAATGAAGCCGGGTCGTGATTTGTGGTATCACCTTATTATTATGGAGGTTGATGCAAACTGTCCACCAGAGCCTATGAAGGCAGAAGACCCATTATTTATTCTTTATACTTCAGGTTCTACAGGTAAACCTAAAGGGGTCTTGCATACCACAGGTGGTTATTTAGTCTATGTAACAAGTACTTTTAAAGAAGTATTTGATTTAAAACAAGATGATGTGTACTGGTGTACAGCCGATGTAGGCTGGATTACAGGCCATAGTTATCTGATCTATGGACCGCTTGCAAATGGCACCACAACCTTAATGTTTGAAGGTGTGCCTCAATATCCAACATGGGCACGTCTTGGTCATGTGGTCGATAAGCACAAAGTCTCTATTTTATATACGGCTCCAACTGCGATTCGCGCCATGATGCGAGAAGGCGATTCGTTTGTACGTGAGAGTAACCGTAGTAGCTTACGTTTACTCGGTTCGGTCGGTGAACCCATTAACCCTGAGGCTTGGAACTGGTACTACAATGTAGTTGGTGAAGGCCGTTGCCCAATTGTTGATACATGGTGGCAAACCGAAACTGGCGGTATTTTAATTGCGCCATTGCCGGGAGCAACAGCTTTAAAACCGGGTTCCGCAACACGTCCGTTATTTGGTATTCAACCTGCCATTGTAGATGGTGAAGGTAATGAGCTAGAAGGTGTAGCAGAAGGCAATCTAGTCATTAAAGATTCATGGCCAGGCCAAATGCGTACCATTTGGGGTGACCCTGACCGCTTTATCGAGGCTTATTTCTCGACCTTTAAAAATAACTATTTTACGGGTGATGGTGCTCGTCGTGATGAAGATGGTTATTACTGGATTACAGGCCGCGTAGATGATGTTTTAAACGTTTCAGGTCACCGTCTGGGTACGGCTGAAATTGAAAGTGCTTTGGTGTCGCATGAATCAGTAGCAGAAGCTGCGGTGGTGGGAATGCCACATGATATTAAAGGGCAGGGTATTTGTACTTTTGTGACCTTACAAGCGGGTGTGCCAGAGTCGGAAGAGCTGCGTAAAGAGTTAATTAACTGGGTACGTAAAGTACTTGGACCAGTGGCTTCGCCAGATGCACTACACTGGGCACCAGCATTACCTAAAACGCGTTCTGGTAAAATCATGCGCCGTATTTTAAGAAAAATTGCGGCAAATGAGTTAGATAGTTTAGGTGATACCTCAACCTTGGCTGAACCTGCTGTGGTAGATCAGTTAATCGCAACGGTCTATCCGGATAAGCAAAACTAATTTTAAAAAAAGCCCCAAATGGGGCTTTTTTTATTGAACCTTATTTAAGATTTTGCTAGAAAATCGGCAGTATTCTGTACATTCGCAAACGTACTAAGCGCAGTTAAAAAAGCAGTTTGCACGTCTTCAGCTTTTACAGTTTTTCCGTCATGGCTTAAATCACGTGTTGCGGTGGCATCTGCGATTAAGATTGGTTGATAACCTAGCTCCTTAGCGGCACGTGTCCCTGAGTCAATACACATATGCGTCATCATGCCTGTAATCACGAGTTGCTCAATTTGATGTGCTTTTAAAAGTTCATCTAAATTGGTTTCTAAAAAACTGTTTGGATAATGCTTTATCACAATTAATGCGTCGTTTTGAGCATTGAGTTCAGGGTGAAGTAAAACACCGTCGGTATTTTCTTGAAAGAAGCTGGCCTGTGGTGGGTTAATATGTTGTACATAAATAATTGGAAGGTTTTTCTTACTGAAATATTGTTCGAGTTGTTTTATTTTTTCTAGTGCTTGATCTGGCCCAACCAATTCCATTTTGCCATTTTTAAAATAATCATTTTGTACATCGATAATTAATAGTGCTTGTTTCATGAGATCACTCTTGTTGATATGAGATAAAACAAGATTATTCTCCGCTCGCAAAATCAGCTATAGTCAGATGAAAGCATTACCGCCAGTTTTCTTTCGCCATGAAAAATGAATATTGAATTAGACCCGATTGATCTAAAAATTATTGCATTACTGAAGCAAGATTCCCGTTTAACAAATAAAGAGATTGGGCAGCGTGTTCACCGGACAGGGCAAGCTGTAGGGGCGCGCATAGCTCAGTTGATGGATGCAGGGGTTATCAAAAATTACACTATTGCTGTTCAATACAGTCATAAACAATTTATTCATTTGCATTTAAATGAACAACGCGCATTTGAAGAAATTGAAAATTTGGTTAAGCAATATGAACAAATCGATGAATGCTTTAAAGTCATGGGAAACGCGTGTTATATGATTGTCAGCCATTTCGAGCCCTCCGCATTAAATGAATTTATTGAGAAACTTTCAAAGTGGTGTCGCTATTCGGTTGAAACAGTGATTCGAGAAGTTGAGAAATCTTAAAAAAATAAAGGCTCCAAGCCGAGTCTTGGAGCCAATAAGTCTTTATTTTTAATTTATTGTTTTTATTGTCTTGCGCTGCTTTTACTGAAGTTTTTTAGGCTGATTTGGCTTGAAGTTCTATCTCCTTTTCTTGTTGAAGTTCTAATTGACGCACGAGCGGTAGAACTTTTTCCCCAAAATATTCTACCTCTTCAATGAAATGTAAGAATCCAGAAAGAATCAAATCAACACCAACCTCTTTAAGCGCCACAATACGCTCTGCAATTTGCTGGGGTGTACCAATTAAATTGGTTTTAAAACCATCGTTATATTGCACTAGATCTTCAAAACTTGATTTCGCCCAGTTACCTTGTTGCTCTGGTGAGGCTGCACCTGCTTCACGTGTTGCATCGCCAAATGCATTTACCGCTTCGGTGTTGGCTTTATCAATAATTTCTTGCAGTACCGCTTTTGCTTCTTCTTCGGTATCTCTGGCAATAATGAAGGCATTCACCCCAATTTTGACATTGTGATTGTTGGCTTTTGCTTTAGTACGAATGTCTTCGACTTGTTTTTGAATCTCTTCTACCGTATTACCATTGGTGAAATACCAGTCAGATACACGAGAAGCCATGTCACGTGCAGCGCGGGAGCTACCACCCTGAAACACTTCAATATAAGGCTTTTGTAAAGGCTTCGGTTTAAGAGTGTAGTTCTGGAACTGATAATATTTACCATCGAAACTATAGTTATCGGTGGTCCAGATTCCTTTTAGAGTGCGAATGAATTCTTCAGAGCGGACGTAGCGTTGGTCATGCTCTGGCCATTCTTCACCAATCGCATCAAACTCTCCTCTAAACCAGCCACTCACCACATTAATGGCAATACGGCCTTCGGTTAGATAGTCGATTGTTGCAAGTTGCTTAGCTGCGAGTGCCGGTTTCCAAGGGCCGGGCAGAATAGCAGCAATGACCTTAAGTTTTTCAGTTTTTGCTAATAATGCATGACTGAAACTGACTGATTCATGCTGATTTTCTGCCCCATAGCCCGCCGTAAAACGAATTTGAGTGAGCGCATATTCAAAACCATTTTTTTCGGCAGCCTGTGCAAGTCGAACATTGTAGTCGTAACTCCAGTCTGTGCGCTGCTCGATATTACTTACTACAAGGCCACCGCTTACATTTGGTACCCAATAAGCAAATTTAATCGGTTGTTGTAATTGCGTCATGGTGCGCTCTCCCAAATTCGTTATTTTTATTTAGACATATTGCGGTTAGGCAACATGCGTTAATGATTTGCCAGACTTATGATGTAAGCGAGATTCCGCTGCATCAAGATCTGGAACGGCTGCTGAAGGTAAGACTTCTTCTTGCTCAATCTGTTTATTAATCCCAAGCTCTTGGTTCGCTTGCTGAGATTTAGATTTGATGACTTCAGCACGCTTACCTTTGGCTGGTGCCCATTCTAAAATTGGTAATGCGCGAGCTACTGCTAGCGTAATACGATCTGCTAATTGCTCACTTTTAACCGTGTATTCAGGAGTAAAGTCGCGATCTGTCGCATATACGCCAATTGGTAAAGTTTGTGCTTGGAAGAAACTAAACAATGGGCGAAGCTGATGCTCTAGTACAAGCGCATGTCGATCACTACCGCCAGATGCAGCTAAAAGTACAGGCACATCAACCAAAGCTGTTTGTTCAACAAAATCGAAGAAATGTTTGAACAGACCTGTGAAAGAAGCACGGTAAACAGGTGTACCTACAATTAAAGCATCTGCTGCTTCAACCGCTGCAAGGTCATCTTGTACACGCTGTGGAAGTTGGTTGCGATAAAATGCGCCGCCTAATAAAGGCCCAATTTCGCTTAATTTAATAAAATGAACTTTAATATCGATTGCTTCAGATAATTCATCAAGAATGGCTTGAACCAGACTTTCCGTTTTAGATGGGGTATTTAAGCCACCAGAAACAGCAACAATATTCAAAGGTTTTGGTGATGTGATACCAGTCATAATTTGGTTCCTAAGCCTAAAAAAGGTGATTGGACCTATTAATCAACAACGACGGTAAACTGTAAAATAACGAAATTGGTCAACCTTATCTGTTTTAAATATAAAAGATAAATAGTGGATTTTTATACTTTGTTTTTTTATTAAGTGATTGTTTTTATTTTATATAATTATTGCTGATATATTTTTTATAATAAAAAGGAAGCTTATATAAAAAACAGATTAATTTTGATTAAAAGTTAAAAAACATCTGAAAATTTTTGCTAAGTTCTGCATTTATCAACATTTTGCATAAAAATGGATAAGATGAACGTATCTTTCATCTAAATAGTAGGGTTACAATAGGCCATAATTATGCTCAAGATTACTTTAATCGCTTATGAATATTTTAATCGTTGATGATCATCCTTTGTTTCGTCATGCTTTAATTCAAGCAGTACGTTATAGCCTGCCACAGGCACAAATTCATGAAACAGCTTCGGTTGATGAGTTTTATGAGCGTTTGGAAAATGGGGCAGAACCTGATCTGGTATTGCTCGATTTAAATTTACCGGGTGCTTCAGGCTTTTCTGCTTTGGTTTATGTGCGAGCACAGTATCCAGCTATTCCAATTATTGTGGTTTCTGCACATGAAGAAACTTCAATCATTCAGCGTGCGATTGCACATGGCGCGATGGGTTATATCCCTAAATCTGCGCATCCAAGTCATATTGGTGAAGCGATTCGTCAAGTCTTAGAAGGTGATATCTGGTTACCACCTAACTTGCCATCTAATCTTAATCTTGACCCGCGAGCGGCAGATGAAACTGCATTGGCAGAGCGTATTCAGTCATTAACGCCTCAGCAGTTCCGTGTTTTGATGATGGTTGCAGAAGGCTTATTAAATAAACAGATTGCCTACGAGCTCGATGTTTCAGAAGCAACGATTAAAGCCCATGTGACAGCCATCTTTAGAAAATTGGGTGTGCAAAACCGGACACAGGCGGTACTGGCAATTAGTGCATTAAATATTGAAGATAGAAAAATCTAAAAATTAAAAAAAGACCTCAATTGAGGTCTTTTTTTATGTGTGAATTAAGCAAGGCAATCTTGTTTTGGGGTTAGGCTGTCGCAGTACAATGGGTTGAGTGCACATTGCAAATCATCAATTTGTTCTTGAGTTACATAGCCCTTCATTTTTAAATATTCAGCTACGCGGTCATCACGCAAGCTTAAGAACGCCGCATCATAAACACCCAAATCAACAAACAGGGCAGCTGTTTCTAGGCTGTTGAATCGATCAAGGAAAATATCGTTGCCATACATTAAGAAGATGTGGTCGAGTTTTGCTTTTGCATCAACATGTAGACGTTCAGCAAGTTGATCTGGATGAGTCTTAATAAAGAGTAAGTCAGAGAGTTCATCAAACTGAGTCATGTCTAACTGATTTTCTCCGAGTTTGACATGACCAAGCCAAGCTTTGAAAACGAGTACAGCCCCTCCGCGAAGCAACATGCTCCAGATTTGATGACGGGTATCGTGATCTAGATTTTCACTTTCCGTAGTGAGGACTTGTAAGAAGTTTTCTTCTTGTTGACCTAATTTATCAAATAGACCCAAACCTTGTGGATGGTAAGCAGCTGGGGCAAATACATCAAAATTCAAATCATGAAAAATATTGAGCGCGAGCGGAACGGCACACTGATAAATGGTATTTAATGCTTTGATATGTGCTTCATTGAGCTTGCTGTTGGGAAAAATGCTTTGCCAATCTAATTCAGGAAGTAACGCATTGGCGCTGTATTGACGATAAAACTGTTGAGATGAGAGTTGCCCTTGTGGGGATGTATCAAAAGTATTCATGGCAATTGTCCTTTGCATTAATCAGTTGGTATGGATGTTTTATAAATTGGAAATGGGTTCTGAAATCTTGAAGCATATAAAATGCACATCGATTATTTATGGAACATGAAGAATGCAAGTGGAATACGACTAAAGTTGTATGTGTGGTTTTTTTGTTTATTTTCTTTTAAAAAATATAAGCTTATTAAATTGTAACTAGGTGTACACGTGTTCACTTACAAAAAAGGTGGGCTTTGCCATAGGAAAAGAGGCATTGGAAAGTTTGGTCAATTATTTCTTGGGTAAAAGTAGACTTTTTGAGCAGTTCTGCCTATTGGCTTAAATTAAGCCAATAATTTTTGCCAAGGATCTCTCCCAAACCTATAAAAAGTCTGGAAGAGAAAATATTTAATCTGCTGCACTGGCAATTTTAAGCCCAGATAACCAAGCTCTTAATGAAGCAGGTTTAAGTGGTTTCTTGAGTAAAACAATATTCAATTCTTTAAGCTGCTGAGGTAACTCGGGGTGAGAGTCAGCGGTAATTAAAGCAACTGGAATATCCTGCTGTCGATTTTGCATAATAAAATCGACGCCGAGTTGGTTGTTATTCAGGTGTTGGTCGATGAGCCAGACCTGAATATTTTCCTTTTGAATAATCTCAAGCGCTTGTTCGGGTTCAGTGGCTTTAAAGACCTGATAGCCCCATTTACCTAATAAACTACTCATACCTTCTAAAATAGTTTCATCGTTGTCCAGACATAAAATACGGTAGGCTTTGGTTTTTAAAGGTACTGTCTGCACGGTCGGGGTAATGACTTTTGGGGCCTCTACGACTGGAACTTCAATCATAAAGCATGAGCCTTTATCGAGTTGCGAGTAAACATGAACTGGATAATTCAGCAAACCTGTCATACGCTGCACAATAGCCAGCCCTAAGCCTAGACCTTGTTCTCCCCAAGGTGATAGATGTCCACAACGTTCGAATTCTTGAAACAGTTTAATTCGCTGTTCTTCGGCAATTCCTGGTCCTGTATCCCACACGCCAATACGAATATGACCTGACTGTTGCGCTGAGCGTAGAACACCCACAACTACTTGGCCTTTTGCTGTATAGCGTAAAGCATTGCTGACAAAGTTCTGAATAATACGTCGAATCCATTGTGGATCTGTGTCAATCCAGAAAGATACATCATGAACTTTCAGTGAAATATTTCGCTGAGCAGCAATCGATTTAAACTGTAGTTCAAGATCACTGAGTAAATCATGCAAAGGATAAGGCTGTCTTTTTGGCTGAATGCTGCCGCCTTCTAAGCGGGCAATATCGAGTAGGGCAGAGAGCATGCTTTCTGCACCATATAGAGCACGATCAAGTTGCTGCAAAGTCTGACGGTCTTCTTCTGTTGCAATGCTTTGTTCAAGAACGGTACTAAACAGGCGAGCGGCATGCATGGGTTGTAATAAGTCGTGGCTTGCCGCGGCGATAAAGCGGCTTTTCGACATATTTGCCATATCGGCTTGTTCACGTGCAAGTTGCTGTTCGGTTAAGGCATCGGCAAGCTGCTGGGTTCTGTTTTTTACGCGAGCTTCGAGTATTGCTTCATTCGCACGGAAGGCGGTAATGTCGGCAAACGTGGTAACAAAGCCCCCACCAGAAATTGGGTTACCCCGCATTTGAATAACCCGACCATCTTTACGGATACGCTCAAATTCATGAGCACTTCCAACTTTCATCCAATGCAAACGTTTGCGTACATGCTCTTCGACTGAACCGGGGCCACATTCACCGCGTTCAGCGTTATAACGAATTAAATCGGCAATTGGACAGCCAACGTACACCAAGTCTTTAGGGTAACCAAACAGTTTTAAATATTGATTATTCCATGCCACCAGACACATGTTTTTATCAACTACGCTGACACCTTGGGTCATGTGGTCAATCATGGTCATGAGCAGGTTTTGGTTAAAACGTTGCCATTGCGAGGCTTGGTCCAAAATATTAGCAACTTGGCCTAAAGCCAGACCATTATTAATCATTGCTGTAGTGAGCAAAGTACGTGCAGAGGCCGCCCCAATAATGCCGGCTAGATATTGCTCGGTAAACCGCCACCACATACCATTCGCAATGCTATTTTCATTAAGTATTAAATGATTTTGTTCACAGAAATTTTCAAAGGCTTGTGTTGTTGGTTGCTCACCAGTAATTCTTTTGGCAAGTGCAAAGAGATCACCTACTTTTAAACGTGCTGCATCATGCGGTAAATAGGTTAAATCGGTAGAGGTGTGCGGTGATGGCAATGGTTTTGTTTCATAATAGAAGAAACTTTCAGCCTGAATTTGCTCTGCTACACTTGGGCGGTAGATTTTAGAAATCCAGATATATAAAAGAATATTTAAACCAAGCGACCAAATTACACCATGTGTGAGTGGTGCAAATGATTCAAAGCCAAATAATGATTCAGGGCGTAACGCATTGATTCCAAAAGGACCAAAAAGCAAAATACTCTGAGCCGCTTCCTGATAGGCTTCTGGCAAACTACGTAAGATCGTTGGAAATAGTAAAGTATAACTCCACATTAAAAATCCAATGATGAGTCCCGCATATACGCCCTGACGACTTCCACCACGCCAGTACAAACCACCAATAAGAGCAGGGGCAAATTGAGCCACAGCACTAAAAGCCAATAAACCAAATACTGAAAGCTGGTTAATATCATTAAAGAAATGGAAGAATAAAAAACCAAGGAGCATCACTGCAACAATACTAATGCGGCGACTAAACTTAAGAACTTTAGGAAGATGCTTATCATGGCGCGAGAGCACTTTAAAACGCCAGAGCGCAGGCATAATTAAGTCATTACTCAGCATGATAGACAAGGCAACTGACGAAACCAGTAACATACCTGTCGATGCAGAGAACCCACCTAAAAAAGCCAGTAAAGCCAACCCTTCTTGGTTATAGCTAAGGGGTAATGACAACACGGCAACATCGGGTACAGTCAAGAACTTCGGTGCCGCATGCAACGCCCAGCTTGCGATCGGAATAATGGCTAAAATCGTTAAAATGAGATAAACCGCAAACCATTTACGCGCACCGCGAATATGCTTCTCGTCACGCAGCTCGACCACTGCTACATGAAACTGACGTGGTAGGCAGATAATTGCTAAACCTGCCAATAAGGTCTGAATCCAGAATGTTTCAGGTACTCCAAATAACTGAACTTCCTGAAAGGTTTGGTTTACATCGGCTGTAACTTGGACTAGGTTCGCTGGTGTTTCAAAAATAAAAAATAAAGCGACGCAAATGAGTGCGAATAATTTTACAAAAGATTCAAATGCGACGGCGAGCATGAGACCGCCATGTTGCTCGGTATTGGCAATTTGTCTTGTACCAAAAATCATGGCCAAAATAGCCAGTACACTGGTTAAAAGCAAAACACTATTGGTGGTTGTATGAATATGAGCATTCTGTTCCATAATGACAGACGTACTTAAAGCAATCGCACGTAGCTGTAGGGCCAGATAGGGGATAATTGCAATTACGGCCAAAATGGTAACCAGTGATGCCAAGACACCGCTTTTTCCGTAACGTGCAGCAATAAAGTCGGCAATTGATGAAATAGCGTGGTGTTGGCGTACTCGGCCTAAACGTCGCCAAATGTCATAGCCGAACCAGACAAATAAAAGTGGACCTAAGTAAATCGGTAAGAAAATCACGCCTTCGCGAACAGCGGCTCCAGTCGCACCGTAAAATGTCCATGATGAGCAGTAAACACCTAAGGTTAAGCTGAACAAGAACATGCGGCCACGTGTACTCAGACGGCTGGCATGCTTTTCACCAAAAAAAGCACAAATAAATAAGAGTGCTATATAAAGGGTGAGTACCCCAATAATCAGCCAGCTGTTCATATGACTCACATGATTAAAACCTTGTACCTATCATACCCCAAGCAGAAACAAAGCTATAAATTGATTAAATTTTAACGACCAAAGTCTAAGTTACGAATTACACGGAATTTTGCTAACTTAAATCCTGAGAAACTACTATTAAAAAAGTGGCCAAGGCTGGGCACTGGGCAAGGAGTTTGGTTATGGATCAGAACCAAGTAGAACAGATTCTACGCAATCCAAAGTTTCAAAAGATGGTCAAGAAAAAAAGTGCATTAAGTTGGACGCTCACAGTCATCATGTTAGTGCTTTATGTGGGCTTTATGCTACTTGTGGGCTACAACAAAGAATTTTTGATGAGTTCATTTAGTGGTGGTGTTACGACATGGGGAATCCCGCTAGGTTTAGGAATTATTGTTTTATCTTTCCTACTGTGTGGTGTGTATTCCTTCATTGCAAATCACACCCTTGATCAGTTGAGTGAAGAAGCGTTGAAGGAAGTTGAAGCCATCACGCACGATAAAGGACTACACTAATATGAAATGGAATTCATTAAAGGCGAAAGTCTTGCTGACAGCAACATCGCTATATTCAACGGTAGCTATGGCGGGTCCTGACTTAGGTGAAGCTGAACAACAAGCAACCAACTGGCATGCCATCATCATGTTCTTAATTTTTGTTGGTTTCACTTTGTTCATTACTAAGTGGGCTGCAAAACAAACCCAATCAACACAAGATTTCTATACGGCAGGTGGCGGTATCAGCGGTTTCCAGAATGGTCTGGCAATTGCGGGTGACTATATGTCTGCTGCATCTTTCCTTGGTATTTCTGCACTTGTGTTTAGTTCGGGCTTTGATGGCTTACTTTACTCACTTGGGTTCATGGTAGGTTGGCCAATCGTTTTATTCTTAATTGCAGAACGTTTGCGTAACCTTGGTAAATATAACCTTTCAGATGTGGTTTCATTTCGTCTTGAAGAAAAACCAGTACGTACTTTAGCTGCGGTCAGTTCACTTGTTGTTGTGGCATTCTATTTGATTGCTCAAATGGTAGGTGCGGGTCAGCTCATCAAATTACTATTTGGTTTGAACTACAACATTGCTGTAGTCATCGTTGGTCTATTAATGATGGCCTATGTAATCTTTGGTGGTATGTTGGCAACGACATGGGTACAAATTATCAAAGCGGTAATGTTACTCAGTGGCGCAACCTTCATGGCATTCATGGTCATGAAAGGAGTGGGCTTTAGTTTCAGCAACATGTTTACCCAATCAATTGAAGTATTCAGTAAAGTGCATGATGTAAGCTTGACCGATGCCGCAAAAATTATGGGGCCAGGTAAACTTGCTGCAAACCCGATTGATGCCTTGTCTCTTGGTTTGGCATTAATGTTTGGTACAGCTGGTTTACCGCACATTCTTATGCGTTTCTTTACAGTAAAAGATGCAAAAGAAGCTCGTAAATCAGTTGTGGTTGCGACAGGTTTTATTGGTTACTTCTACCTTCTAACTTTCATTATTGGTTTCGGTGCGATTCTTTTCGTATCAAACAATCCGCAATTCCTTGACGTTGCAAAGATGGCAGTAACAGGCAAACTTGAGCTTGTTGGTGGTAACAATATGGCAGCCGTGCATTTAAGTGACGCTTTAGGCGGTGACTTATTCATGGGCTTCATTTCAGCAGTAGCGTTCGCAACTATTCTTGCTGTTGTTGCTGGTTTAACACTTTCAGGCGCATCTGCAATCTCTCACGATTTATACGCTAACGTATTCAAAAAAGGTCAAACTACCCCAGCTTCAGAGCTTCGCATGTCAAAAATTGCGACACTTGGTTTAGCTATTTTTGCCATGATTTTAGGTATTTTGTTTGAAAAGCAAAATGTGGCGTTCATGGTAGGCTTGGCATTCTCTGTAGCTTGCTGTGCAAACTTCCCAATACTTGTTCTTTCAATGTTCTGGAAAGGTTTAACGACTCGTGGTGCAGTTATTGGTGGTGTGGTTGGTCTTGTAACAGCGGTAGTATTGATTGTGCTATCTAAAGCAGTTTGGGTAGATACTTTAAAAATCTCTGATACACCAATCAATCCATTCAATGGTCCTGCATTATTCGCAATGCCGTTGTCTTTCCTTTGCTGTTGGTTGTTCTCGGTTACCGATAACTCTGCACGTGCTAAAAAAGAGCGTGCTGCTTTCGATGCTCAATATGTTCGTTCAATGACAGGTATTGGAGCATCTGGTGCATCGGATCACTAAGTGCAATATTGCTATCTAATTCTTAAAAAAAGCCCTACGGGGCTTTTTTTATACTTATTTAATTTTCAATTTAGGGCTTAGATATTAATAAAGAACAACTTGTTTGCCTTGTTTTGTGTACAGTATGATTTGCTAGACCTCAAAAAGCATAATGAAACAAGGAAAATAATAATGCGATCTATCATCGAGTTCTGGGCGAGCTTTCGATTGCTACCTTCTGCATGGTTGCTGCTTGTGCAATTTATCTTACTCATTTTGGCTATGCTGACTTTTCATGATGTATTTTACCGCACCCTTACATGGGCTTTAGGGGTGCTGGCCTTACTCATTATTGCCAAGGTTATTCGTCAAACCCCAATGTTTACTTTTCTCGGGTTAACATTTGTGAGTGGGGCGATTATATCCTCGGTATTTATTTTATTGGGTTATGGCAATTTATACATTCAGGTTTTTGCACATGGTTGTGAAGCACTAGCCTACTTTTCAGCAGCTTATGGCTTATTTCGTTATATGTTCGCCGATCAGTATTTAACAAGAGATGAGTTGTTTGCGGCAGCAGCAGTTTTTACGCTTATTGCTTGGGGTTTTGCATTTTTATATAACATTTGTCAGCTTATTCTTCCGTCTAGCTTTCAAAATCCAAATAACGTTCACCATTTACAGACGTGGTTAGATCTATTATTTCTCAGTTTTAGCTTGCAATCGGCTACAGGTTTATCTGACTTAATGCCTCTGAGCCCACCAGCGCGCGTTTTAGCCATGCTCCAAATGTTCTGTGGAGTTATGTATTTGGCTTTAATCGTAACTCGATTAATTGCTTTACAATATATTACCCACCTCCCTAAAAAAAATTCAGATAAATAATGGAGGAGGTGTTTTAATTTATTTACACCTTTGTAACTGCAATATTCTTTAAGTTTATTTAAAGTGTTATCGGCTTTCTCTATTGAAAGCCTTAGCTTTGTTCATTCTATGAATATCTTATTGGCATTTAAGCCTGTCACTCGTCATTAAAATAACATGGAGGATTTATGCCTTCCAAACAGTCCAGTTGGTTCGCAAACGTTAATCCTAACGTATTTTTTGGTACGGTCATTATTATTGCTTTGTTTTTAGCAGTAGTGGTGATTGCTCCGAGTTCTTTTGAGCTTCTAACGCAACAATTAAAACAATGGATCACTGATTCATTTAGCTGGTTTTATGTTTTATCTGTTGCTTTCTTTCTCATCTTATTGATTTATGTCGCCTGTTCATCGATTGGACGCATTAAATTAGGGCCTGATCATAGCCAGCCTGATTATAATAATGGGTCCTGGTTCGCCATGCTGTTTACAGCAGGGATGGGGATTGGGTTGATGTTCTTCGGTGTTGCCGAACCCGTCATGCATTACGTTACCCCGCCAAGCGGTGAGGCACAAACCATTGATGCAGCACAGCAAGCACTAAGGGTAACCTTTTTCCATTGGGGGTTACATGCGTGGGCGATTTATGCTGTAGTCGGACTGGCTTTAGCTTATTTTGCCTATAGACATAATTTACCTTTGAAGACCCGTTCCGCACTTTATCCTCTGATTGGAAAAAAGATTTATGGCCCATTGGGCGATAGCATTGATATTTTTGCAACGATTGGAACTGTATTTGGTGTCGCGACATCTCTTGGTTTTGGGGTAACGCAGATCAATTCTGGTTTGCATTATTTATTTGGTGTAGAGCAAAGTACTCATGTTCAAGTTCTACTCATTATTTTTGTGAGTATTCTGGCCTCTTTATCTGTATTTTTAGGTCTAGATAAAGGTGTAAAACGTTTATCAGAAATAAACTTAGTTTTAGCTGTAATTCTCTTAGTATTTATTTTTATTGCTGGCCCAAGCATTTATTTACTCCAAACCACTATTCAAAATACTGGGCAATACCTCTCTAACCTTTTTACCATGACGTTCAATTTATATGCCTATCAGCCAAATGGATGGATAGGGGGCTGGACGATCTTGTATTGGGCTTGGTGGATTTCTTGGTCGCCATTTGTTGGAATGTTCATTGCCCGCGTATCACGTGGTCGTACCATTCGAGAGTTTATTGTTGGGGTTTTGCTTATCCCAACTGGTTTTACCATTATCTGGATGGGCTTTTTAGGAAATGCTGCGTTATTTAGCATTATCCATGAGCATCAAACCACCTTAATTCAGGCGGTTCAACAAGATTCATCAGTCGCATTATTTGAATTTCTAAATCATTTACCTTTCTCTGGGGTAATGAATGTCTTGGCAACCGTTTTAGTGGTTTTATTTTTTGTGACCTCGGCCGACTCAGGTGCATTAGTCACCGACTATTTAACTGCAAAAACAGAAAACTCACCGACTTGGCAACGTTTGTTCTGGACAGTGCTTATGGCTGTACTCGCCATTATTTTATTATTGGTAGGTGGATTGGCTGCACTTCAGTCCTCAATCATTATGAGTGCATTACCATTTACTGTCGTCATGCTGTTAATGAGCTGGGGACTAATAAAGGCCTTGTCACTAAAATGACCGCTATTCAGGAAGCACGAATTACACCGCGTGCTATTCATAATCCACGAAGCTGGCAACAGCGTCTAGGATTAATCATGCACTATCCTCATAGTGAAGACGAAGTAAAGCAATATATTGAAAATCAGGTAAGCCGTGCTTTTGAAAATATTAAGCATGAGTTGAAACGCCGTCATTTAGAAGTCTCAATTAGTCAGCTTGAAGATGGTATGCAGCTTAGGGTAGACCATCACAATGAAATTAATTTTATTTATAAAGTTGTTTCACGTGAAACATTGCCACCAAGTTTTCTTATGGGGCGTATAGAAGCAGAAGATGGGCAATATTTTCAGGCTGAAGTGTTTTTACGAGAAGGTGGCCAGAACTATGATGTAATGGATTGGACGCAAGAAGATTTAATTCAAGACATTATTGATCAATACGAACGTCATCTGTATTTCTTAAATATTGTACGAAGCTAATATTTAGGTGTATAGATATAAAAAAAGGACTCAATAGAGTCCTTTTTTAATTCGATTTCTAAATTAAATTAGAAACGGAATTTAGTATTTAAACCGATAGTTTGTGTATCGTAGCTAGTAGACGCATTTTTAACGTCAGCTTTCATGTACGATGCACCAACTGCTAAAGCAGGAGTAATGAAGTAGTTTACGTTACCACCCCAAGCTTGACGGAATTCACCAAGGTCATTACCTTTGATGTCAGCTACGCCATCGTTACCCACGAAAGATGCGCCAACACTTAACTTAGGAGTTAAGTAAAGGTCAGTTTTTAAACCGTATTGGTTTTCTTCACCGAAAGCACCAGCAGCTTCAAAACCGATTGCCATGTTAGTTCCATCGATTGGACCTACATATTTAGCACGTGCAGTAATAGCATCTTGGTCGTTTTGGATCGCAGCAGTTTGGTTTACAGCAGAGTAGATACCGTTGCTGATGATGCCAAAGTTATCTAAAGCGAATTGGTTAGCAACACTTGTATAACCAACAGTCATCAAGAAGTTAGGTAACAACATAGCACCAACTTCTAATGCATAACGGTCGCCGTTGTCATCTTTAGAGAAGTTGTTTTTACCATCAACATCAGTGTGGTTGTAAGTTGCGCTAGCATAAACAGGAAGGTAAGGAGTAGGAACGTAAGCCTCACCTTTAACACCGTATGTACCAACGTGGTAGTTTAAACCATTGTTTTGGTCATACTGTTGGTAGCTATAACCTAAAGATACGCTAGAAGCTTGGTTCAAGAAAGCTGCTTCAGCTAATGGACCTTTAGCGGTATCAACATTTTTTAAATAGAATGTACCAGCAACGTCACCAGTGAAGTTTTTATCGTTTGCAGTTGTGTCAACATATTCAGATTGACCTTGAACTTCAAATTGATAAGCATGAGCACCGGTCATGGCTAATAATACAGCAGTGGCTAAACCAAGTTTTTTCATAATCATTTCCAGCAATAACAAGAGATAAAGCTGGGGTCATTGTATTGTAACAATTTATGAAGTCAATAATGAAAAAAAAGGAATGTTAAAGATATTTGACACTTATGTTAAAATTGGTGAAAAACTAATCAAATGAAAAGTAAATTGTCAACCTGATAAAAAAATGAACATTTACAAGAGGCTAATAATTATATTTCATAGGGAATTTAGAAGTAAATGTTTAAAAGTTATTACAATTAGGATTGGAAAAATAGATTAACTTGATCGGTTTTAACATTAATAAAAGTATAATATTGTTTACAATGCGAATAAAAAATCATCGTTTTCTTATCGAATTTGTAATATTTTGAGGAATAGTTAACAATATTTGGATTAGTTTAACTAAAAAATTTAACTATTTTTAATTATTATATAAGTGAATAAAATAAAAGAAATCTCTATTTTAAGTTGAAAAATCGATTAAATTTTGAATTCTGATTAATTTAATCGACTTTACAAAAGTAGAGATAAGTCACATAATTCAATTGCAAAGTTCACTACCTAACGTTTTTAGGATTTAAAGTGCTTGCCCAGATACGATGTGTGTAGCACATCAGATTTTACGAGCTCAGCTTTCCCCAAGGTTGAGCTTTTTTTTATCTATAAGAAAATCTTAAAATTATAAGAAAAGTTATATGAAATTTATTGGAAAATAATAGATCAAAAAGAACCCAGCTTAAAGCTGGGCAGTGGATGCTGGGAGAAGTGCATCCAAGAGGATAACTAAATATGTTTTACTATCATTGCTAAAAATTTTTAATCTGTAAAATAGAGTTTTTTTATAAAAACCATTCAATTTTTCGATCCCGTTTATTATTTAAGCTTACTAAAATGTAGGAAACGTATAATTAATAAAAGAGAAATGAAGGGTTTATTGATGAAATTCTAGTTATTAAAATGCTAGGATGGATTTAAGCCTAATTTATATCGTAGTAAAAATGGCAGGACATTTACGGAGTACCAGCTAGAAATGTCAGGGTTACGTTCAGAGCACATTAGTAATCGACTGTTCTTTTTTATGCTGGTTATTATTTTGTCCTTATTATTCATGGCGATCCCCCTCATTGTGGGAAGCTATCAGGATTATATAAAAACTAGACAAGCCTTAGCCGAAATAAAAAGCTTAAGAGCTGTAGCCGATATTGCCTATAAAGTTTCTAAGGAGCGTGCTCCAGCCAACAAAATGATGTCGAGCAGTCCTCATGATTTATTAAAGAATCAGCAAGAATTAAAAAAATTTCGTTTAATTGTCGATGCGCAAATTGATACAAGTATCCTTATCTTACAACAAGCAGGTTATGTTTCATTAGCCAATGAGCTGCAAACCAACTTCAAAGAAAATCTTAGACAAGCTCGGCATGTGGTCGACTATTATGGTGAAATTCCATATGGAGCGCGAAATTCCGTCCAAATGGATAATGCCATTTTAGGGATGTTTGGAGCATGGGATAATTGTAGGGAAATACTGCAAAAACTGATGTTGCAGCTAAAAAGTAAAGATAGCCGTATTTCTAATTACTTTACGTTGATTATAGTTCTGACCGATATGCGAGATCAGGCCGGACGTATGGCATCTAATATTATTGCTCCTGTGAGCTTTAATGAAGAAATTCCAAGTAATAATCGTGCGCGTTCTTTACAAACTCAGCATCAATCTAGATATTTATGGATTTTGGTCGATACCTTGCAGCCTGAACAGGCAAAGACCCCAGAATACCGTCGGTTATATTCCCGCGTGAAATCAGAATTTATAGACAAGGGTATTCCGATTGTAGAAAAGTTATTAGAAGAAAGCCAAAAAGGGGAGCCATATTATTTAAATGGCACTCAATTGACAGAAGCAATCGTGGGTAAATTTACCACTGTGGTTGATTTACAAAGTTATATTCTTGATGAAAGTGTTGTAATTGCCACTCAAGAAAATGTAATTGCTCGAAATGATTTTCTCTTAACGTTATTAATTTCTTTAATTTCTTTAGCCACAGCGTTACTTACGCTTAATTATGCACAAAGAAGAGTGTTTTCCCCTTTAATTAAAGCGAGGACTTTAATTTTAGATTTATCGCATAGTTCTGATCATTGGACAGATGAGATGAATGTAACAACAAAAGGTGAATTTTTTTCCCTATTTGAAGCGATTGATCGATTACAGCGTATGTTGCAACAACGCGATGCTTTTGAATTTCAATTAAAGAATATTGCCAATACTGATCCATTAACTGGTGTGTCCAATCGTCTCGCTTTATCTGAATATTTAAAAATTGTTGAAAGTTACCCTCAAAAATTTACGCAGACTTGTTTAATGATTATAGATATTGATCGTTTTAAACAGGTGAATGACCAATATGGGCATATTGTAGGTGATCATGTCATTGTTAATATTGCCGAGCAATTAAAGCAAAATATACGAAGTTCAGATTTAATTGTTCGTTATGGCGGAGATGAGTTTTTAATATTATTAGAGCAGATGCAATTTATAGATGCGCGACTTTTAGCAGAAAAAATTCGGATTGCGATTTCTTTACAAGAAATTGATTTGTCAGGTTCAGATGAAAAATTGCATGTGTCTGTCAGTATTGGTTTTGCGATAGGAGCGGGGAGTTGGATAGAGCTCTTAGAGAAAGCTGACCGTTCACTCTTAAAAGCTAAAGCCCGAGGGCGAAATGCAGTTGAGGGGTAAAAAAAGCCGGAAATGATTTCCGGCTTTTTCATTCAATAAATTACTTCAACATCGGCTTTAAGAAACGCCCAGTATGAGAAATTTCAACATCAGCCACTTGTTCAGGTGTGCCTTCGGCAATGATCATCCCACCGCCTGAACCACCTTCAGGGCCTAAGTCGACAACCCAGTCCGCTGTTTTAATCACATCAAGGTTATGTTCAATCACCACAATGGTATTACCCTTGTTGCGTAGCTCGTACAAAATGTCGAGTAGCTTGGCAATATCATGGAAATGTAAGCCTGTCGTCGGCTCATCCAAGATATATAAGGTTTTACCCGTATCACGTTTTGCTAACTCGCGAGCTAATTTAACGCGTTGCGCTTCACCGCCTGAAAGTGTCGTTGCAGCTTGACCTAAACGAATATATCCCAGACCTACTTGCATTAAAGTATCTAAACGACGATGAATCACAGGAATTGCATTAAAGAACTCAGCCGCATCTTCAACGGTCATTTCTAATACGTCTGAAATGTTCTTGCCTTTATAACCAACTTCTAAAGTTTCACGGTTATAACGCTTGCCATGACAAGCATCACAAGGCACATACATATCAGGTAAGAAGTGCATCGCGACCTTGATCATGCCATCGCCTTCACAAGCTTCACAACGTCCACCTTTCACGTTAAACGAGAAACGACCTGCGCTATAACCACGCGCTTTGGCTTCAGGCGTTTGCGCAAATAACTCACGAATAGGCGTAAATAAACCTGTATACGTGGCAGGATTCGAACGCGGGGTACGACCAATTGGACTTTGGTCAATATCAACCACTTTATCTAAATGCTGTAAGCCATCAATCGAATCAAACTTTTCTGCAGTCAGCGTAGTTGCACCATTGAGTTGAGTGGCAGCTAAAGGTAGTAAAGTACGATTAATTAACGTTGACTTTCCTGACCCTGAAACCCCAGTCACACAAGTCATAATGCCGAGCGGAATTTTTAAATCGACATTTTTAAGGTTATGACCACTTGCACCAGAGAGTTTGATGAATTCATCTGGGCGTGGTGATTGGGTACGTTGTGTAGGTATCGCAATTTTTAGGCTGCCTGAAAGATATTGACCTGTAAGAGAGTCTTTATTGCTTGCAATCTCGTCATAGCTACCTTCCCCGATAATGACACCGCCATGAATCCCTGCACCAGGTCCGATATCAATAATATGATCCGCAGCACGAATCGCATCTTCATCGTGTTCAACCACAAGCACGGTATTGCCCAAATCACGTAAGCGAATTAAGGTTTGTAATAAGCGATCATTATCACGTTGATGCAGACCGATCGAGGGTTCATCTAGAACATACATCACGCCCATCAAACCTGCACCAATTTGCGAAGCGAGACGAATACGCTGAGCTTCACCGCCTGACAAGGTTTCTGCTGAACGAGCGAGACTGAGATAATTTAAGCCGACACTGACGAGGAAGTGTAAACGCTCGCGAATCTCTTTAAAGATTTTATCGGCGATTTCACCTTTAGCGCCTTCAAGATTGAGATCTTGATAATAGTTTTCAGCATCACCAATCGACATCTTGGTGATTTGTGCAATCGTCTTATCTTTGACCCGAACGTTGCGTGAAATTTCATTTAGACGCGAACCGTCGCAGGCATCGCAAGCGGCATTAGATAAATATTGAGCTAAATCATCTCGTACATAGTTACTTTCAGTTTCGCGGTAACGACGTTCAAGGTGCGGC
This sequence comes from Acinetobacter sp. V91_7, assembly GCF_031799075.1. Classification (NCBI taxonomy): domain Bacteria; kingdom Pseudomonadati; phylum Pseudomonadota; class Gammaproteobacteria; order Moraxellales; family Moraxellaceae; genus Acinetobacter; species Acinetobacter sp. V91_7. The sequence continues at coordinate 187,286 of NZ_JAVQNT010000029.1, forward strand.
AAAATTCCTTCAAAAGGTTGTACGCGCGTGTGTTTGCGGCCACGTTCATCGATATAACTTAAATCGACTTTTTCTTTGCCAGTACCTTGTAAAAATTTCTTTTGAGTATCTTTATCTAACTGGTTCCAAGGCGTATCAAGTTGGAAACCAAAATGGTCCGCAACTTTTTGCAGCATCGAATAATAATATGGACGTTGACGATCCCAACCACGAATTGCACCTTCACTAATCGCAAGCTCAGGATTTGGAATGAGCTTTTCAGAGCTAAAATGACTACGTGTACCTAAACCATCACAAACAGGGCAGGCACCAAACGGGTTGTTAAATGAAAATAAACGAGGCTCAAGTTCTGCCACAGCTCGATCACATTTAGGACATGAGTGTTTTGCAGAAAAAACGCGGTCTGGATGTTCGCCATTCATCCATGATAAAACCGCAATATCACCGCCCAAACGTAATGCAGTTTCAAATGATTCGGCAATACGGTTACCTAAATCTTCACGTACTTTAAAACGGTCAACAACAACTTCAATGGTGTGCTTTTTCTTTTTATCGAGTTCAGGTGGCGTATCAATATCAATGATTTCGCCATCGACACGCGCACGAACAAAACCTTGTCCTTGTAGCTGTTCGAACAAGTTGCTGTATTCACCTTTACGTTCACGAACTACAGGGGCAAGCAACATCAGTGCTGTGCCTTCTTCAAGTGTTTTTACTGCATCGACCATTTCAGAAACAGTTTGTGCGACCATCGGCAAGTCGTGTTCAGGGCAGTACGGTGTACCGACACGCGCATAGAGCAAGCGTAAATAGTCATAAATTTCAGTAATAGTACCGACTGTCGATCGTGGGTTATGACTGGTAGATTTTTGCTCAATTGCAATCGCTGGAGATAAACCTTCAATCGAGTCTACTTCAGGCTTTTCCATTTGCGATAAAAACTGACGGGCATAGGCTGAAAGTGATTCGACGTAGCGGCGTTGTCCTTCGGCATAAAGGGTATCGAAGGCAAGAGAAGATTTTCCTGAACCTGATAACCCCGTAATTACCACAAATTTATCGCGTGGAATATCGAGAGACACATTTTTTAAATTATGGGTACGTGCGCCTCGAATACGGATATGACTTTGGCTCATAAAACATCTCAATTATATATTGATGAAAATTTAGGTGTTGATTGATCAGTCTCGTGCAGTGTGACTGGTTATAAACAACAGACCCTATATATGATAACGATTTAAAATTGTTCAAGTGGTACAAAATGATTTAAAGCGACAAATTGTGACGGTTAAACGACAATCGACAAAATTTGTTTAATTAAGCAGGTTGTATTTTTAACATTCCTCTCTTTTGATTTCTACTCTTAGCAAATTTTAATGAGCAACATAATTTTACTAGACGACCGGTCTAGTAGTGGAGTATTGTGTATGCATGAAACGATTAAATAAAAGTGAAACCACGCGACAACACATTTTGGATACCAGTTTTGAGCTGGTATTACACAAAGGATTTGTCGGCGTTGGTTTACAAGAAATCTTAAAGGCTTGTGACGTACCTAAAGGTTCGTTCTATCACTACTTTGCTTCGAAAGAGGCGTTTGGCTGTGCGTTGCTAGAGCAATACATGGCTGACTATAAAGTTCGTATGGAACAACTTTGGCAGCACAGTGAACAAAGTGCTCACGCCCGTTTAATGGCGTTATGGCAGGCATGGATTGATGACCCAGTAAATGGTAGCTGGGCTGAAAACTGCCTGATTGTGAAGTTGGCGGCAGAGGTTTCTGACTTGTCAGAAGATATGCGTCAAATTCTCAATGACGGTGTGCACAAATTAACGCAACGTTTGGCTTTGCTACTCAAAGAAGGTCAACAAGAAGGATCAATTCCAAAACATATTGATCCTTTAAAAACTGCGCAAGTCATGTATCAGTTATGGTTAGGTGCTGCTTTACTCACAAAATTGTCGCAAGACAAAGCACATCTACATCTAGCTTTAGAAACTACCCAACAACTCTTAAAACCGATAGAGGAATAAAGCATGCGAAGTATTATCCATGGTAATTTTGGCGAACCTGTAGACGTTTTAGAGCAGGCGGATATGCCAAAGCCAGAACCGAAAGCAGGCGAAGTTCGTATTAAAACAATCATGTCTCCAATCCATAACCATGATGTATGGACGGTACGCGGAAGTTATGGCTACAAGCCTACTTTACCCGCTATTGGTGGTAGTGAAGCCGTTGGTATTGTAGATGCGCTGGGTGAAGGCGTTACTCATGTACAGGTAGGGCAACGTATTGCAGTTGCAGCTGTGCATGGTAGTTGGGCTGAATACTTTATTGCACCAGCTCAAGGGCTTATTCCACTCAATAATGAAATTGATGATGAAACAGCAGCACAGCTGATTGGTATGCCAATTAGTGCCCTCATGCTGTTGGACTTTGTAAATGTTCAACCGGGTCAATGGTTAATTCAAAACACAGCGAATGGTGCAGTAGGTAAAACGGTTGCCATGATTGCGCAGGCACGTGGTTTACCCGTAATTAATTTAGTTCGTCGTACTGACGCAATTGCAGAGATGCAAGCATTAGGCATTCAACATGTTGTAGCAACCGATCAGCCTAACTGGAAAGAGCAAGTTAAACAGCTTCATGGTGACCAACCTTTAATTGCTGGCGTGGACTCGATTGGCGGAAGTGCAAGTGGTGAAATGCTGAACTTGCTTAGTGAAAATAGCCTATTGGTTTCGTTTGGAAGTATGACAGGTGAAACCATGCAAATTTCATCTGGTGATCTCATCTTTAAACAAGCAACTGTAAAAGGTTTCTGGGCGAGTGTGGTCAACAAAGAAATGCCAGCAGAACGCAAAAAAGAGCTTATTGTTGAGTTATTAACGTTAGCGACTCAGAAAAAATTAATTCTTCCTGTAGAAGGCGTTTTTAGTTTTGATGAGATTAAAACAGCTGCCCAAAGAGCAACACAAGGTGCTCGTCAAGGCAAAGTATTGTTAAAGCCGTAAAACATTAAAAGATCAGTCGAGAGACTGATCTTTTTTCATATCTTTAAAATAAAAAGGAAAATTGTATGATCGGACAAGTTTTAGTGGGTTTAATTGCAATATTACATGTCTATATTTTAGTGTTAGAGATGTTTTTGTGGGACAAACCCTATGGCATGAAAGCCTTTGGAAATAATGCAGAAAAAGCAAAACTCACCAAAGTGATGGCACAAAACCAAGGTCTTTATAATGGCTTTTTGGCTGCGGGTTTATTCTGGGCTTTATTTGCAGATGCACCATTTGCGACATCAATTGCCAACTTCTTTTTAGGCTGTGTACTCATTGCGGGTATTTATGGCGGACTGACAGCCAGTAAAAAGATTATTTATATTCAGGCAGTTCCAGCACTGATTGCTTTGGTCGCTGTTAATTTTCTCTGAAAAGCGCACAATACAGCGTTTTGATATGGAAATGACCAGATAGGATAAGCGCATGTGGGCGTTATTTTTAAAATGTATGTTGGGGGCTGGGGTTGTTCTCATCATTTCGGTTTTATCGAAAAGTAAGGCATTTTATATTGCAGGTTTAGTCCCGCTTTTTCCTACATTCGCTTTGATTGCTCATGTGATTGTTTATCAGCAAAAAGGAGCTGAGGCTTTACAGAAAACAGCTCTGTTTGGCCTATGGTCACTTATTCCATATGCCATTTATTTAGTGGCGGTCTATGTACTTGCAACGCGTCTGTCGATGTGGTCATGTCTAGGTTTGGCAACATTGTGTTGGGTAGTTGCCGCGGCAGGTTTAATTTATGGCTGGCAACTATTTCAGCATTAAAAGATTAAGAGATAGCCCTTAATCTTTTAAATTGAACTAGCTTTATGACGGATCGATAACGCGGGTTTTGAGCATACCTTCAACTAAATTAATCATCTTTTGGCGAGAAAGAATTCGAGGCAATTGAGACGTCAAATAGTTGCTACATCCCACCACAACCGTTGCTTTATTCTTATCTAATGCTTTAACCGTTGCAGATACAACATCCTCAACTGTAGAGCTTTTCATACCGCTGGTATCGGCATTTGCGACCTGAGTAAAATTGGTTTCCGTATTGCCCGGACAAACTGCCAAAAATTTAACACCCGAAGATGCATATTCTCCTGCAAGTGCCTCAGTAAATTGTAATACGTAAGATTTACTTGCCCCATAGACGGCAATATAGGGGAGAGGTTGGAATGCTCCTGTAGATGAAATATTAATCATGATGCCTTTTTTGTTAGCAAGCATGTGAGGCAAGAATAAATAACATAAAGACGTTACGCTGCTGATATTCAGCGTGATCATTTCTTGATAGGTAGATACAGATTGATCTAGAAATTTAGTCCATTTTCCAAATCCTGCATTGTTAATTAAAATTTCTACCGATAATTTTCTAGCCTGCACTTCATCAAATAATATTTGAGCTGAATTCGCTTGAGCTAAATCTAAAACGATAACCTCAACATTTACGGTATATTTTTTTCTAAGTTCATCAGCTAAATCATTCAGCTTTTGTTCGGAGCGTGCAGTCAAAATTAAATGAATCCCTAAAGATGCAAGTTTTTGAGCATAGGCTTTGCCTATTCCTGAAGATGCTCCTGTAATTAATGCTGTTGAATTTTTAAATGTAGAAAGATGAGCGCTCATTTTATTTATCCGTAATAAACGAAGTCACTACGATAAACCTTTACCCTAAGGGCAGAGTCAAGCACTAATTTTGAAAGCTATTTCAAATTTTAATGGGCTGTTTTAAGCCGAAATCTTATGGGTAATATAAGTTTGAATAATCTCATCCTCAAGTTGCTTTAAATCTTCTTGTAAACGCGTTAACGCTGCTTTTTGCTCAATAATTTGTTGATTCTTTTTCTGAATGAGCTGTTGTGCAACTTCTACAGGAAATCGATTATTTTTATATTTTAAAGCAGACAAGTCATACAGTTCTGAAAGGCTAAATCCGACAGCTTGCGCGAGGCGAATCATCTTAACCGACTGAACATCAATCGCTTCATAAATACGATAATTTCCCTTTCTTTTTGCCACAGGTAGCAGGCCTAATTTCTCATAATGCCGAATGGCTTTAGGAGTGGCTCCAGTTAAAGATGCTAATTCGCCGATATACATATCTGTCTCGCATTTTAGTGAAAATCGATCAGAGTATTGAACCATCTGACCGATTCTTTTGAAGTTTTAGATATGATCTAAACCTAACCATTGTCTTTTGTGGTAGGCGCTATCCCAAAATAACCACTCAAGTTTTGCACCCATGGTGTACGCGGCATGCATTTTCTCTAAAGTATCAGCATCACAACGTGCTGCAACTTTATCAACTGTCGCAATGACATTACGAACGGCTGTATGGAACTCTTCGCCTGCATAGGTATCAATCCATGCTTGGTAAGGATTATTAGGAATTGATTTGTTTACAATGTCTTTACCGACTTCGGCATAAATCCAGAAGCAAGGTAACAGTGCCGCAAGCACCACAGGATAGCTTTCAGACCAAGCAGTTGCGGTTAAAAATGAAGTGTAATGGTGGCCGGCCAAAGTTAATGGCGTATTTTTAAATTCTTCTTTGGTTACCCCAAAATTTTTCATGAAGTCATCATGCAAACTGCGTTCAACCACAATTGCAATTTTGGCTGCATCTGAAAATTGCATAATATCGTCAGCTTCAAAAGCCTTTGCTGCTGCAACGGCTAAAACGCGGCCGTAGGCAACAAGATATTGCGCATCTTGAATCACATAATGACAAAACGCTTCTTTATCTAAAGTTCCACTGGCAAGTTCCTGATTAAAAGGAAGGTCTAGAATTTTTTGATATAAATTTAAATTACGTTGCCAGAGTTCTTGAGAAAAAAGCATAAAACCATTCCATTTAAAATAAGACGTGCAAAACAGGATTCTAAATCAATTTTAAAATACAAAAATAATAATGGCACTTATGTATTAGGAAAATATTTAATACGATTAATGAGTTAATTGAAATTTATAAATTTCTTTATTTAACATAGGGATAAAGTAAGCGTAATAACGGCACAAAACGACATCATTTTATGGTGAATTATCGATATAATAGCCGCGTTTTTAAAGAAAGATTAAGTTTAATTCTTGGCATAGGTCTGATCCATGAAGCATTTCCGATTTTCGATATTTTTTACGGTGGTGTGTTTAGCACTATCCGCGTATTGGGGTTTTACCCATGGACCTGAAGCGGGCGTGTCTACCATGCTTAAAGCTTTAACGATTACAGCCATTTTAGCTGTAATGGAGGTTTCTTTATCTTTTGATAATGCTGTTGTCAATGCATCGGTTCTGCGTAATTGGGATCCTTTCTGGAAAATGCTGTTTTTGACGGTGGGTATTTTAATTGCCGTTTTTGGTATGCGTTTAATTTTCCCAGTGGCGATTGTTGCCGTGACTGCGGATATGGGAATGATTGAGGTGGCTAAATTGGCACTCAACGATCCAAAAACGTATTCTGAACGCTTAATGGCCCATCACGCCGAGATTTCTGCTTTTGGTGGAACATTCCTATTATTAGTTTTCTTAAACTTCTTCTTTGATGAGGAAAAAGAAACTCATTGGTTCAGATGGCTTGAAGCTAAACTTTCTAGCTTAGCTAGCGTACCTGCAATGTCTGTTTTTATTGCCCTAATCGCGATGTTAATTATGGCAGCCAATGTTGATGAATCGCAGCGCCTTGTTGTGACTATGGCTGGTATTTGGGGCATTGTGGTTTATATCGGTGTAGAAGTATTAAGCCATATGTTAGGCGGTGAACCTGAAATTGATGAAGATGGCAACGCCATTATGAAAGATGGATCAGGCGCTGCTTCTGGTGTAGTTAAAGCGGGTATCGGTGGCTTCTTATATCTAGAAGTATTAGATGCATCTTTTAGTTTTGACGGTGTGATAGGTGCATTTGCAATTACCAGCGATGTTGTCGTGATTATGCTTGGTCTTGCAATTGGTGCTATTTTTGTCCGTTCAATGACAGTTTATCTTGTTGAAAAAGGCACGCTAGATGCTTATGTGTTCTTAGAACACGGTGCACATTATGCAATTGGTGCTTTAGCATTCATTATGATTGCAAGTGGTACAGGCGTACATGTACCAGAAGTGGTAACAGGTTTAATTGGTGTAGCATTTATTGTTTGGGCTGTATTTGCTTCAATTCAATATAGTAAACGCCATCCACATTCGTCTTAAGCTAATTTTCAGTAAAGATGTTTAAAATAAAGAGGCTAAATGCCTCTTTATTTTTTTAAGCTGAAATCGTTAATTTAAATAAGGTGTCCCGTATTTTTAGAAACGAATCGGCTTATAATTTGCCTAGTTTGATAAACGTGTATTGATATGATGAATGCTTTGGAACGTCGCTCAACTTTTGCCTTAAGTAGTATTTTTGCGCTACGTATGTTGGGTTTGTTCATGATTATTCCTGTCTTTTCTGTAGTCGGGCAGTCATATCAATATGCGACTCCAGCACTCATTGGTTTGGCTGTGGGCGTCTATGGTTTAAGTCAGGCGATTTTACAGATTCCATTTAGCTTACTTGCTGACCGTTTTAGCCGCAAACCTCTCGTGGTACTTGGCTTGTTACTCTTTGCTATTGGCGGTGCAATTGCCGGTTTATCTGACACGATTTATGGTGTGATTATTGGCCGTGCTATAGCAGGTGCGGGTGCTGTTTCAGCAGTCGTGATGGCGCTTTTGGCAGATGTTACGCGCGAAGAGCAACGTACTAAAGCTATGGCTGCCATGGGCATGAGTATTGGTTTGTCTTTTGTGGTGGCTTTTAGTCTTGGACCTTGGCTCACAAGCATTGTGGGTATTTCAGGCCTATTCTTTGTCACGACAATTATGGGCTTAATCGCGATTTTGATGCTCTTGCTTGTACCTAAAGTGACTCGTCATCATCGTAATTATCAGCAAGGCTACATGGCACAGCTTAAGCAAGTCATCCAAATGGGTGATTTAAACCGTTTGCATGTCTCGGTTTTTGCACTGCACTTACTGCTTACCGCCATGTTTATTTATGTGCCTTCACAGCTCATCGAGTTTGCACATATTCCTTTAGCCAGTCATGGTCTGGTGTATCTGCCGCTGTTAGTAATTAGTCTATTCTTTGCATTTCCAAGCATTATCGTGGCTGAAAAATATCGCAAAATGCGAGGTATTTTCTTAACGGCAATTACAGGGATTATTGCAGGTTTGTTGTTACTCATATTTGGTTATCAATCAAAATATGTATTACTCGCAGGCCTAGGTATTTTCTTTATTGCCTTTAATGTGATGGAAGCATTATTGCCATCCTGGTTATCAAAATGTGCTCCAATCCAGTCAAAAGCAACCGCTATGGGTGTAAATGCTAGTAGTCAGTTTTTAGGTGCTTTTTTTGGTGGCACACTAGGTGGTCAATTATTGATGTTACATAATACTGCGATTGGATGGAGTGTCTTAACAGGGATTGCTATAATATGGTTGCTAATTAGTTTTGGTTTAGCTCAGCCGCGGTATTTGTCATCTATTGTGTTGCCATTGCCGCAAGTGCAACAGGTGAATGAGTGGACCACACAGCTATTGGCAATTCGTGGTATAGAAGAAGTTGTGGTAATGCCTGACCAGCAAGTTGCTTATATTAAAGTCGATAAACAGTCACTTGATGAGGCTGCGCGACGTGATTTAACGCAGTTGTTCGGTAAAGAGGTAGCCATTTAAGCATAACTCTTATAAAGTAAAACATAGAAATGTATAGGATGAAGACAGCTAATGCGTGGTGTAAATAAGGTTATTTTGGTTGGTACTTTGGGTCGTGATCCTGAAACAAAAACCTTTCCAAATGGGGGTTCGTTGACTCAATTTTCAATCGCGACAAGTGAAGCTTGGACCGATAAAACTTCAGGTGAGCGTAAAGAACAAACAGAATGGCACCGTATTGTTTTGCATAACCGTTTAGGGGAAATTGCTCAGCAGTTCTTACGTAAGGGTTCTAAGGTTTATATTGAAGGTTCATTACGCACGCGTCAGTGGACTGATCAAAATGGTCAAGAGCGCTATACAACAGAAATTCGTGGCGAACAGATGCAAATGTTAGATGGTCGTCAACAAGGTGAACAAGGGTTCGCTGGCGGCAATGATTTTAACCAACCACGTTTTAACGCACCTCAACAAGGTGGCAATGGTTATCAAAATAATAATAACCAAGGTGGTGGTTATAACCAAAATAGTGGTGGCGGCTATGGCAGTAACCCAGCTGGTTTTGGTAATGGTGGAAACAGCCCGCAAGGTGGTGGTTTTGCTCCAAAAGCTCCACAGCAACCAGCTTCTGCACCAGCAGATTTAGACGACGATTTACCGTTCTAAACAAAATTTTAAAAAAGGCGAGTTTATCTCGCCTTTTTTATTACTCAATTCCAAGTAAACGTAACAGTGCTGTACCAGCTGCTGCCAAGCAAATTACCAATAACAGGGGTACTTTTTTCCAAACTAATAAAAGCGCAAATCCAACACCCAATATACGCGCGAATCCCGCAAAATCTTGGCCTTCAAAAAATGTCGTCGTGACCGCAATCGCACAGAGCAAAACAGTTGCGCCGTTTGACAGTAGAACTTGGTATTTTTCAGAAAAAGTAAACTTAGCACCTAAGTGAAAACCAGCAAAACGGATCCCATATGTTCCAAGTGCAAGCAAGCCTATGCCCAAAATAATCAGTAATTGTTGACTCATTTTTTTCTACCAAATATTAAGCCAAAAAGTGAAAGCAGAATTGGAAGGCCTGAGGCCAAAAAAGGTGTGGTAATCAGTGCCAAAGTTGATCCAGCAAATGCAGCTTTTCGAGTAGATTTATTCTTTAAAGCATTAAAAGTAAGTGCAATTAAAATGGCAGGGAAAATGGCATCTAGACCAAATGTTTTAGGGTCTGGAATGGCACTTCCAATAAAATAACCGGCCGTTACACCAAGTGGCCAACTGAGCATGATGCATATACCACATAACCAGTAAGCAGCCTTTTTCGTTTCGAAATCGGGCTGTGCCATGCCAAACAAAACGCTTTCATCGTTCATGATATGGGCCCCGAAATAACGCGAATATTTACCTCTGATTAGTTCATTGACCGCAATACCAAAAGGTAAATGCCGTAAATTGACGAGTAGTCCTGCAATTGCAGCAGCAATCGGGCTACCACCTACTGCTAAAAAACCAATAAAGATAAATTCAGCAGTTCCTGCGAGCACAAATACGGATAGGCAAAGTGGAATCCAGAGTGCTAAGCCATAACTTGCAGCGAGTGAACCTAAAGACATACCAACGACACTCGTCGCTAGACACACAAAGAAAATCGAGCGGGTAGTATCTTTACTAAGTTTCTTAATGAGAGAGTATGTGGTCATGGGATGATATAACGAACGATTTTCCATTATAATGAATAAGTCTGATTGTTTTGTCAAAACGAACGATCGTTTTTTTTATAGAACGGATGTGGTGAATGTCTCAGCCAATTGAAATTATTGCCAAAGGTTTAAACCGTGAACGCCAAAGAGCGGGGCTTTCTTTGGCAGAGGTTGCTCGTCGTGCAGGCGTTGCTAAATCTACACTTTCACAATTGGAGGCAGGTCAAGGTAACCCAAGCATTGAAACCTTATGGGCACTTTGTGTTGCACTAAATATTCCTTTTGCGCGTTTGATGGAAGAGCCAAGCAATCAGGTGCAAGTGATTCGTTGTGGAGATGGCCCAACCGTTAGCTCTGAAATTGCGAATTACAAGGCCATTTTGTTGGCGACTTGTCCACCGCATGCGCGCCGCGATGTGTATTTACTGATTGTTGAACCGGGTGAAGACCGTCTTTCAGAACCACACCCCGTTGGTTCTGTGGAGCATATTATTGTGGTGGAAGGTAAGGCTCTGGTTGGTCTAATTGATGAGGCCGTTGAACTCAGTGTTGGAGACTATATTTGTTACCCTGCCGACCAGAAACATATATTCAGAGCTTTAGAAAAAGGTACGAAAGCTTTATTAATTTCTGAGCAAAACTAAATAATTCCAATCTAATTAATATAAAACTTATTCATTTTTAAAATAAAAACTAAAAACCATTTACCTACATGCAATCTAAAAAGAGCCAATTTTGCGTATAAATTTTGCAATTGGCTCTCTCTTTTATTACAAAAATGGCTCTCGTTTCTTCAGGGCCGAAACGACAAATTAAAGCCATTGGAAGTATGCATACGGAAGCGCCGGATAAGCTCAGTGAATTTTCTGTTTTAGGAATTGGGCAAAACGGCTAAATTTTTAGGGGATATAGTTGGCTTCGGAGGATTTCCGAGATTGGCCGATATCCTCCATATATTAAGGAAAATGATATGGCAGCTCATCAAAGTGGTTCTGAAGCCAATCACTCCCAAAGTTTAAAACATGGACTTAAATCACGCCACCTAACGATGATCTCAATTGCAGGGGTTATTGGTGGTTCTCTATTCGTGGGCTCAGGTAGCATTATTTACAATACGGGCCCTGTTGTTTTTCTAACCTACGCTTTGGGTGGTCTACTCGTTTGGTTCATCATGCGGATGTTAGGCGAGATGGCCGTTTTAAACCCAGATAGTGGCTCTTTTTCAACTTATGCTGACCGCGCGATTGGTCGTTGGGCAGGCTTTTCAATTGGCTGGTTGTACTGGTGCACTCTCGCAATGCTCATGGGATGGGAAGCCTATGTAGCAGGTAAAATTCTAAACAATTGGTTCCCATTTATACCAATCTGGGCCTATATGGTCGTGGTCATTGTCGCATTGGTCGTAGTCAATTTACAAAACGTGAAAAATTATGGTGAATTCGAGTTCTGGTTCGCACTCATTAAAGTTATCGCGATTGTTATTTTCCTTGTGATTGGTAGTTTGGCCATCATGCATTTATGGCCGTGGGGTAATCCGGCTGCTTCTGGTATTAGTAACTTAACCTCTCAAGGCTTTATGCCAAATGGAGGATCATCCGTCATTACCGCCTTGCTTGGGGTCATGTTTGCCTATATTGGCGCTGAAATTGTTACTGTAGCGGCGGCAGAATCGGCAAATCCCTCTAAAGAAATTCGTAAAGCTTCTAACTCAGTGGTTTGGCGAATTATTTTGTTCTATGTGGGATCAATGTTTGTCGCGGTATGTTTAATTCCACACAACAATGAACTTTTGAAAGATTCGACTTGGGGAACCTATAGCGTAACGTTAAGTGCACTTGGTATTCCAGGGGCTCGCCATATTGTGAATTTTGTGGTGTTAACGTCGGTGTGTAGCTGTTTTAACTCAGCACTTTACACGTGTTCACGTATGTTGTTCTCTTTAGCTAAACGTGGTGATGCACCGAAAAGTTTTGGTTCTGTGAACAGTAAAAGCAGCCCGTGGGTTGGTGTGATTGTTTCATGCTTTTTCTCTGTGATTGCCGTGATTTTAACTGCAACCAAGAGTATGGATGTTTATGACTTTTTCATGCTAACGACTGGCGCGGCAACACTGTATGTGTATTTGACCATTGCTTATTCGCAGCTTCGTATGCGTAAAAAACTAGAAGCTGAAGGAGTGAAAATTGACTTTAAAATGTGGATGTTCCCTTATCTGACTTATGTGGTGATCTTTGCAATTATTGGGGCAATTCTCACCATGCTCATTGAAGGCACATATTTCAAAGAAGTAATTTACACCACAGCATTGTTCGGCATTATTGTGTTCTTTGGAATATTGTCGGAAAAACTGGGTTGGGGCAAAGACCGTAGAACAACTCATCTCACTCATACTCAAGAAGAAAAGTTAGTTTAATATTTTAGAAACCAAAAGAGCCTCTTTATGAGGCTCTTTTTTATTGATTGAGTACAGAAAAAAGAATTAATTCAGGGTTGATACACCTGCTTCACGTAAGCATTGGAGTAGCACACCAAAAGCCATCACCATGTCTTTTTCATTGACGCAGGCAAAGCCCATGAGCAAACCACGTTGCGCGTGGGCATGTGATTGCATGTAATACTGTGAAAGTGGGCGAACTTTGACACCACGTTCAAGTGCAGTGGCTGCAATCGCGACATCATCGCAAGAGTTTGGTAGTTTTAAAACCAGATGTAACCCTGCTGCTTCATCGTATTCGTGGATAAATTCAGGCCCTAGATAGCGTTTAATCAGGCTCACCAAGTAATCACGCCGTTTGCCATAGAGCAGACGCATACGACGAATATGCGCTTCATAATGACCTTCACGAATAAATTCAGCTAAAGCTTTTTGTTCGAGCAAATGCCCACCACGATAGAGTTCGGCTGCCACAATCCGTAAGGGTGAAAAGAGCGGCTTAGGTACTACCAAATAGCCAATTCTTAAAGATGGATAAATGGTTTTGCTAAAGGTTCCCATGTACAGCACAGGTGCATCATTTTCTAAACCTTGTAAAGATGGATACGGCTGGCCTGAGAAACGGAATTCACTGTCGTAATCATCTTCTACAATCCAGCTATTGTGCTGGCGGGCAATCTCAATCAATTTGCGTCGGCGATCGAGGCTTAAATGTGAACCCAGTGGATATTGGTGTGAGGGCGTGACAAAAATGAGTTTAGGTGGTTTAACCGGATTTTCTTCGGCGATAATGCCTTCGGCATCGACTGGCATTGGTTGAATATCAACGCCATTAATACGTAAAGTATTACGCATTCCCCAATAGCCTGGATCTTCAATCCAGATCCGGTCACCAATGTCACTGAGCGCACGTGAGACTAAATCAATCGCTTGGTGAATACCTTCGGTAATAATAATCTGGTCGGCATCGCACTGGACTGAACGGGCAACCCGTAAGTAGTCTGCCAATGCACTTCGAAGTTCAATACATCCGCCCGCGTTGCTATAGATAAGGCGGTTAATGTCTGGCTCACGGCTTAATTTTGCTTGAATACGGCTAAAAATATGATGTGGAAACTCGGTAACGTCCGGAGCTCCTGGTACAAATGCCCCCCATTGATGTGGAGAGGCTGCTGCATAGCCTAATAAATTTGAACCGCGTTGCGATAGAGCATAAGAGTTTTGAACCTTATGAATATTAGTGTTCTTTTTTTCATTTTTTGTATTTAAAAAGCTTTCGGGTAGTTTCTCTGCAACCCATGTGCCATGGCCTGTACGTGCTTCTAAATAGCCTTCAGCTTGTAGTTGTTCGTAGGCAGTAAGAACTGTATTTCTCGAAACATGAATTTCACTGGCTAAGTCGCGTGACGCGGGTAGGCGCGTTTTTGGTTGAATCACTCCATCAATAATGGCAGCGCGTAGACAACGGAAAAGTCGCTGATGGAGTTTACCCTCGATGTCCTGTTGGAGCCGTTGTAACAAATGATCTCCAAGTAAACTACGCAATTGGCTCTCTCCTACAGTTAAAAAATGGCTCTCGTCAGTTGCCGCCAGACGAGCGAAATTACATGCATAGGCAGTTGTTGTAAAGCACCCTGAAAATTAAGCACAGGATGTAAAAACCAAAGCTGCAACTGATGATGAAAATATGAGGGAATCAAATGGATAATCAACATTCTGCACTTAACGCACGTAAACAGCAAGCAACTCCACGTGGCGTAGGCGTGATGTGTCAGTGGTACGCTGAAAAAGCTGAAAATGCCACGCTTTGGGACAAGGAAGGCAACCAATTTATCGACTTTGCTGGTGGTATCGCGGTTTTAAATACAGGCCATCGCCACCCTAAAGTAATTGCAGCGGTAACTGAACAACTCACTAAATTTACTCATACTGCCTATCAAGTAACCCCATACGAAAGCTATGTCGCTTTAGCTGAGCGTATTAATGAGCGTGCACCAATTGCAGGACCTGCCAAGTCTGCTTTTTTCACAACAGGCGCAGAAGCAGTTGAAAATGCGGTGAAGATTGCCCGTTGTTACACTGGCCGTCACGGCATTATCACTTTTGGTAACGGTTTCCACGGTCGTTCATTCATGACGATGGCAATGACAGGTAAAACTGCGCCTTACAAACGTGATTTCGGTGTTATGCCAGCGGGTGTATTCCACGCGCGTTACCCTGTGCCTGCTAAAGGTATTTCAGTAGACGCGGCAATTGAAAGTGTTGAAGATATTTTCAGTGAAGATATTGCACCACATGATGTTGCAGCGATTGTGCTTGAGCCAGTACAAGGTGAAGGCGGCTTCCATGTTGTACCAGCCGAGTTCTTAAAACGTTTACGCGCAATTTGCGATAAGCACGGTATTTTATTGGTAGCAGATGAAGTTCAGTCTGGTTTTGCACGTACTGGTAAATTGTTTGCAATGAACCATTACGAGACTAAAGCTGACTTGATCACGATGGCGAAAAGCTTGGGCGGTGGTTTCCCAATTTCGGGTGTAGTTGGTCGTGCAGAAGTGATGGATGCACCAAATCCAGGTGGATTAGGTGGTACTTACGCAGGTAGTCCGATTGCGGTTGCTGCTGCGCACGCAGTGATTGATGCAATTGAAGAAGAAAACTTATGCGACCGTGCAAATGAGCTAGGCGCTGAGTTGGTTGTTGCGCTTAAAGACATTCAGCAAGCAACAGGCAATGTAGTGACTGATATTCGTGCATTAGGTTCAATGGTTGCAGTAGAACTAGAAACTGCTGAGCAAGCAAAAGTTGTACAAAACTATGCAATGGAAAACGGGTTGTTACTTCTTACTTGTGGTAAATACGGTAATGTAATTCGTTTCTTATATCCATTAACCATTCCTGCTGAGCAATTCCGTCAAGGCCTTGATATCCTGAAACAAGGTTTTGCGGCACTCAAGGCGGGTAGTGCAAAAGCAATGGAGCAATCTGCATGATTCAAAACAATTTGCAGTATTTATTAAAACATCCTGATATTTCATTAGAAGCGCCTGCATCAAATGATTATATCGAGGTAAATGATGCTGCTACGGGTGAAACTTTGGCATGGGTGAAAACCTATGACCGTGCAGGGGTTGAAGCCGCAATTAACCGTTCAGCAAAAGCGCAAGCTGCTTGGAAAAAGCAAACTGCCTTGGCTCGTGCTGATGTGTTATTGGCATGGTACGACCTCATGCTTGAGCACAAAGAAAATCTGGCACAGATTTTAACTGCTGAGCAAGGTAAACCATTGGCAGAAGCGCGCGGTGAAATTGGTTATGCAGCATCATTTATCCGCTGGTTTGCCGAGCAAGCTCGTCGTGTGGATGGTGAAGTGTTAACACCAACCTTGCCAAACCAACGTCTTTTAGTGATTAAACAAGCGATTGGTGTCACTGCTGCAATTACGCCGTGGAATTTCCCGGCTGCCATGATTACGCGTAAAGCAGGACCAGCAATTGCTGCGGGTTGTTCAATGTTGGTTAAGCCAGCAGAGCAAACGCCGTTAACTGCCTATGCACTTGAAGTATTGGCATTACAAGCAGGCTTACCAGCTGATGTTTTAATTAACATTAGTGGTGATGCGGTTGAAGTGGGCAAAACCTTATGTGAAAGCGATATCGTTCGTAAGCTCAGCTTCACAGGCTCAACACAAGTTGGCCGTATTTTGATGCAACAATGTGCGCCAACCATTAAAAAGCTTTCGCTTGAACTCGGTGGTAATGCGCCAGTTGTGGTATTTGACGATGCCAATCTTGAACAAGCAGTTCAGGGCATTATGGCAAGTAAATATCGTAACAGCGGTCAAACATGCGTTTGTGCAAACCGTATTTATGTTCAAGATGGTATTTACGATGCATTGGCAGAGCGTCTGGTTGAAGCGGTGTCTAAGCTTAAAGTCGGTGATGGACGCCAAGAAGGTTCAACTCAAGGGCCTTTAATTGATGAAGATGCGATTGCAAAAGTTCAGTCTCATATTGCAGATGCAACCGAGAAAGGCGCAACAATTCGTATTGGTGGTCAGCGTTCAGCACTGGGCGGTACTTTCTTTGAACCAACAGTTTTAACTGGCGTAACGCAAGACATGAAAGTGTCTAAAGAAGAAACATTTGGTCCACTTGCACCACTCTTCCGCTTTAAAACTGAAGATGAAGCCGTAGCAATGGCGAACGATACCGAGTTTGGTTTAGCTGCTTATTTGTTTACACAAAGCACAGCTCGTCAATGGCGAGTAGGCGAAGCACTTGAGTACGGTATGGTCGGCATTAACACGGGCGCGATTTCAAATGAAGTTGCTCCGTTTGGTGGCGTAAAACAGTCAGGTCTAGGTCGTGAAGGTTCAAAATTCGGCATTGAAGAATATGTCGAGATGAAATACCTCTGCGTAGACTTATCTGAGTAAGGAATAAAACAAGTTCGTTTTGTTCTGAACGAAAACATGCGGTTATGCTGTATGTGATGTTTCACAAAAACCGGTCATGCCCATTCATGACCGGTTTTTTTAGATAAGATCCGGTCTTAGCGTGCTGAGTCTAAAACTTCGCTATTTTTAATCACTTCTTGAGCTTTGGTATAGCTTTCAATCAGTAGCTGATAAGCAGGGAAAATTTGAGTATAAACTTGTGCCCATTCAAGTGCGTCATCTCGATTCCATGTTTTTTGAATTTCAGAAGCAACTGCTGCCGTATCCATAGGAACTACACCAGCTTGAACAACACGCGCTAACGTAATTTCTTCCGCCATTTTGCTATAAGTTCCTGAAGCATCAACCACTGCAAAAACTTTATATCCTTCTGCAACCGCACTAATTGCTGGAAAAGCCATACAAACGCTGGTAATTGTCCCTGCAATAATAAGAGTCTTACGGCCAGTAGCCTTTACTGCGGCTACAAATTCAGGATTGTCCCAAGCATTGATTTCACCTTTACGGGCGACATATTGTGCATGAGGTGCATTTGCGTGAATTTCTGGAATAAGGGGGCCATTTGGACCTTGTGGGACAGAAGCAGTTGTAATCACTGGAATATTCGAATATTCGACAAGCTTGCGATTTTAGCCAATGCTGCTGCACGGGCACGTAATTCGGTCATTGGCATGTCTGCTACAGTTTGAAATAGACCACTTTGATGATCGATCAAAAGCATGACTGAATCATCTGGATCGATAACTGGACGCTGACCATTGAAGTTTGCTGGAGTTGTCATTGTTATATACTCTGTTTAGTGAGGGTGTAATTCATATTACAAATAGGATAAATGGCGAAAAATATCTAAAATAGAAATCATTGTCATGCATGAAGAACAATATGGTATGTTTTATATTCAGCTTGCTGAAAATACACTGTGATTAATATGTGATATGTCAGGATGACCAGATGAAAGACTTAAATGACCTCTTTTTTTTCGTAAAGATTATTGATTGCGGCGGTTTTTCGGCTGCGAGTCACGAGTTGATGGTGACCAAGTCTTTATTAAGCCGACGTATGGCAGAACTAGAAAATCGGCTTGGTGTGAAGTTACTCAATAGAACAACCCGCCAAGTCTCGATTACTGAGGTGGGCAAGATTTATTACCAACACTGTAAGGCAATGCTAATTGAAGCAGAGGCAGCAGAAGAGGCGATTGAATATTTAACAGCGGAACCACGTGGCCTAATTAAATTGTCTTGTCCAACAAACTTACTGCACATTAATGTGAGTGAAATGCTCAATGAATTTCTGGCGCTTTATCCTAAAATTAAACTACATGTAGAGGCGACAAACCGAAGAGTCGACCTGATTGATGAAAGATTTGATTTGGCCATTCGAATTCGGCCTTTACCTTTGCCTGATAGTGATTCTATTGTTCGTGAGCTGGCTTTGGCTCGGCAGTTTGTTGTTGCTAGTCCTAATTTAACCAGTCGATATTTTTCAATCTCAAGACCTGAGCAATTAGCCGATTGGCCTATTTTAATGATGGAATCTTTTGCACCCGAATATGCATGGCATCTTTATTCTCAAGACCAACAAGAGGCCATAGTAAAATGCTATCCTCGGTTCACTAGTACGGATTTAACAGCTTTAAGAAACGCCACGTTACAAGGATTAGGGGTAGCAAAATTACCAGAACTTGTGGTCTATGAAGATCTTGCTAAAGGAACACTCGTGAACGTATTGCCTGAATGGCAATTTCCTCCTGAAATGATTCATTTGGTGTATACAAGCAGGCGTGGATTGTTGCCTTCAGTAAAGTTGTTAATTGATTTTCTTGTAGAAAAGTTTAAAGAACTTAAACAGAATGCATCTGTTCTCTACTAAAAGAAGTACTCAATGCATTATGAAAATGAATAACCTTGAGTGCTTTCAGGCAAACGTCGCAGTTCATCAATCAGCGTTTCAATGAGTTTTTCGACCACAAGACGTTGGCCTTTTCTGGACACATAAACCAGTTGTAGCATACCAATATTTGACTTCCAGTCAGGAAGAATATGAATAAGTTTGCCTTTACGAATTTCAGATTCAACGGTTAAAAAGGGAAGGTCTGCAATTCCTAGGCCATCCATAACGGCATAGTAGACACCTGCCAAGTCATTACTTTTTATTCGTGGTTGATAAGGCACATCAACCGATTCGCCATTGCGAATATTGCATAAATGCCAGATATAATTTTGCTTTTGGGTTCCCAAACTAATACTTGGAAAATCGTGTAATTCTGAATAATGTTCAATGGTGCGACCTTGAAGTAATTCAGGCGCGGCAACTAAGCAATGATCGGTTTTAATCACATCGCGAACAATTAAATTCGAATCTTCATTGGGTTCGAAATTGGTCCGAATGGCAAGGTCGATGTCATCATGCAAAATATCTACTCGGCGACTTGTAAGTTCAAGAGATATTTCAACTTTAGGGTAGGTTTTTAAAAACTGATTTAAAATTTTTCTAATTTGAAAATGCATCATCAAAGGTGGGCAACTCACTTTTACCAACCCTTGGGGTTCACTTTTTTGCTTTAACAAAACGTTTTCTGCACACTCAACTTGAGCAATAACTTTACAGCATTCTTCATAGAACTCTTGGCCTAAATCGGTCACTTTAAAATGGCGGGTTGTTCTTTGAATCAGGCTGACATTAAATTTATTTTCAAGATCAATAATACGTCGGCTGAGCTTTGACTTACTAATATTTTCGGCTTCGCTGGCCGCACTAAAGCCGCCGTGTTTTACGACCAAATAGAAATAATAAAAATCATCAAAAGAGCTTATCAATTTCAGATCAATCCATTTAAATGCAAGATTAGAATGCTTAAGCACTCTAATCTTGGTTATGTCATTATTTTTGCGATGTATTAAAGCTATAGCTGGTCATAAGGTTACGATAATCAGGAATATGATTTGAGAATAATGCACCTAAACCTTCTACATCATTACGCCAGTCACGGTGTAATTCACATGCCATACCAAACCAAGTCATAAGCTGAGCACCTGCTTTTGACATACGGTCCCAAGCAGCATCACGGGTTAATTCATTGAAAGTACCAGAAGCATCGGTAATCACAAATACTTCAAAGCCTTCTGCTAATGCAGCTAAAGCTGGGAATGCTACACAAACCTCAGTCACAACACCTGCAATAATCAGTTGTTTTTTACCTGTCGCTTTTACAGCTTTTACGAAGTCTTCATTGTCCCATGCATTGATTTGGCCAGGACGTGGAATAAAAGGCGCATCTGGAAAAAGTTCTTTTAATTCTGGAACTAAAGGACCATTTGGACCGTTTTCAAAACTTGTGGTAAGAATAGTAGGTAAATTGAAATATTTCGCAGCATCTGCAAGTGCTAATACATTGTTTTTAAATTTATCTGGATCGATATCTCGAACTAAAGAAAGTAAACCTGCTTGGTGGTCAACTAAAAGAACTGCAGCATTATCCTTGTCTAAACGCACGTAATCTTGAGCCATTTTTTATTTCCTCATGTTATCAAAATGAATGATGAAAAATTATTGAGTAGGTCATCATTGCCTAAAATTATGCTAGTTGAGTTTTATGTTGTGATTAAGTCTAAAAAATAGGATTAAGAATTTTAAAAATAGGACGATAGCCAGAACATATTCTGAAAAGGCACGATTGTCTCATAGATGAAATAATGTGTTGCTAATCCTGATCTATAAACTGCAATTATTGAGGCGTAAAATCAATCTTAGTTCAAGAAAATCCTACATATATAGGAGAGATCAGATGAAGAAATTTCTTGGTGCATATCAAAATAACCAGATGCATTGGGTGGGTGATGGTTTCCCTGTATATAACCTGTTCTCTTATGACCGTTTAGGCCAAACCCTAAGCCCATTTTTGTTACTCGATTATGCAGCGCCTTATACGTTTTCACCAACGACCGAACAGCAAGGTGTAGGCTCACATCCTCACCGCGGTTTTGAAACGGTAACGATTGCCTACCAAGGTGAAGTGACGCATAAAGACTCAAGCGGCGGTGGCGGAACCATTAAAACTGGTGATGTGCAATGGATGACTGCTGGTGCAGGCGTGTTACACGAAGAGTTCCATTCTCCTGAGTTCGCAGAGCATGGTGGTCTTTTTGAGATGGTGCAATTGTGGGTAAATTTACCTGCCAATTCAAAAATGACGCCTGGAAAATACCAAGCGATTGAAGCCAAAGATATTCCAGACATTGCACTAGATGAGCATGGTAGCCATTTGCGTGTGATTGCCGGTGAATATGCAGACGAACAAGGTGCTGCAACCACATTTAGCCCACTAAATGTATGGGATGGCAAACTGGTTAAAGGCCAAAAACATACCCTTTATGTACCTGAAGGTCATACGACGCTTGTTGTGGTGTTAGAAGGGGCCGTTGTGGTTAATGACTCAAACCGCCTTGAAGGTAAAACCGTTGCGATTTTATCTCGTGAAGGCGTTGAGTTCACCCTAAATGCAGAAGAAGACACTAAATTTTTGGTGTTAACAGGTCAACCGCTTAATGAGCCAATTGAAGGTTATGGTCCATTTGTCATGAATACTAAAGCTGAGATTATGGAAGCGATTAATGATTTTAATCGTGGAAAATTCGGTTCAATCATGCAAGAAGGATAAATCGCTCGCGATTAACCGTTAAAGCAAAGTAATAAAAAGCCCGCTATCAAGTGTGAATAGCGGGCTTTTTCGCTGTAAAGGTTCTGTTTTTATGATGGTTGGCATTGTTGTTTCGGCATTGTTTTGTGTGATTGGGTTCTCATTATTGTGATCTCATGATATCCCAAAAAAAGATAGTTGTAAAACAAATGATATAAATATAGTTAAATTATCTTATTTATTTAAAAGATTTTTTTTAAATTTTAAAAGAATATAAGGTTTTATGTGCTTATTTGGTTTTGTAAGAAAATATAAAAAAAGAGATGAGTAAGAAACTAAATATTTTGTATATAAATTCATGTAAAAAATAAAAATCTGGTAGTTTTTAATACGGTGTTTTTTTAGGGTATGAGTGATAATCAAAAAAATTCTCGAAAAATGGGACATCATTTTGAATATCGCAATTATTGGCAGTGGAATGGCAGGTCTTGCGGCAGCAAGAATTCTGAAAGATGCAGGGCATACGATCACGATATTTGAAGCACTTCCTGGCCGGGGAATGGATAGCCATAGTATTGAGTTCGACGGTGGAATTATTGATGCGCCATTGCGTGTTATGAATCCACATTTGTGGAAAAATACACTCAGCCTTGCTGCTCATTTAGGTATTAAAACCTTTCCGGTTCGTACTTATATGTCATGTAGCTGGTTATTTGAAGACCGTACTGAAACATGGTTAACCACATCTCGTAGCCGTATTGGTAATTTCCCGATTATCAATAACCGTAAAGGTATCCAGCAATATGGCTGGCGTCTTGTGAAAGGGATGTTGCAATTAAAAACAGCAATCCACCAGTTTTTCAAATCTAAAAATCAAGATATTACGCTCGCTGAATTTATTAATCAGAACGATATAGAAGAAGTATTCTGGCATGGTGTGGTAATGCCAGTGCTATATACCATTTGTACTTGTAACCCAAAAACAATTGGCGACTGGCCTGCAAAAAATCTACTTGAGTTTTTACGTCACTTAACTGATGGCGACATGTTGTTACGTATGAAAGGTGGTACACCTGCATTTGTAGATAGCTTAATTAAAGATATCGACATCCATAGCGGATCAGCGATTAAGAAAGTTGAATTACAAGGCGAAAAAGTACTGGTTGAAAACAGCCAAGGTGAACAGAATTTATTTGATCGGGTGATTGTTGCAACTCCGACATCTAAGATCGATGAGTTTTTAAACCCTGAACAATTTGCTGAAGATATGAAGCTGCTGAAGCAATTCCGTTTTGAGCAAGGTGATCTTGTGATTCATACAGATGCCACAGTCATGCCACCACGCCGTAAAGACTGGTCGGTGCTTAGCTATATGATGGATCGTAAGTTTACGCGTCAGCAATTCACAGTTTGGATGAATGCAGTTGAACCAACACTCGTTGGTAAAAATCCTGTATTCCAGACTTGGCGTCCAGTCACTGATATTGACCCTAAAAAAGTTATTTCAAAAGTGACCTTAACGCGTGCAGTAGTTGACTCGCAAACAATTGCTTTAAATAAAGAATTGCAACAACGTCATTTAGACTTAAACCGTAAAGTATTCTACTGTGGTTCATGGTCATGTGATGGCTTGCCAATTTTAGAGTCAGCCGTTACTTCTGCAATGCACATTGCTGAAATTTTAGGCGCACCTTTACCATTTGTAGGTTTAAAACCTCAGGTTGAAGTTGCTCCTGAGCTCGGTTACTAAAATTGTGAAAACAAAAGTTCGAGCAGCTCTTTCTAAACTCATTCCCCATAAATATGCAATTGATGCATCAAGTTTGGGAGATGATGAAGAGCTAGCTTGGACAAATTTGGGCTTTTGGAAAAATACCCAAAACTACCGTGAAGCTTGTTGCCAATTGGCTGACCATTTGGCACAAGCTGTCAATTTAAATTCAAAAGATCATCTCTTAGATTTAGGCTGTGGACAGGGTGCAAGTTTATTGCACTGGTTACAACACTATCAGCCTAAAAGCCTTAGTGCAGTTGACCTGCAAGCCCAGTGTGTTAATAAAATTCAAAAAATTATTCCCGAAATAAACCAGATTTACAGTGGTTCATTTTTAAATTTAAAACAATTTGAATTCAAACAATCTTTCGATGTGGTGTTGTGTATCGACGCGGCTTATCACAGCAATTTAAATTCATTTCTAGATTCAGTCACTCCAGTTTTAAATTCAAAAGGCCGATTAGGTTTTCATTACTTAATGAAAGCTGATTCATGTCAAAACATGACAGTCTTACAAGAACAAAAGTATCGCTATCTGCTTAAAGCGGCAGACGTGGTTTGGGACAATGTGCCAAACGAGAAAACGCTAAGAAATGCTTTAGAACAACAAGGTTTTGTCGATATTCAAATTGAAGATTTATCAGAACCTGTATTACTCGGTTTTTCGCAATATATTCAAAATCAACAAGAACAAAACCAAAGCCGCGGATTGGCAAATTTTAAAATTCAAATGACTGCAAAGTTATGCCAACAACTCTACCAAGCTGGATATGTACGTTATATTCAAATCACAGCAATAAAAAAATAGGATGAGCTATGTCAGCTAAATATCAGGGATCGTGTTTGTGTGGAGCTGTGAGTTACCAAAGCGAAGCAGAGCCACGTTATAGCTTTAATTGCCATTGTCGAGATTGCCAGAAGGCGACGGGTTCAGCATATGCGCCAATTGCTTTTTTTCATCAATCGGAATTGAAAGTGAGTGGCGAGCTTAAATATTTTGAGACATTAGGTTCTTCTGGTCGCTCCATTAAAAGAGCTTTTTGCCCAACTTGTGGTTCTCAGCTTTTTGGCTTGCCTGAAATTGCCCCTGAAATGATTTCAATACGTGCAG
The DNA here is from genome assembly GCF_031799075.1 of Acinetobacter sp. V91_7. Lineage (NCBI taxonomy): Bacteria > Pseudomonadati > Pseudomonadota > Gammaproteobacteria > Moraxellales > Moraxellaceae > Acinetobacter > Acinetobacter sp. V91_7. The sequence continues at coordinate 212,128 of NZ_JAVQNT010000029.1, forward strand.
GAACTTTAGATGCCCCAAGTCTCTATCAGCCTAGGGCGGAAGTCTTTGTGAGCCAAGCCTATAATTGGGATACGCTCAACCCAAACCTTAGACATTTTGAAAAAATGATAGAGAAGAGAAAAGAGGGATAAAAGAGGGATAAAAGTACTCTGACAGGTTCGTACGCTTTTTCGTACATTCATTCGGGAAATTTGCGTCTTCCTATGACTTCATAAATTACCTATGATGCACTTAACGGGAACAGGAAGTTCCAAAACGTAAAACAACAACAATAAGTTTAAGCATCAGGACGTGAGGTATTACAGGAAGTGTACCTAGTAACGAAATACGAAAAAAGCCCAACAGGATGTTGGGCTTTTTTCATTTTGTATTAACGAATTTCTTTTCCACCTAAGGCTGCACAATCAACAGGTGTATTCCATTTCACAGCAGTTCCTGTGAGTACTGGACGAACAATACGCCACGGCCAGAAACCAAATCTTTGGCTTTGATGATAATTAATCACCACATCTGCACCATATTTACGGGCAACAATGGCTAATTTAGGTTTTATTTCTTCAAAACCACCATATGTTCCTTTCGCGGCTTTAATACGTTTAATAGATTTATAGTGTTCTGCTGAAGGAGTACCCTCAATTAAGCAAATTGGTGGGTTTGCAACGTTTTGAATTTGAGATGTGGTGTCTTGGGCATATGTTGTTAAAGGCAACGTTAGAAATAAAGCAGGTAAAATAAAACGGAGTTTCATATTTTTCCTTGTTGGTATCTTAATGAATTAAAGTTTATAAAATAGGTCTTATTAACATGACCTTATTTGGGGGCGCATTATAATCTTATCTTTTTAATATTTCTTATTTTAATCCTATATTTTTTAATAAAGTAGCAGCATCATATTTCGCTTTTAAAAGAATAAATTGGTTTTAGAAAGTTATTTTGAAGTTTAGATTTATAATAAGTGTTTATCTAATTTAAAAAACAAAGTTTTTGACAAAAACTGTCTATCCCAACTATTATCCTTAAAAATATTATTAATATGTTATTAATTATGATGAAGAAAATATTATCTACTTTAGTTGTTGGTTTATGTTTAACAAATCCATCCTTTGCACAGCCTGCTTCTAGTGAGTCTGTAAAAGAATTAATGAAGGTCACAAAATCTCAAGATTTGTATAAACAAATGAGCTCGTACATTGAGCAGATGATTTCAAAAACGATCTCTGAAGTTGAAATGCAACAAGGTAAACCCCTTAATTCCCAACAAAAACAAGTGGTAGCAAATTTTGCAAAAAAATTCTCTAAAATTACTATAGAAGATATGGGTTGGGAAAAACTTGAGCCTGAATTTACGCGTATTTATGTGACAAATTTTACTCAAGAAGAAATCGATGGATTAATTAATTTTTATAAATCACCAGTCGGTCAAGCTGCCATAAACAAAATGCCTCTAGTGATGGAGCAAAGCATGAAGTTGGGTCAAGATTTGACTAAAGACGCTATGCCTAAAATTATAGCAGCGGCAAAAGAGATGGTTACTGAATTGCAGAAATACGAAAAATAATTTGAAGGGTGTAGATCAATCGATCTGCACTTAATTTTTTGGTAATACCTATAAATTTTTGAGTATTATAAAATTTACAGGCAACAAAAAACCCCATAAATCAAATATTCATGAGGTTTAATGATGGTGCCGGCACACGGATTCGAACTGTGGACCTACTGATTACAAGTCAGTTGCTCTACCAACTGAGCTATGCCGGCGATGTGGAATGAATTTTACAGTTTCTTAAAAAAAATACAAGCCAAAAAATGAGCATTTGAATTTTTTCGTTCTATTTTTAAGTGCTTATGCAGTTTAGCTTAAAAATGACTTAGGTTTTCAACACATAGATAAACGAATCAACACGTTCGCCACTATTTAAAGTGACCTGTACAGGTACTCTTTCGTATTCTTCGCCTTCAAAGTCATCAAGTAATTTCCAGTTTGCATTTAAATGTTCCGAACTAAAAACAAAACCTTGAACTTGATTAGTACTATCATCGAGCACAATTCCCGGATAGCCTAAATTGGCTCCCCAACCTTCGTTATGTAAGGTTCCATTTACCCAGCCTTCTGCCCATTGTCCGCCAATATTTTCAAGGATATGAGCGTTAGGTCGGCCCGGGCCTAAAGTGCCATAAACAAATAAACTCGACATGTGAGGTTCCTTTAAATTAAAAATTAATGAGCTTTTGCGTGTGAGGTAGAAACCGCTAAAAATATTCCAAGTAATGAAAGTACAACGGTTAAACCGACTATGGCGCTCCATCCGCCATGTAACCAGAACCAGCCACCTGCCGAGCCAACAATGCTCGAACCCATATAGTAAAACAGTAAATACAGCGAACTGGCGTGGGCTTTGGCTTGTTTGCTTTCAGCACCCACTGAGCTGCTTGTGAGTGAGTGGGTAATGAAGAAACCCGTTGTAATAAATGCAATACCGATAATAATGCCAAAAAGAGAGGTGAGCAGCGTCATGAGACTGCCCACAATCATTAAGGCAAAGCCACTCATCATCATAGTTTTTTTGCCGAAGCGGTCGGCTAGGCCACCTGCTAATGAGGAAGACACCATACCGAAGCTATACGACAAGAAAATAAGGCTAATTTGAGTCTGACTCAGTGAGTAAGGCGCTCCGCTTAAACGGAAAGTAGCGTAGTTAAATAGGGTCACAAATACACTGGTCAGCAAGAATCCAATGGCAAACAGGCGTAGCAATTTGAAATTACTTAAATGGGTACGCCACATTTGTATGTGAAAATCTAAATTCAAACCTTTTTTCTGTACGAAATTACGCGAAGCGGGAAGTAAGTTCAAAAAAGCAATTGAGCAAATAAAACAGATTGCCCCAAGTAAGCCTAAAGCAGTGCGCCAAGAAAAATATTCAATCAAAACGCCCATGCCAACACGGCCCATCATTCCACCAAAAGCCGTACCTGCAATATACAAACCCATGGTTTTACCCAAGTGTTCAGGTGCGATTTCTTCGGCAATCCAAGCCATAGTTACGGCTGGTACGCCACCAAGTAATAGACCTTCTAGTGCTCGAGCTATCAGTAAGCTGTGCCAGTTAGGTGTAAACATCGCCACAATATTAAGAATAGCTGCACACAGCATTGAGCTGAAGATCACACCACGGCGGCCAATCGCTTGTGAAAAAGCGCTCGATAGTACAATTGAAATCGCTAAAAAAGCGGTCGTTAAAGACAAGGCTAAAGAGCTGCTTGCAGGGCTGATCTGGAAGCTTTGGCTAAACGCTGGCAGAAGTGGCTGTACGCAATAAATCAGAGAGAAACTAGCAAAGCCTACCAAGAATAAAGCGAAACCAGCGTGCTTATAGGCTTTAGTACCTTTGTGAATCCACTCGCGGGAAAGAACAGAAGTTGCTTCAGTGCTTAAGGTACTGGGTGTAGATGAAGAGCTCATATCATGACCATGACAGAAAAGAGGTGCAGTGCCTTTCGGCGTGCTTCATCGAGAAAATTCGATAAATTAAAATTAGCAATTTAGATGGTATTTTTCTAATATATTTAACAATAGGTCATGATATGTTTTATATATAGCGATGGAACTCAGACATATACGCTACTTTTTAGCAGTAGCAGAAGAAAAAAACTTTACCAGAGCAGCGCATCGCTTAAACATGAGCCAGCCACCTTTAAGCATGCAAATAAGAGACTTAGAAGAAGAGTTAGGTGCAGATTTATTTATTCGTTCTCCGCATGGGGTGGAACTGACCGAAGCTGGGCTTGCCTTTTTAAATGCCATTCAGCCAGTACAGCAGCGTGTAGAAGATGCAGCGAACTTAGTCAAACAAGTGGCAAATGGTGAAGTTGGCCAATTGCGATTAGGTTTTACAGGCACTTCAATGTTGAATCCTTTAATTCCTAAATGCGTTCGCTATTTTCAGCAGCAATATCCTAAAGTGAATTTAAAGCTTGAAGAAGCTAACACCTTGCTGCTTATCGATTTACTGCTTGAAGATCGTTTAGATGTCGCGATTATTCGGCCTCCAAGTCATATTCCAGAGAGCTTAATTGTTCAAGATTTATTGGCTGAACCTTTAATTGCAGCCTTGCCTTCAGAGTCTTTTAAACTAGACGAGTCATCAAAAGAAATTGATTTAGCTTCCCTGCGAGAGCTTGATTTTATTGTCTCTCCACCTTCAATTAGTGCAGGGCTTTTTGATGCGATCAGACAAGCATGCCAAAGCTGTGGCTTTGAACCTAGAATTGGGCAAAATGCTCCGCAAATTGTGTCAATTTTATCGTTAGTGTCTGCAAACTTGGGGGTGTCTTTGGTTCCAGAGTCGACCAAACAATTACAAATACAGGGTGTGGCTTATCGGTCATTGCAAGCGCCAGTACCTACGGTGGGCTTAGCGCTTGCATATAAAAAACATGCCCCTTCACAAATGGCGATTAATTTTGCTAGTGTGGTGCAAGTGGCTTGCCACCACGCAGAGCAATATAAATGAAATTAGCTAAATTATGATTTAGGCGCTCTATTCATTAAGAAGATGCCTGAAATAATGAAAATCGCGCCATATAAAAAAGATAAAGTCGGTTGCTCATGAATGAAGACCCAAGCCATGAGTGCCGCAAAAATTGGTTCAGAAAGCTCAGTCACTTGTACTTTTGCCGCACTCATATAAGACAAAGCTTTGGTGGTACAGAAAAAGCCAAGAATTGTAGGCAAGACTGCTAAACCAACCAAACCTAAAATGATATCAGTATTAAAGTTTATGCTATGAAAGTTGATTAAAAAGGGAACAGCAAGATAAACACTACCAAAAAGTAATAAGTACTTGGTTAGAAATAAACCACCATTTAATCTGAATTTTTTAATTAATACTGAAAATAAACCATATCCAATACCTGCAATAGAAGCATTGATCAGCATCAATAAACTATTTTCACCTTTCCATGAAATTACACTAATACCTGTTACAGCGAATAATGTTCCAATAATTGAATGAATATAAATACTTTCTTTTAAAACTAACCTGCCAAAAAATAAAGCTGAAATAGCTGCTGAAGCCATTAATACCACGACCACATTGGCCGCAGCACCGTGGTTGTAGGCAATGGTCTCGAAAAAGAATAGAGAGAAAATGCCTAAAAAGGCACATATCGCAATTTGAGCAAAAACACTGAGCTTGCTTGGAGTGCTACTTATGTATGCAATCTTCTGGCTAACAGGGACTTTAAATAAAAAAACACTTAAAAAGAAAAAGGCAATAATGGTTTTTAAAAAGGCAATATCTTGTGGGTTTAAACCACTATGCATGAGTAATTTACTAATCACACCAATAGAGGCATTGAGTGCAGCTGCACAGAGCGCAAATAGAGTTCCGATAATTAAATTATTCACTCTTATAATTCTTCCTAAGTTTTACGCATGCAGTCTACATTATTTTTTGGTTGAATATTCAATTAAAATAATCAGTTAAGATTGAATATTTTCAAAAATTTATTCTGTATGGATTTAACTATTTTTATAAAAACCTAAACTCTTGTAATAGACTTTTGTTGCAGAGAATTGTGATTTGTCGAACTAGCTCATATTATATAATTAGTTAATTATTAAAGAATTTTAAAAATGATTAAATCTGTTATTTCAGGTTGCGCGGTTCTCACACTTTCGGCTTTGTCGGTTACCCATGCAGAGTTTTCTTTTGCACAAGAGCTACAACAAAGCTGTAATAAAGTGAAGCAATACGCGAGATTAGGTAAGAAAAACTACGACCAAAAACAATATAAAAAAGCCCTAGAAAACTTTCAGAATCAAGCCTCTTGGACTGCGTTTTGTAAAGCCAATCAAGATGAAACCACCGTTAAATTTACTGACCGAGATGTTGAAGTTGCTAACAATAACGTGGGTTTAGCCTATGCCAAATTGGGTCAGCCACTTTGGGCAAGATCGTGGTTTATGCTCGATGACAAATCAAAATCTAGCCAATTTAACCTTAAGCAATTACCTGCACCTAAAGCGTCAAATGACTTGTCTGGTGAATATGTCCGTTACTCAGGTTTTGGCGAATGGGACCACATCACGGTAAGCCGTGAGAAGGGGCAATATGCAATCAGCTATGCTGGTTTATATATGGGTCTTAGAAGCTTAATTTACGGCCCGAACATGGGTGAGTTTGGCACCACAATGCCGAGCAATAAAAAGCAAATCGTCTATAAGGATCAAGACTGCCGCATTCAGCTCGATTTTAAAGCCGATGCGAAGTTAGGAAATTACATTCAGGTCAAACAAAACGAGGGTAACTCGGGTTGTGGCTTTGGACACAACGTGTATGCAGACGGAACTTATTTAAAAGTTGAGTCTGGAAAATAACACTAAAAATATAGGGAATTAAATGATGAATATATTTGCACGGTTGCTATTACTTTCTACGATTGCCATTTCATCTCAAATTTATGCCGAGCCAACCAGCACATGCAAAGAAGTGAAATTTCAAAAAGCCGATCAAGCTTGGAGTGGGCACTATTATTTAAATGGTGTGATGGAAGTTGGTTCGGAACTTTTACTTCAGCCAGACGGTAAGTTTAAATGGATGTTAGCTTATGGCGCTTTAGACCAATATGCCGAAGGAACATGGTGGAAAAATGGCAACTGTATTGGTTTAAAACCAGACTCTAAATTCAAAAAGAATTTAAGTATATTTCCTGAAAGTCTGAATATCTCTGAAAAATCGTTAGACGTAACTTGGAACGATGGACGCCAGCAGGGCAGTTATAGCAAAGACTAAATAAAAAAGTCCGACACTAAGTCGGACTTTTTTATAGCTCATATTTTAATGATTGACCGCAGCAAGTTGCTCAGCGTTATAGCGTGCGCCCATGTTTGGGTATCTCGTAATAATTGCGTCGATTTCTGCCAAATCTGCCGCTGTTAAATCAAGGTCTACAGCGCCAGCATTTTCCACAAGTCGCTCGATTTTACGCGTACCCGGAATTGGAATAATGTCGTCACCTTGCGCCAAAATCCAAGCCAAAGCCAATTGAGCCGCTGTCGCATTTTTGCTTTGAGCAAACTCGCTAAATGCTTGCGCCAAGCTTTGGTTATTTTTCCAGTTATCGCCCTGATAACGTGGTAACTGACGACGGAAATCGTTTTCTTCTAGGTTGCCGACATCGAGCGTGTTAGTAATTAAACCACGCGATAGCGGTGAATACGGCACAAGGCTAATGCCTAACTCACGAATGGTTTGCAAATGGGTTTGCTCAAATTCACGGGTGAGGAGCGAATATTCATGTTGAACCGCTGCAATCGGGTGAATCGCATGTGCTTTACGAATGGTTTCAGCCGAAGCTTCACTGAGTCCTAAATAGCGAACTTTACCTTGTTGGACCAAGTCAGCCATTGCGCCAATGGTGTCTTCAACTGGAATATTCGGGTCAATGCGGTGCGCATAATACAAATCAATCACGTCTGTATTTAAGCGCTTTAAACTGTTTTCGACCGCAACTTTAATCCACTCTGGAGAACCGTCGATATAAGACTCTAATGAGTTTTGTGGGTTGAGGTTATCTTCTTTATAGCGAAAGCCAAATTTGGTCGCCAAGAATACTTTGTCGCGGTGTTTTTCTAAAACTTTTGACAGCAAAACTTCGTTTGCGCCGTTGCCGTACATGTCGGCAGTGTCCCAAAAGTTAATGCCGAGGTCTAAGGCTTTTTCTAGGGTTGCAATGCTTTGTGTGTCGTCTGAGGCACCATAGGCAAAGCTCATTCCCATGCAACCTAAACCAAGTGCTGATACTTTTTCGCCTGTTTGTCCTAAAGTTCTATATTTCATTTTTCACACTCTTTTTTGCAAAATCACTTGAGTAGAAAAACTATAAAATGCTTTGGCTCAAACTGACGTATAACATTCAAACCAATAATTATAAAATTCAAACAATCTGTTTTTAGGCCACACAGTCTTCACGGAACTTTTTAGGCGAAAATCCGGTATTTTTCTTAAAGAAATTGGTGAAATATGCTGAATATTCAAAACCTAAGCTATAAGCAATTTCGGAAATATTCCAACTGGTGTGTTGCAATAGCGCTTTGGCTTCTTGCGTAATACGCGAGCTAATATGCTCTGACGTGGTTTTACCTGTGGCTTCTTTTACAGCTCGGTTTAAGTGGTTGACATGCACCGACAGACCATAGGCATAGTCATTTGCAGTTTTGAGTTTAAGCTGGAAATGGGGCGAGTCGATGGGGAACTGGCGCTCTAATAATTCAAAGAACAAATGGCAAATCCGAACCGCAGCATTGCTATGTTTTTCAAACTGTTGGGTCGGTTGCATTTTCATGGCTTCATGCACAATCAGGTGCAAATAGTTTCTTAAAACGTTGTATTTGTGAATATAGTCTGAATTTATTTCAGTCATCATCTTTTTGAAAATAAATGAAATTTCATCAACCTGTTGGTCGTTTAAAAAATATAGTGGGTCGCCGTCGACTTTAAACAGCGGTGAGTCTTTTAAAAAGCTTTGTCTTGATTCTTGGTTTACAAACTCTTCGGTAAATAGGCAAAACCAGCCTGCCTGTTCGGGCGAATTAATTTCCCATGCGTAGGGAACCATTGGATTTGAAAACAGTAAAGCAGGGCGGTCTACCCGAATCCAGCGGTTGGCGTAGTGAAGGTCGCCTGTGCCTAAAACCAGTGAAATTTTATAATAATCGCGGCGGCTATAAGGCGTGAGAAACGAGCAGGCATCGCGCTGGAACACGTTAAAATGTCCAAACGAAGTCGATGGAACCGAGTAATCGCTATCTCTGGTTAAAGAAAAGCGGCGATAAAAATCATGTATGGTTTCCATGTCTTTGCCTGCATGCGTTATCAATTTATTTAAAGTTATAAAATTCAAACTTTATTTACTGTAGCTTTTATTTATAGCGTGATCAATCGGTTCATTTAAGCAGTTTTTAAAGTGAACGATAAATTAACAATGAAATAACCAGACAAACTAAACTTTAAGAAAATATATTGTTAAATCACTATGCCAATGAAAAATAAAAATAATCTTTATAAATGAATAGCGAATATCACATTGACACTCAAAAACTCGCGGATTATCCTTTGCCTGCTGGTCACATTGCCAGTGGGTTTTAGCAGACCCTTTTACACAAGAGTACTAAAAGCTTGCTTTTCAGTACTGGATCCTTACGTCCCCCTTTTTTCTATGGTAGGACGGAGGGGGACGCGCTTGCGCGTGCTGGGTCCTTGTGTACCAGTCTGCTAACCCCTTTCGTTCTGCCACCATTATTTAGCAGTAATCGTGGTAGTTCTTCTTTAATACACAAGGAGTTCGCCATTATGCGTACTATTTCATCTCTCTCGTTGGCAACCTTCGCCAAAATCTTTGACTCTATACCCAACTGGTCTTTAAAACGGTTTAACCGACTCTAGGTTTTAAGCCATAGGTCATTACGACTAAAAAATCATAGCAACAATAAAACCCGAGATAGGCGAGCACACCATTTTTGTGCGGCTTTTGCATGCCTGTATTTAGCGCTCAATTTAGGAGCGAAGGCACTTCTATCTCTTTTAGATACAACAAAAAATTATTTTAAATGGTATAAAAATGCCAAATTTAGAAGCATCATTTAGAGCATTAAGCGTGCTCCACGCAGCAAAAGATTTATTTAATCAAAATGGGTTTTACATCGGGATAGATCGAATTATTGAGGAAGCCAAAATCCCTAAAGCCACTTTTTATAACTATTTTCACTCCAAAGAAAGGCTCATTCAGATGAGCTTAACTTTTCAAATAGATGCCTTAAAACATGAGGTGTTTTCAATTATTCATTCGTACCGTGAACTCATGGCATTCGATAAACTCAAGAAAATTTATCTCTTACATGTAAACTTAGAAGGCTTTTATCGGTTGCCATTTAAAGCCATTTTTGAAATTGAAAAGATCTATCCAGCAGCATATAAACTCGTGATTGACTACCGAAACTGGTTCATTAAAGAAATTCATAAACTGCTTTTAACTGTAAAAGTGACTGCTACAGTTGAAGATACGCACATGTTTTTGTTTGTGATTGATGGGGCGATGGTTCAGCTTTTGGGGACCAATAACACTGATGAAAGGGATGCATTATTGGATTACTTTTTAAGTCGGGTTTGATAGGGGAAAAGGCCTGACGAGAGTTGGGCCTATTTTTAAAGATTATTTATTTTATTATTCAAGATTATAGAGTCATTGTTTAAAAATTCTCCAAAAAAGTATTCGTCTTTGGTTTGAAAGAAGAAGTCAAACTCTTTACTCATCATAGAATCATGTTGTGCTTGTTCACGAAATATAGGAGATATTTGGTTTATATAGTAATAGATACAGTCAGTTGGATTATTAAATGCATTTAATGGTTTTAAATTGGAATGTAGTTCTGTTAGTGCATTAAGGATAGGGCGAATATCTGGATTAAATGTCCAGAGTAAAATTTCATTTTCCTCGCATCTAATTACTTCATATTCTTCTAGATTGTTGGGTTGAATTGAGTGAAGTTGTGCTCCATTTTTACTATAAGTGGAATATAGTAATTTTGTGATTTCTAACTGAGAATGTATGATTTCTTGTTCACGAATTAATCTAGAAGCTTTCAATAAATTTGGTAGTTCATGGATGTTATGTTTCGTAAATTTATTAAAAGAATGCATAACATTTTGAATAAGGCTTAATTCGCCAGTTCCTGTAATAATACCATTTTCCCATGGAAAGAGCTTTTGAATACCATCTTGATATAAATATGAGCCATTATCCTGATGAGGCACTGCACTACGGGTGTCTGCCGCAATCACAATACTATCCTCAAGTTGAATAGCAAGAATAAAGGTCATAATATTAAGTTGGTTAAATTAATTTTCATGGAATCTATTTTAGAAAGACAAATAAAATTTTACTAGATAGGGTTTTGTATATGGCTGGCGGCTCTCAAATTATTATTAATAAAAATGGTATTACCTTAATTACACCAGCAAAGTTTGAAGTAAAAGCTGGGCAACATCTATTTAAAGGTGGGGCTGAGGTAGGAGTAAATATTCAAGGATTACCTGCTTATGAAGCATATAACGAAAAGTTTCAAATGTTATTACCTTCTGGTGAACCCATGAAAAAAGTAGACTATAAAATTTCTACCGATGGAAATGAGTATATCTCTCAGGCAGATGAAAAAGGTAGATCTAAACGTATTCACTCTTCTACACAAGAAAATTTAAAGTTGGATTTAAATTGGATAAGTTTCGAGGCTGATTCTGCTGACAATGATGGTGATGCTAAATGAGTGGAAGTCTTGATTGGGACAGTAATACCAATACTACAGAAAATAGCTGTAAAACTGTTCAATGTGATTGTTCAACTTTCTGGGAAATTTATCAGCAAGAAGCAATAAAAAGAGTTTCTAATCTGAAAAATGCGAATCATTACAAACTCGAACCTGGGTATGAAGCTAGAGCAAGGCGTATCGCTTCTGTCTATGCCAGAATTTATTTAGAACAAGAAATTTCAGGGATTAAACAATTTAGAGGTCGTTACTATTGGATGGGACTTGGAGCATTTGCCTCTAAAACAGTAGCTGCTATTTTTAAACATGGGTTGACTGCATGGGGGTATAAGTGGGCACCCGTGATTTCTGGTGCCGTAGGCGGTGTTTTAACAGCCCCTGTTATTAACTCTATGATTCGAGATCCGGTACATTCTTTTGCTAAGGGCAATTTATGGCTATTTATGGATATTGCACCATGGCACTATGCATGGAGTGCTTCATCAGCCTCATTTAAAAGTTGTAAGAAAGCCCGAAAAGTATCTGGTTTTAAACATATTAAAAAAGAAGTCGAGAATTTGCCTTGGTCTAACTCTTTATCAGTTATTAAACAATTAGGATGGACTGACCAGATAGAAGAGGGTTTTGGATATTTACCTGATATTGAAAGTACTTTTAAGCGAGCAGGGAAAACTCGAAACGATAATTTTAAAACGGCCGCTAAAAATCTTTTTGACCATCTAATGGCGATTGCAGTTCAAGAACAATATAATATTTTACAAGAACTTGTGTGGAAGGAATGGAAAGTCCAGAAGCAGGCCTCTTTACAACGTATTACCGGCCTACCAGATAGTACCCTTGTTTTATCGAGTGATTACGGCGTCGATGCAGTAAAGCCAAATAAACAAGGACAGCATAAAGGACGTCATGCGGGTGTTCTATCGCAATTACCTGAAACGGTTTATAGCGAACCATTAGAGGGAACACAAGTTGAGAATTATGATAGCCGTATAAAGTGGATTAAGGTTGCGGCTGGTAAATACCACCGCTTAATGCAAAGTGATAAAGGGAGAGATTTTTTAGAAAAAGAATTAGGAGTTATTGCAGGATGGGGGGATAGCAAAGCAGAGTTTAAAGTAGGGAAAGATAGTAATGATGGCAAAATTTAAACAATATTTCTTAATTTTTATTTTTGGATTATTACTTTCCGCTTGTCAGCCAACATCAGAACATAATGAGAATTTGACTATGAATCAGCAGTCCTACACTTTGCATATGGGTGAACAAGGTGTTCAAGATTTTTTAAAGTATAGTGATGGCGATGTCGATAATCACCCAGCTGGCGTTAGCTTTAGAGAACTTCAATTTTCACCTCCTCATTTAGGAAAATTAAAAATAGAGAATGGTGCTAATAGTTTATTAATCGAGCATGTTTTTTCTGTATTAGGTACTCAATATGATAAAAATGAAGGGATTCAGGTTTTAGATATTGATGCTGGACTAACAAAAGAAGAATTTGCTACCCCAGAGCAGATATATCAAAGCTATGTAGCTTTAATGAAACGTATTAATCAGGCTGGCTGGAAAAACTATTTCTTCACAGATGCTCCGCGTATCGCTAAAGAAGATAATATTAAACATCTATCGAAAAGTCGTGATGTCATTGACCCAAGTTATATTTTTAGTTTTGAAGAGTGGAAAAATATAATAAACAATAGCCCTACAAAATCATTGGGTTATAGGTTTTACGCTAATGGGGTTATTTTAGATATTAGTTTAAAAAGAACAGCTAAGAATGAGCGTAATGAAGAGCAATATATGCTTAGATTTAGCTTTCAGAGTGTTCGCTACAACGAAAGAGATTCAATTACTGACTCTGATAAAATGACACCTAGTGAATTCAAGCAAGCGTTTAAAAAGAGATTAATTGAAAATAAAAAATATAGGGAAAAGGAAGAGATAAAAGCTAAGGCTGAAGGCTATCATATTGATGAGGAATATACAGATCCTGATGTTTGGCCATATGTTAAGTAGATGTTTTTTTAAATAGTAAAAAGGCTTAAATTATTTAAATTTAAGCCTTTTTTAACTAGCTCTAATTTTTAACTTTCACTCAAAACCAACAGTTTAATCTTAACTGCCTTCTCGAAGTGATCTAGCTTATGCAACATAATCCACCAATGAGCCGCTTCCATCAGTAACTCAGGGTTATCATTTTTATTTTTAAAAAAAGCATAAAAAGACAGACCGACATTGTCACCCTTCTTTTCAATTTTATCGTCGCATCCCTTAATAAAAATTTCTCTTAATTCATTTCTCATATTTAGTATCACTTCAAGTCTATAAAACTAAGACGGCTTATTGCGCTCGCCCCAATCGCACATCATATCTAACAAAGGAATCAAAGACTGTCCTCTTTCTGAAAGGCGATATTCAACCTTTGGCGGAATTTGAGGATATTCCTTACGATGAATCAGTCCATCTCTTTCTAATTCTTTGAGTGTATTGCTAAGCGTTCTAAAAGAAATATTTCCAATGCAGCGTTGCAGCTCATTAAAACGCATGACGGTTTTTCCATAAAGCCAATACATAATAATCATCTTATATTTGCCATTAATCAAAGAAAGGGTGTAGCCAAAACCCGTATCTTCTAATGGCGTATACGTTGGAATGCAGTCATCCATTTTAAAAATCCACACTATCTTTTAGTATAGTATATAACGTAAATTACCGTACTTATATTTAGGAAAGCACACTTCTATAATCGATTTATCTACTTTTCGATAAGAGTGTTTTCATAATGAAAAAGACATTAGTCATTGTTACGCATCCTCACATAGACCAGTCTGTTGTAAATAAAAGATGGATTGAGGAACTAGAAAAACATCCCGATCAATTTACGATTCACCAAATTTATCAAGCTTATCCAGACGGGGTGATTGATGTTGCCAAAGAGCAAGCGCTGGTCGAAGAACACGAAAATTTAGTATTTCAATTTCCTGTGTATTGGTTTAACTGCCCACCACTATTAAAACAATGGTTAGATGAAGTTTTGGCGTATGGTTGGGCCTATGGTTCAGAAGGCGACAAGCTCAAAAATAAAAAGTTTATGCTAGCTTTATCTGCTGGTGGGCAAGAACAAGTTTATTCAGAAAGCGGAGAGTATCAAATTTCTTTAGAGAAGATTTTTACACCATTTGAACTAACAGCTTTATATGTTGGGGCAGTCTATCAACCGCTTCATGCATTTTATGGTTTAGACACAAATCCGTCAGAAGACGACGTTATTCCGACTCACCAAGACATAGACAATAATGCGATTCAGTATGTTCAGAAGTTGTTAGCATTGTCTGAATAAGTTTAAAGATGGGAAAGGCCTAAGCTTGATGGTTTGGGTCTTTATAAGTGAAAAATAGTTTTGTTATCTTTCTGATTTTTTTAATAAACAGTTTGCAAAAATCAAATTTGTCTATAAGTTGAAAATACAATAATACGTCTTTGGAAAAAATTATGAATATCGCGCCTTTTCCATTTCAAATTACAAATTGGGCAGAAATTGAAGTCACTGAATATAGCGGTGAAACTGGAAAAGCTTACTGGAAAACTCAATTTTTTGGTGAAGAAACAAATAAAATTAGAGTGAGACTTGTCGAGTACTCAGCAAACTATTTAGCTGACCATTGGTGTGAAAAAGGGCACATATTATTTTGCCTAGAAGGCGAGTTAGAAAGTAGGGTGAAGGATGGTCGAACATTTACTTTAACTTCAGGTATGAGTTATCAAGTCGGAGACAATTCAGAACCACATCAGTCTTTTAGCCTGAATGGTGCGAAATTACTTATAGTTGATTAGATCCATACAAAGAACATAATAAAATGAGGGATAAGGTATAGAGGCTTAAATATATTGTGGTAGTGGACTCATTTATTCAGGAAACCCGGTGATACTAATGTCACCGGGTCACTTTAAGCATCTGAATTGTATCAGATGTTCAGGTTACATTAGTCCCAAGTTGCATCCTGAATATTCCACTTCCCTGGATTGGCTCTGTCTCCGAATCGTAAGGTATTGCCTTCTACTGTCAGTGGGCGCCCCGAATCACGATCTTTCTGCCAGATTTCGTAGTAGTTACCCATATCGTAAAATGTAACCTTATCAGCCTTCGAAGAGACAGGTAATACCCATCCATCCTTGGAATCTATGTATTTATTTTTGTGCGTGGCACATGTGATTCGAAGATAACCTCCCCAGTTACCGTCTTTTTCCCACCCTTCATCGACGGTTACCCACAGAGAAGCACTTCTTTCACCGTTATCATAATATTCACCCTTCTTTGAATCATAACTGGTACCTGCCGGTGCAACGTCGACACCCAGATATCCATCTTGTCTGAAACGGACAGTATCTCCACTAGAGCGGCTAGGTTTATAGCTGTTATCTGGTAACTCGGCTTGCGAGTGCGCAATTTTGTGAATTTCATGACAGAATGTACGCCAGGGCATTTCATTTGTTGAACGGAAGGTTTCACGAATGTACTCATGGAGTACATTTGTATTATTGTCTAACTCCTTCACTATATTCGCCACTTCTCGAAGCCGGTCTTCATTTGTCTGCCCAAGCTGTTGTGCATAGGATTTGATCAGATTTTCAATCCTTTGCGTCTTATTTTCGTTATGTTTTAACTCAATCTCTTCAATTTCATTTTTGCTTAACGTTTTATTTGTTGCTGGAGCGTCAGCATCAAGAAAGAACATGAAACTTTTTTTACGCAGATAACCCATAATGGCACCTTTTTTATAAAGTAGAAATTAGTAGTTGGTTTTTTAATAGCACAAGATAGTAATGTTGCTTTTAGCAATTTGACATAGAGTAAAATACTCAAAACATATTAAGTATTAAATCCATCTCAAATTAATTCAGCAGTCACATATTATAATTATTTTAATACTGTAACATTCACATATTATTACTAACTTTTAAGCTATAACATTAATAAAACAAAGACCAATAGTCTTTAGAATTGAAAGGGGAAAGTGCCTCAGCTAGTTTTCTCTGTCACTGTAAAGGCCCATCACTAGTGCGGATTACCTAGGAACAATGAATGAAGACAATCAAATAGAAGGATAGAAATCTCTATCCCTCATAAAAAAACCTTAATTTGCTAAAGTTATCATCGCCTCAACCAAGCTTGTAATCCCTGTATAGATATCCTTTAAGCAAACTTGATCATCCATATAGGCAGGCGTGGTAACAAATAAATTCTGGTTATCTACCACGCTCTTTGAAGTCTGACAGACATGGTGAATCGAACCAGTTTTTTCAATTTCTTTAGCAGTGTTAACGTCAGACCCCAAAGTAATAGTTGGGTGTAAGTCTCCAAACGTAAGCGCCAAGAGCGCAGGGGAAATACAAATTGCCCCAATAGGTTTCTTACTTTGATGAAACGCTTTTAGAATTAAGGCTACCGTACCATGTACTCTCGCTTCTGCACCTTTAAAGGCAAAAGTTGATAAATTTTTTGCGACGCCAAATCCACCGGGAATAATAAGCCCATCAAATTCATTTTCATCAAGTTGATCGAGTGTGGAAATTTTACCTCGGGCAATTCGTCCTGCTTCTTGTAAAATATTTCTGCTTTCACCTTCGCTTATTTCTCCACTCACATGGTCGATGACATGAAACAAAGGCTCATCGAGTGCAAAAATTTGATATTCAATATTTGCTGTGTCTAAAGCCAAGAGGGTTAAAACAGATTCTCTAATTTCAGAACCATCTAAATAACCACAACCCGATAAAATCACCGCTACTTTTTTCATCTGCTTTCTTAAGACCCTTTTTTAGTGTGTAAAAGATCTTAAGTTTTCTTCTTAAATTTTTTTATACGCAGATTTGCCATAAATTCGCCTTAACTGAGCATTTTGGTCTTACGTAGTTCACGAGGGGTAATCCCAAACAAATTTTTAAATTGTTCAGTAAATCTAGATTGAGATTGGTAGCCACACTCAAATGCAATATTTCCAATGCTGTTATTGGTGGTTTGAATTAAGTGCAATCCATGCCCCAGCCTTACTCTATTACGAATGTCTTGAATACTGTTTCCCTCACTTTTCAGCTTTCTTCTTAACGTCGATGAACTCATGAAAAGTTGGGATGCTATAAATTCAGCTGTGAGTTCTGTAGACAAATGATCAGAAATTAATGCCTGAACTTTTTCACTCAAGCTTGTAGTCATATTCAGGCTAGAGATATCGGTATAACCAGAATGATAAATAAGCTCTAAAAGTTCTCTTCTTCTAAATTTAAAAACAGAAGACGGGGCAATGAGAGAAAAATCTATAAATTGAGAAAGTGCATTTTCGAGTAAGGCGTTGAGTTGGCCTTGTACAAACTTTTTAGGAGTTCCTGAAGAGGTAGGGAGGTCTTTAAAGTCATCAAAGTCGAACTCGATGAGGAGCGCAAAATATTCTTCTTGATTTGGAATATTGCGCATATCAATGCTGGCACTATTTGATAAAAATATAAAAGAACCAGTTCCACATACAATGTTTTCAGTTTTCCCTAACTCTTTAATGCCACTTAAAATAGCGATGAGTAAAGGTTTCGTAATCGGAACATTTCTAATTTTTTGTTCTTTATAAGCTGAATAAATTGAAAAGGGTAAATTTAAATTGTTATGGGAGTGAATTGCTTTCTTAGCTAAAGAAGTGAGATTTTTCATTGAGTTGAAATGTTTAATTTAATCTGGGGCTTAAATAAGGTGAGAAAATTATCGGCTTTTTCTGACTATTTTTTAATATTTTGGCTAATAAAAAAGCTTAAACCCATTAGATTTAAGCCTCTTTAAATTTCAATTCTGGCGGTGAGAGAGGGATTCGAACCCTCGATACGCGCAAACGTATACACACTTTCCAGGCGTGCTCCTTAAGCCACTCGGACACCTCACCAAGGCGTGCGATAGTAACTAAAAAAACAAGTTCTGCCAAGATTTAAGATGAGCTTTACAGAAAAAAAATAATAGAGGTGATAAGATTGCGATAAAAATCATATTGGTTTAATTACACAATGCAAAATACGGCCAAAAAAGCAACCTTGCCTGCCACGGCTTTGGCAGCTCTTGGGGTGGTCTTTGGAGATATTGGAACAAGTCCACTCTACGCCTTAAAAGAGTCCTTCCATGCCGCGCATGGGTTGGGAATTCAGCCTGAAAACGTATTAGGAATTTTATCTATTATTTTTTGGTGCTTAATGCTGATCATCAGCATCAAGTATGTCGCCATCGTCATGCGTGCAGACAACAATGGCGAAGGCGGAATCATGGCCTTACTCGCATTGAACTTACGTAAAGCCAAAATTGCCGATAACAAAAAAATCTACATGATTGCCATCGGCTTTATTGGTGCATCGCTGTTTTTTGGTGACGGTATTATTACCCCAGCCATTTCAGTACTCTCGGCAGTCGAAGGCTTATCGATTGCAACCGATGTGTTTGACCCGTTCATTATGCCAATTGCGATTACCATTATCATCGCGTTGTTTTTAGTACAAAAACACGGTACGGCCTTTGTCGGTAAGTTTTTTGGCCCGATTACGATGGTGTGGTTCTTATCGTTAGGATTATTAGGTCTTCACAGCGTCATTCAAACCCCTGTGGTGTTAGGCATGTTTAGTCCGCATTGGGCGATTCAGTTTATCTATCACAATCCAGTCATGACCTTTTTCGTGATGGGTGCTGTGGTGTTAACAGTCACTGGTGGTGAAGCACTTTATGCCGATATGGGACATTTCGGACCAATTCCGATTCGTCTTGCATGGTTCATTGTGGTGTTGCCATGTCTGGTTTTAAACTACGCAGGGCAGGGTGCATTGTTGCTCAGAGACCCAGCGGCGATTCAAAACCCGTTCTACTTATTGGTGCCGCAGTGGGCACTTTACCCAATGATTATTATGGCGACCATGGCAACCGTGATTGCTTCTCAAGCCGTAATTTCTGGGGTGTTTTCACTTGCACGTCAAGCGATTCAATTGGGCTATTTACCGCGTTTAAGTATTAAACATACCTCTGAGTCTGAAGAAGGCCAGATTTATGTTCCTTTCTTAAACTGGTTACTTTTAATCGCAATTATTATCTTAATTTTGATTTTCAAAACCAGCTCAAACTTGGCAAGTGCTTATGGTCTCGCTGTAACCTTAACGATGCTGTGTGACACGATTTTGGTTGCTGTATTCATCTATTCGGCTTGGAAGTGGAGCATGCCAAAAGTGCTACTCCTGATTATTCCATTCTTTGTTTTAGAGTCGGTTTTAGTCGCAGCTACGTCACTTAAAATCTTGTCAGGCGGTTGGGTGCCATTACTGATTGGTGCGATTGCAGTGACCATCTTAATGACATGGAAACGTGGTCGTGAGCTCACTTTTGCCAAGCTCGAACACGATACGTTATCGTTAGATTTGTTTGTGAAAAGTATTGGTAATAGCGTGCACTGGGTTCCGGGCGATGCCGTCTTTATGACAGGTACACCGAACGTTGTACCACATGCCATGCTGCATAACATCAAGCATAATAAAGTGCTGCATCAGCGCAATATCTTGGTCACTGTAGTGATTGAGGATGTACCTTTTGTTGAACCAGAAGACCGTATTTCAACAGAAACCTTAGCTGAACATTTCTTCCGTATTAAGATTTTCTACGGCTTTAAAGATGAAATGAATGTACCAAAAGCACTCATGCAAGCTTACGAGCAGTTAGGTCTTGAATATGACTTAATGCATATCAGCTTCTTTATTTCCCGTGATCGTATTGTTCATTCGGTGGGTGATGGTATGTCTCCATGGAGAGAGAAACTGTTTATCTCTATGCAGCGTAATACTAGTCCGGTGAGTGACTTCTACCAAATTCCAACCAACCGTGTGGTTGAGTTAGGTAGTCAAATCGAAATATAAAAATTTGATGTAATAAAAAAACCAAGACAAATGTCTTGGTTTTTTTATGGCTCAAATTATTGAGCTTGAACAGGTGCATCGGCTGGTAATGCACCATCTTTTGCCATTGGGTCTGCCGACTGAGTTGAATCTGCCGCAGGTGGTGCAGCATTCGGATCTTGTGGCGCTGGAGACGCCTGATCTTGTGCAGGTGGCACTGCATCAATTGGTGCTGGAGGTGCCATTTCACCGCCTGCTGGAGGTGCTGGTGGAACATCTGCCGGAATAGGAGCACCTGTAGGCGCTGCATTTGTCGGTGCAGCAGAAACTTGTTGTACTTGTCCGCTATTGACTAAATCGCTAATAGAACCAGGTTGGCCATTTACCGTTGTCGTAACTTTCACTTTAGACAAACTTTCTAAAGTATCTCCTGGTTGGACTGCTGGTTCAGCCAAAGCTGCCATACTACATAATCCCGTGATTACGCCAATACCAATAATCTTTGAATGGATCATTAAGTGGACTCCGATTATATTTTTATCCAAATTTGTGGAGCTAACCATGTCATAAGCAATCAGTGTTTTTCAACGAAAGATACGCAATTGGCGTAATTGAATAGCCAAAGCCTCTCATAATTCCAACAGATTGTTACGTAATGGGGAATGGAGTTACAAAAAAGATGACCATGTTTTAACCATTTGAAAGATAAGAGATATACTTAAAAAAGCAGGGTTGTTAAGCTGCGTGTGGACAGTGGTATTGATAGAAACATGGCAAGTAAAAAACGTAGTAAAGGTACAAACTCTTTTTCTCTAAGTGAGCATTTTGGCAAGATTATTCTTGCTTGTATTGCTGCGGGAAGTTTTGCAATTGCTTTTGGTAGTGAAAAGATTTCGCAGTGGTTTTCACCTTTAAGTACTAACTCGACTTGTTTAAATCAGTTCTATCGTGAAGTTCCTCCTGCTTTAAATAAAGAAAGCTTAAAAAAAGACAGTTATCCGCTGTGCTTTAACGGCTTTAACGTTTTGTATTCAGGCATCTCTAAAACGCCGTTATGGTCGGCCGAGCATTTAAATGCAGAACGTTTGAGTGTCAAAATTAAGCGTGAAGATAACTTTCATGAAGAAACTCGTGTTGATCAAAAGCATCGTGCACTGTTAAGTGACTATCGTGGTTCAGGCTATGACCGTGGGCATATGGCACCGAATGGTGATATGCCAAATAAAAATTCACAGTCTGATAGCTTCTCGTTAAGCAACATGGTGCCGCAAGCGCCTAAAAATAATCAGGAAGTCTGGCGTAAACTCGAAGAAGCCACACGCGCCATTGCGACCAAGCAAAAACAAGATGTATATGTTGTTACTGGCCCTGTTTTTGAGGGCAAACGCCTTAAAACCATTGGTAAGGGTGTAATCGTTCCAACCGCAATTTATAAAGCGGTGTATATGCCAAAAACTGGCGCTATTGGGGCTTACTACGCACCCAACAATAACTCTCTACAAGTGAAAGTGGTGAGTGTTTGCTACCTTGAAGAACGCTTGGGCGTTAATCTGTTTCCGCAGTTAACTGAGCAGCAAAAGCGTAATGTCTATCGTCTACCTTTAACGGCAGCATCGGTTAAGCCAAATCAGAAGCTAGACTATTTACATTGGGATGGAGAAAGCCAATGTGAGCAGGACTTAAATGCTGATCAAATTAACGTGTTACAAGACCAGTTTAAAAAGCAAAAAAGTGGCTCTTCAGAACCGATGGAAGCAAAAGTTCCAAGCATTGATGAAGAAACACGCCAAGCCATTGTGAAGCAACTGGTTGAAGCATTGGTGAACTATTTCTTGCAAATCTTGAAGTAAGCAATTTTTTTGATTGTTATTGCAACACCGTAATTATTTAAAATAGAATCCATAGACAGATCTGTCTATGGATTCTATTTTAATAAGGACAATAACAATGTTTGCTTCGATGTTTCTTTTTTCATTTGCAATGTCTATTACCCCCGGTCCAGTAAATACCGTAATTTTATCGACCAGTTTAAATCATGGTTTAAAAAGGTCGCTTCCTTACATTTCAGGCGCGACCATTGGTTTTACCTTACTTTTGATTTTTATGGCATTTGGGCTTCAGAGTTTATTAACTCAATTTCCTGTTGTGTTAAAAATTCTTGCGATTTGTGGAACGCTATTTGTTTGTTATATCGGTATAAAAATTATTCTTTCTGCCACCAATATTTCTATTTCAAGTGCTCCTGTAGAACAGGTGATTATTCCCAATTTTAAAGATGGTTTCTTGTTACAGTGGCTCAATCCGAAAGCATGGTTGGCTTGTGTGTCTGGTATTACCATGTTTTCAAGCATAGAAAATCCGCAGTCTTTGCCCATCTTTATCATTATTTATTTTTTCACTTGCTATGCTTGTTTGTTCTTTTGGGGGGTTATGTGGTGATAAATTTTCAGTGGTGCTTAACCATGGCAACCGTTTGAAATATTTTAATATCTTGATGGGCGCATTTCTAATTTTATCGGCACTTTTAATTTTGATTGATTTTTTTTAAATTGGTCGTATTACACTGTGAAGATATAACAACGAGACAACACTTATGTTTAAGCCATTTGAAAAGGGTACAGAGTCTTCTTCAATTGAAGATTTAACATTAGAAAATGATGTCGATTGCATCAGCATTTATGGCAACTTGCAAATCACCAAAGACAAAGTTGGGTTAGAACAAGCGAAGGCTTTACAGAGCTTTTTAAACGAAGTGGTTGCGGCTTTGGAAAAAGAAGAATTGCCTGAGAAAATTGAACGTCCAGCTGAAAAAGAAATTAATAATCCGTTTTTATAGATGATTCATTAATAGAGTTTGATCTGGTCAAAGTTCTATGGTTATTGAATAATGCGTGAAATCTGATTCGTGATAAAGCCATTCACAACCTGCCCATTTTAAGATCAGGATTGTTACTGTGTGGGATCAGATAAATGATCCCAGAGAACAGGTTTTGTGAATGGCAATGGTTTTGGTTACTTTTGCCGAAACAAAAGTAATGAGAATTAGCTGATTACTTTCGATTTTACGAAGTAGAGCTTCATCGTGTTAATCCTTATCCCCAGCAACCACCTTATAAATAAGCGCACCAATTACAGCACCCAAAATCGGCGCCACCCAGAACAACCACAACTGACTTAAAGCAGCAGTTTCAGCAAAGAACGCCACACCTGTACTACGTGCAGGGTTCACAGAAGTGTTCGTGACTGGAATACTGATTAAGTGAATAAGCGTTAAGCCTAAACCAATAGCAATAGGGGCGAAGCCAGCAGGTGCTCGACGGTCAGTTGCGCCTAAAATAATGATTAAGAAGAAAGCTGTAAGTACCACTTCAATAATGAAAGCAGAACCTAAGCCAAATTTGTTTGGTGATAAATCACCGAAACCATTTGAAGCAAAACCACCAACACCGCTAAAGCCAGCTTGACCTTGAGCAATAATGTAAAGAACAAATGCCGCAGCAGTGGCACCAACCACTTGAGCAACAATATAGGGAATGAGATCTTTAACATCGAAGCGGCCGCCGACCCAAAGGCCAACACTTACCGCGGGATTAAAATGTCCACCTGAGATATGCCCTAGAGCATATGCACCTGTGAGTACGGTTAAACCAAAGGCAAGGGCTACACCTGCAAAGCCAATACCAAGTTCAGGGAAAGCTGCGGCTAATACTGCGCTACCACAACCACCAAAGACTAGCCAAAACGTACCTAGAAATTCAGCAAAATATTTATTCATTCTGATTACTCATTTATTTAATCTATTTTAATTAATGTGAATTGCGTCACATAAATTTGAAGCATGTGACTATATGAAATTTTTGTTTTCAGTGTTGTTTTAATCAAGAAAAGATTTGTAAGTTTTGGTTGGTTATTCTTTGTCTAAAAATTGATCTCGCCATTGTTGTGGTGTTTGATTGGTCCAATGTTTAAATGCTCTTTGAAAAGCACTTTGTTCTGAATAACAAAGCAAAAGAGCAATTTCTTGTAAGCTTAAATGCGGATCTTTTAAATACTCGGTTGCGAGCATAAACCGTACTTGCTGAACACGTTCCTGAAAGGTGGTGTTTTGTTGTTGTAAGTGGCGCTGAAGCTGTCGAACCGAAAGGCCTAGTTGAGCTGCAATATATTCAATTTGATATTGATTCTTTTGTAGCCCAGTCAAAATTGAGTGCTGTAAGCGTTGATCAAGTTGGGTCGAATTTGGTAATTGTTCTAAAAGCGCTTGGGCTTGTTGAACCAGTAATTGTTGTAGCGTGTGGTCGGCACTGCTCAGAGGCTTATTAATTTCAGAACTTGGAATGAGTAATTGGGTACGGGGCTGATTAAAACGAACTGGACATTGAAAGTATTGTTCATAAACCCTGATGTTTTTAGGTGGGGCATTTAAAAAATGTACTTCATGCAAATGCACATCTTGGTGAGACATAAAAAGGCGTAAAAATTGAATAACCAGAGCAATCGCAATTTCATCGGTAAGCTGGGTAGGGTGCAACTCTGTAGCTTCCCAGCGAATAGAAGCATATTGCCCATATAGCTCAACCACTAACGGACTTCCGTCATAAATTAGACGATGAAAATCATGATAGCGAATTAAAGCTTCACCTAGGTTATCGCAAGAGAGTGCAAGGTAGGCAATAATCCCTAAGTGTTTGGGTTGTACATATTTGGCAATTTCTAGGCCTAAACCCGGCTTGGGGTTTAATTTATAGATGACTTCTAATAAATCACGCCAAACCACATAGTCAAAGCGTTCCAGATTTTGAATTTGTTCTAATTGCTCTGGTACTGCTAACTGATTGGCTTCACAGTAAGCTTTTAGTAGGTGTCCAAGTCCTCCATAGACTGAACCCGTATAATTTTTTAGTTGTGGCATCCCTGACCACCTCTTTCTTGTCGTGATTTGTCAATGAAACCATAAATTCTGGTCAATACATAGCATATCGAATTTTATATTCTGAATAAAAAGAAAAAGGAGTAAAGCGATGTTAAAAGGGTTTATTGCTGGAATTGCGGTTGCCAACGCATTTGAATGGGTAGCTCATAAATATATTTTGCATGGGGTACATCGTGCTGGACAACCGAGATATAGCCCTGTGCCAAAAAGCATGGAGTCACATTGGGCACATCATCGTGAAGTACGCAAACAACAATTTCATGATGATTGTTATGTGGAAGGTGTTGGAAATTGGCGGACTAAAAATGAGTTAATTTCACTAGCCGTGGTGGCTACCGTTTCAAGCGCAATTTTTTACCCGTTTTCAAAAGGTATGGCACTTGCAGCTTGGTACAGTGCTGGAAATTATTATTATATTCATCGTCGTGCACATCTGGAGCCTGAATGGGCGAAGCGTAAAATCCCATGGCATTACGACCACCACATGAAGTCTAATCAAGATGCCAATTGGTGTGTGACCAAGCCTTGGTTTGATTATGTGATGGGAACACGTGTGGTGTCTTCGGCAGATTTAAAAGAACAAAATCCTTTGGGCATACGGTTACCGACAGTGATTGCTAAACCTTTATCTCAAGCTGTAGAAAAAATCTTTCCTGCAAAATGGGTAGAGAAAAAAGAAAAGTCTAAACTCATCGGTGATCTGAATGTTGTAGACGGTGCTGCATAAAAAATAAAGGGGCATATCGCCCCTTTAAATATCAATAAACTTACAAGCGCATTTCGATGCCTTGTTCAGCTAAATATTGTTTAGCTTCTGGAATTGTATATTGGCCAAAGTGGAAAATACTTGCTGCCAATACTGCATCGGCGCCACCTTGTAAAATACCGTCTGCAAGATGTTGTAAGTTACCTACACCGCCTGAAGCAATCGTTGGAACTGTAACGCGGTCATTAATAGCGCGCATTAAAGCAATATCGTAACCTGCTTTAGTACCGTCGGCATCCATACTGGTAATGAGTAACTCACCCGCACCGAAGTCAGCCATTTTTACAGCCCATTCAATCGCATCGATACCGGTTGGTTTACGGCCACCGTGGGTAAAGATTTCCCATTTGTTGTCGCCAGTCTTTTTGGCATCAATCGCAACCACAATACATTGCGCGCCAAAGTGCTGTGAAGCTTCTTGAACAAATTCAGGATTAAATACGGCTGCTGAGTTAATACTCACTTTATCCGCACCTGCATTTAATAACGAACGGATATCTTCAACTTTACGTACACCACCACCGACAGTTAATGGCACAAATACAGTCTCGGCCATACGCTCAACAGTACGGTAAGTGGTATCGCGTCCATGATGTGTAGCGGTAATGTCTAAGAAAGTAATTTCATCTGCACCTTGTTCGTTATAGCGACGTGCCACTTCAACAGGGTCGCCAGCATCACGAATATCGAGGAATTGAACGCCTTTAACTACGCGTCCGTTATCAACGTCTAGGCAAGGAATAATACGTTTAGCAAGCATAGCTTTTTCCAAAAATAATCGCCGTTGGTGAAAGTTCCTACACAGGCGCTACACCTTCATGGAGGGAAGAGGTATTCTATCAAACTTCACAGATGTTTTTTGCAGGTTTTCCATGTCGGTTTATACCCCGTTGAGTTTAGATGAAGTTCGCACCTTTGCTGCACCTTATGGATTAGAGGTGTTGGAGCTGAACCCAATTCAGGGAGGTATTCAAAACACCAATTATTTTTTGGTTGATGTAAACCGTAAACAATATGTACTTACCGTGTTTGAAGAGTTAGATGCACAAGGGGCGGGTGAACTGATTCCTGTTCTTGAACAATTGGGGACTCATGATGTACCCGTTGCTGTGCCGTTAAAACATAGCGGACAAGCAGTTCATGTTATTGCAGAAAAACCTGCACAGATTGCACCACGTCTTATGGGTCACCATCCCATGCAAACGACAGTCGCACAAGTTGCCGCAATTGCAGATGCACAGGCAAAACTGCATGTGGCTTTGCAAGATTTTCCGCTTGAGCGTGAATATCGACGTGATCATCAATATTGGACAGGTGTTGCAGAGCAGCTTAAACCAAGCATGATGCAAGAAGACCAAAATTTACTTGAACAGGTCTATCAAGCATTTAATGCTAAAACAGCGCAGTATTCAAATCGCCCAACAGGTTTTATTCATTCAGATTTGTTCCGCGACAATACCTTGTTTGAAGGCGAGCAATTACAAGGTATTTTAGATTTTTACGAGTTAAATCAAGATGAATTGCTATTTGATATTGCGATTACCATCAATGATTTTTGTACCGAATATCCAGAAGCACATTTAAACTCAGACAAAGTAGTAGCTTACTTAGAGGCATATCAAAAAGTTCGTGCGCTTACTTCAGATGAACTTGAATGTTTAGATGTATTCTTGGCAATGGCGGCGTGCCGTTTTTGGTCGATGCGTTTGCAAGTTGCTCAAAAAAATAAAGAAGAAGGACGTACAGGCGACGACATTTTGCAAAAAGACCCGCTAGAAATGCGAGAAATGATGCAAGACCGTTTAAGCCATGTAAAAGGATAAGGAATAAAGATGCGAGATCAGGGGCGATTAGTCGAATGGTTCGACGAAAAAGGTTATGGCTTTATTCAGCCAGATGATGCTGAAAAAGAGAGAGTCTTTTTGCATATCAAAGATTTTGCACGCCCCGGTCCTCGGCCAATTATTGGCTGTGCACTGGAATATCTGATTATCCTTGATGAACGTGGTCGCTTTCGTGCCCAGCAGGTAACCTATTTAAAGGCATCTCAAACTCGTAAAGCTCCAAAGCCAACAAAAACAGAGTCTTCTTTTCAAGCCAAACCATGGTCTGCCATGCAAATGGGGATCGTATTTTATTTTGTTTTAATGGGCATTATGAGCTTTATGCATACTTTGCCAGCTTACGCCTTGTTGTTTGTTTTAATGATGAATGTGCTGAGTTATTGGCTCTATTCACAAGACAAAGAAGCAGCACAATTGGGTAATCGCCGTGTGCCTGAACAAACATTGCATATTGTCAGCTTTTTAGGGGGCTGGCCTGCTGCATGGTGGGCACAACAAAAACTGAGACATAAAACACAAAAACAACCCTTTCGTAAGATTTATTTTTGTACCATATTCCTTCATTTACTTTTGATTTTGTGGCTAATTTCTCCCTTAAACGTATTGCGGGGCTCATAAAAGTAAATCGTTTTATTAAACTCGAGAGGTATAAAAATGAATAGTTCTATCGACCAAGATTCAAATCGTACTTTAACGCTTATTTTATATGTACTTTATATTGTTGCCATTTTTACAGGCGGCTTACTTGCGGTTATTGCTCTAATTATTAACTACGTGAAACGTTCTGATGTACAAGGTTCAATTTTTGAGAGCCACTTTACATGGCAAATCAGAACATTCTGGTGGTATCTGGCTTGGAATATTATCGCCTTTTTGCCGTTTATTTTCTTGTTCTTTACGGGTGAAAATCCTGATCTGTTTGCAGGGGTTGCAGTCTCATCGACCGTATTCTGCGTAGGCGTAATTGCTGCTGCGTGGATTTGGATTGTATATCGTGCAATTCGCGGTTTGATTGCGTTAAATGATAATAGACCGATGTATCAACCTTAATAGATAAAAAAGAGAGCATTATGCTCTCTTTTTTTATTCTCGAATTCTTTTGACTTTTTTGGTCGGTAACTTAATTTTTAACTCACTCACTAAAACACCTAATACCACTAAAGCACCACCCAAAAGAGCAATGACTGGTAAACGCTCACCAGCAATTCGACCAATAATGCCCGCCCAAACGGGTTCTCCTGCATAAATAATTGCAGCCCGTGAAGGTTCAACCACACGTTGAGCCCAGTTCATCACAAATTGAATGAGTGCACTGGCTAAGCCTAATGCAACAGCAATCATCACAAGAGGCCATGAGAATGCTGGAATCGTATGTTCACCAACCACAGGCATAATGGTAAAAGAAATTAGAGATGCGACAGCGAGTTGAATGATGGTGACATGGCGTAAATTTACTTTTCCAGCAAAGTAGCTAATAAAAATAATCTCTAAAGCAATCGCAAATGCGCCAAGCACTGTTAAAAGCTGCCCAAAACTTAAGGAGATTTTCTCAAAGCCATTGCCTGTCAACAAAACAAGACCAGCAAAAGCCAGAGCTGCTCCAATCCAAGTCATAATGTGTGGAACTTTTCTAAAGATAAGCCACATTAAAAGAGGGACAAGCGGCACATAAAGTGACGTTAAAAACGCCGATTCACTACTTGGAATGGTTTGAAGACCAATCGTCTGTGTGCCATAGCCTGCCGCAATTACAAGGCCAATCGCGCTGCCAGCGCTCAAGTCTTTTAAAGTAACGTCTTTCATACTCTTTAATGAAATAAGCAGTAAAGTAAGCGCCGCTACAGCAAAGCGACAGCCCACAAAAAACATAGGTGAAGAAAAATTCAGTGCATACTGCACAGTAAGGAATGTTCCACCCCAAATAATGGTAATTAGGATAAGAGCTAGCTGTGGGGCTTTGCTTGAGCTCAGAGAAATTGGTGACATATCTGATCAGAAGAAATTGTGCAATATACTGCACATATTGCAGTATTCCTATGTTTTGTGCAATATATTGCTCATATTTTCTTTGCTATTTATTTTATGACCCAGTCCAGCACCGTTTTACAGCACGTCGGCACAAATATTCGTTCATTAAGAGATGAGCGAGGTTTAAGCCAGCAGGATTTAGCCGATCAGGCTGGTGTGAGTAGACGGACAATCGCTGCTTTAGAAACGGGGCAAGTCAATATTAGCTTGGCTAAACTCGATGCGATTGCGGTAGTGTTGGGCGTAGATTTTAGAACGATTGTGAGTGCGCCAGAGCTCAAAGAACAAGCCTTAGTGAATGTACTAGCTTGGCAGGGAGACAAAGAAGAAAGCAAAGCAACTTTACTGGCTTCAGTCCCATCCCGCTCCCAAGTTGAGCTGTGGACGTGGTCATTGGCAGTGGGTGAATCTTATATTGCCGAAGCAGATGCGGAAGGATGGCAAGAACTGATTTATGTATTAGAAGGTGAGTTGACCATACAATTTACCGATAGTATAAAAATAATTCCTGCTGGTTCATCTTTTAGTTTTGCTAGTTCAGTGACTTATACCTATATCAATAGTGGCAACCAAGTGCTTAAATTTATTCGAAATGTGGTGTATTGATTAACCGATTTTTTAAATCTTTATAAAAAATTTTCTTTTGAAATTAAGCAAGCTATTAAGTCTTTACAGTGAAATATCACCTATTTGAAAAACAGTGAACTTAATTTTAAACAAAAAAATATGAATAAGAATAAATAAGGCAAGTTATGATATTTCTTGTGTAATGAAATTATTTTTAACTCGTTTTAATAGAAAAAAGATACAGAAATGAAGTTTTTATTAAGTTCGCAAGATATTCAAAACTATAAATTTTTATGGCAGGTTTCTAAAGAAAATTATAAGAAACAGAAGGGTAGTATGTTTCTCATGTTTTTATTAGTGATGTTTACAGCATTCTTTACGACATTATTGCCATACTTGTTAAAAATTATTATTGATTACTCTGCACAGGAATATAACTTTTCACTAGATATTCGACTCCCATTTAATTTCTTATATCTAATTGTACTCGCGTATGCTGCAGCATGGTTAGCGAATGAGTTATGTCATTGGACGCAAAATATCTTTAGTGCTTATTTGATGGTTGATTTCAAAGGTGCATTAATCTTTGCGGGCCTAAAAAATTATTTAAACCTCAAAAAAGATGAGCAAGATCAAATTGAGGCTGGAACAGTAATCAGTGATCTTGCAAGAGGAAGTTCTGCTTTTGGTGAGATTAATCTAACATTACTGCTTCATTTGGGCCCAATTATTTTTCAATTGGTCATGATCTTTGCAGTTTTATTTACAACCATTAGCTTACTTTTTAGTATCAGTTTTTTATTGGTAGCTATCGTTATTTTTTTAGTTTCCTTTCATATAAATAAAACAAGCAGTTCATTATTCGATTCGATGTATCAAAAAGATAATCAGGTGAATAGTCATTTGATACATCAGATTTCAAATTCATATGAAATTAAAGTAAAAAATGCGGTACCGTTTCAATTGTTAAAATTTAATGCCACATTAGATTCATACATCACAACAGCTAAAGATAGGAACAAGAAAATAGGGCTATTGATGATTTCTCAATTGTTCCTGATCTTTCTATTTTTACTCATTTTTATGTTATTTACAGTGTTTCTTTCAACTGAAAAGCAATTGACTCCGGGTGCTTTCGTATTGATAAGTACTTATATTATTCAACTCACCAATCCATTTTTAGCTGTTTCCCAAAGCTTGATGCGTTTAAATGGCAACTTTGTCGCCTTAGCAAAATATCGAAAATACTTTGATCTCAATAAAGAAAATTATACGCATTCTATCGTTCAAGACTCCAACGTTCTCTTTCAATTTATAAATGCTCAATTTTTATTAGGGAAAAGAGCTGTAGATCATTTTAATTTAACAATCTTAACCAATAAAACATATGTCGTGATTGGCCCAACAGGTCTAGGTAAGACTTCTCTGATGAATTATTTAATGGGGGTATATCAGATTCAGTCAGGACAGCTTTTGTATAAAAATATCGATATTAGCCATAATTTTTCCAAGCCTATTTTTGATGAGGTTGTTTACGTTGCGCAGCAACCTGTTATTTTTCCTTATTCTTTAAGAGAGAATTTGGTCTATAACTCTCAGCATATATATGAAGATTCTTACTTACTTCAGATGCTTGAGCAGTTTAATTTATTACATATTTTGAAAAAACATCAATTAACGCTCGATGATGATTTAACTGAAATTTATAAGAATTTTTCAGGAGGAGAAAAGCAAAGAATTTGCATTCTTCGAGGACTTTTAGCTCGCCCGCAGCTCATCATCCTAGACGAACCGACTGCCGCCTTGGACGTAGATACTGCAAAAAATATACTTGAATATATTCAGCAGGTTGTTCCATCTGTAATTATGATTACACATTCACCCTACGCAATGGAGCTTGCAGATGAGGTTATCGATTTAGAAAAGTTATTAAACTAAAGATAATCAAAAAATAAAAAAAGAGCCTAAACAGACTCTTTTTTACATCTTAAAAATTAAAGACGATTTTCATCTAACAAAAGCTGAGCTTCACGAAGGCTCAGTGTGCCTTCATAAATTGCACGGCCTGTAATCGCACCTAAAATGCCTGGTTGGCCTATTAAGTTACGAACGTCATCAAGGTTAGTTACACCACCTGAAGCAATTACTGGTAAGCCTGAGTATTGAGCCAAGTTTACAGTTTGCTCAACGTTTACACCTTGCATCATGCCATCACGAGCAATGTCTGTGTAAACAATGCTAGACACACCTGCATCAGCAAAACGTTTTGCTAAATCAGTTGCTTTAACGTCAGTTACATTAGCCCAACCGTCAGTTGCAACCATACCATTCATGGCATCAATACCAACAATGATGTGGCCTGCAAAGCGTTTACAAGCTTCTTCTACAAATTCAGGCTCTTGAACTGCTTTAGTGCCAATAATGACAAAAGTCACGCCAGCTTCTAAATAATGCTCAATTGTTTCTAAAGAGCGAATACCACCACCAATTTGAATTGGTAATTCTGGCTGAGCTTTAGCAATTGCTTCAACAATAGGTTTATGAATTGGAGTGCCTGCGAAAGCGCCATTCAAATCGACCAAATGCAAACGACGTGCGCCTTCATTTACCCAATGCTGGGCAGTTGCAACTGGATCGTCAGAGAAAACGGTATCGTCTTCCATACGCCCTTGTTTTAAACGCACACATTTACCATCTTTCAGGTCAATTGCAGGAATGATTAGCATGCTTCCGCTCCTTGCTTCATCATGATTATGAAATTTTGCACATCTTAGCAAAGTATTGATCAATCGCTAAGCCTTAGAAAAGACTTTTATAACTTTACGCTTGAAGTGCGGTTTGAATAGTTTGAGAAATGTGAGCGGGTAATAGTTTTTGTTCTCTGAGCGCTTGAAATACCAATAAAGCAGCATATGCATCAGCAGCAGCGTAACTGATTTGCTGAGAGCTAAGTGGCTTTCGTGCCCAGTTTGACGTTCCGATTTTTTTCGACTTTGCAAGATATTGCTCAAATAACAGCGCAACTGCTTTTTGTACCCCCAGTTGCTGTTTAAAACCAAAATGGCTAAAGCCTTTTGCGAGGTCGACACAACCTTCGAGTTCAATGCCTTTTTTATGAAAAATATGGTTATCGTTTTTGAGGCCAAAACCGACTTTAATTTGTTTGGGGTTAGATAAAATGGGCTGCAAAAATTTTAAAGTGAATGAATTTACATGAAACAGATATGCTTTTTGTTCAGTCGCTAACTGAATAAGGTGTGGGCCTGTCGAGACTTCGCCCACCCGAAACGTGGGTTTTGATTCGGAATCAAATCCTAAAAAATGGGCTGCTTTTAATTCATTTTCAATATTTTTACATTGCTCGATATTTTCAATCACCACAATATTTTGGTGGGTAAGATTTTCAAAAGGAGGAAGCTGCTGAATAGAGGCTTTATCAAGGAGGGGAAAGGCTTCGGACATATTTAACAGCGTACAAAAGAATTGAGCTATTAGCTTTATATATGAATAAAGCCTAGAGAACTAGGCTTTATAAAGGACCACAAGAAATTCTTGAGACTGAGAAGGAGTACCAATGACAACGCTTTCGCTTTTCTCAACATAACCTTCATAGGTTGGAGCCATGATTGTGGCAACAATAGCAAAGACAAAAGCAAGTGGAATCAGGACAATATAGATCCAGCCTAAAACACGCTCCCAACCAAGAGTCGGGCGCTGCGGGCCGTAATCATTAGTCCCCTCTGTACCTTTTGCCACAAATAGATAAATCATAAAAATAAAGTTTACAGCAGGGATGAGCATCAGTAATGACAGCCATCCCGTATTATTACGATCATGTAAACGGCGGATAGTAAATATAAAGCTGACATAGATACAGGCAATATAAACAATACCTATAACAATCATTCCTGTGGTGGAAAGACCGCTTAAATCTTCACTATTTGTTAGTCCAAAAGTGAAAGCCACAATAAGAACTGCGATCACAATTACGAGTGAAAATAAGAGGGTCCATGCTGCATAAGAGAGTCGTCCAAAACGGCCACTTGCTTTAAAGGGGGAATCTTGTTGAATCGGTTGATTTTCAAAAGGTGAATTCATTTTGTTTTCCTGATCATTTGGTTTTATTTAAAAGTATAAATATTCAATATTTTGTTGAATAAAATATCATTCTATAAATGATTGGTTGTTATTATAAATAAAAAAATAGATCAGGCCATCTCGACCTGATCTATTTTATTTTTTAAAGGAAATTAAATATTCCATTCCACAAAGTTTTTCAGTAACTGCAAACCGGCAGTATGACTTTTCTCTGGGTGGAATTGAGTCGCAAATAAATTCTCTTTGTGAATTGCTGTGCAGAAGTTCACACCATAGTCACAGGTCGCAGCCACAACGCTTTCATCTTTTGGCTCGACATAATAACTATGTACAAAGTAGAAACGTGCATCTTGTTCGATATTGTTCCACATAGGGTGGTTTGGGTCCAATTGGTGAACCTGATTCCAACCCATATGAGGCACTTTTAACCCTTCCATTTGAGGGAAGTGTTTTACTAAGCCGTCAAAAATACCTAGTGCATCTACACCGCCATTTTCTTCAGAACTTTGTAGTAATGCTTGCATGCCCACACAAATCGCAAGAACTGGCTTATTAAAAGCAGCTTTACGTACGACTTCATCAATACTTGCTTCACGCATGCCTTGCATACAGTCACGCATTGCACCAACGCCCGGAAAAACAATTTTGTCGGCTTGTGCAATTAATTTTGGATCATTGGTCACATCGACTGTAGCGCCCACATACTCAAGTGCTTTAGCTGCTGAGTGTAGATTGCCCATGCCATAATCAAGTAACGCGATACGTGTCATTAGAGGCTACCTTTTGTCGATGCAATCGTGTTTTCTGCACGTGGATCAACTTCACATGCCATACGTAAAGCACGAGCTAGTGCTTTGAACACACTTTCAATTTGATGGTGGCTATTTTTACCTTTCAAATTATCGATGTGTAAGGTCATAAGCGCATGGTTTACGAAACCTTGGAAAAACTCAGAAAATAAATCTACATCAAATGTACCGATACGTGCGCGGGTAAATGGAATATCCATAAATAAACCCGGACGACCAGATAAATCTACAACAACACGAGACAAAGCTTCGTCTAATGGTGCATAAAAATGACCATAGCGTTTTAAACCTTTTTTATCGCCTAAAGCTTGTGCAAAAGCTTGCCCAAGCGTGATTCCACAGTCTTCTACGGTGTGGTGATCGTCAATATCGAGGTCTCCGTCACAATGAATATCGATATCAAATAAGCCATGTCGCTTGATTTGATCAATCATATGGTCTAAAAATGGAACTCCAGTGTTTAGTGTGCCTTGACCAGTACCGTCGAGATTTAATCGAACTCGAATTTTGGTTTCATTGGTATTTCTAACCACTTCACTGATACGTTGCGTCATGGACACGTTCCTCAAAAAAACGTCAAAAATGATTGGATGTAACGATAATTTCGCTGTGACGAATTCGTGACAGCATCATAGTTTGCTCAGGAGGGTTAATCAATGCCTATTACCGTACATGCTTATAGTTCTCTAGATAATTCAGAGATTCGCGATCAGCTTGAGCGACTGTATGATACAAGTCCGGAGTTTGGTGACGGGCACGATGCGATTGAACAACTTGAACAAGATTTACAACAGTATACCACGCTATACACTGCCGAATTTAACACCAAAATTATAGGGGCAATGTGGTCTTCAGGACAAGGTGAAAGCAAGGTTCTTGAATATATTGTTGTGCACCCTGCCAACCGTGGTCGTGGGGTAGCAGAGCGCTTAGTTGAAGAAGCTTGCCGTATAGAAGAGTCAAAAGGTGTGAAAATTTTTGAGCCGGGTTGTGGCGCTATTCATCGCTGTTTGGCTCATATTGGTAAATTACACCATTAAAAGTCCAGTTCGTATGTGATGGTGATTTAAAAATAATCACTTGTTACAAAAAACACGGAAGTTGCTTGACGTGATCATATAAACATTGTTTAATACGCCCACTTCGGCGTGATAGCTCAGTAGGTAGAGCAACGGATTGAAAATCCGTGTGTCCCCAGTTCGATCCTGGGTCTCGCCACCACTATATGTGTTTTCAATCCCTGATCCCATCAGGGATTTTTTTTGAGTATAAAAAATACTCATTTAAATCAAAAACTCAGGATAATAGTTGACTATTGTTCTGAGATACGGCTTAATACAGGCCATCGGCGTGATAGCTCAGTAGGTAGAGCAACGGATTGAAAATCCGTGTGTCCCCAG
>NZ_JAVQNT010000030.1:0-158927 GCF_031799075.1 Acinetobacter sp. V91_7
TGTTCCCTCAGGTCCATTTGACATTAAGCAGCTCCCGTTTATTTCGGGAAATGAAGTCACGCTTGTGACCACCGATGCAACGGGTCAGCAGAGCATTACCAAACAGGCTTATTATTTTTCATCTAAAATTCTGGCAAAAGGCATTAATGAATTTTCAGTAGATGTTGGAGTTCCACGCTATAACTATGGGCTGTATTCGAACGATTATGATGATGCCACCTTTGCTTCAGGTGCGATTCGGTATGGTTATAGTAACTCACTGACTTTAAGTGGGGGTGCAGAGGCTTCAACAGATGGACTATCAAATCTGGGCACAGGCTTTGCCAAGAACCTGTTTGGTTTTGGGGTAATTAATGCTGACATCGCAGCGAGCCAATATAAAGATGAAAACGGTTATTCTGCCTTGGTTGGTTTAGAAGGACGGATTAGTAAGAATATTTCGTTTAATACCAGTTACCGCAAAGTATTCGATAACTACTTTGACCTTGCCCGTGTGTCTCAAATTCGATATTTAAAAGATAATCAAACCGATGCTGAACTCAAAAACTATCTAAGCTACAGCGCACTGGCAGATGAGATTTTTAGGGCAGGAATTAACTATAATTTTTATGAGGGGTATGGGGCTTATCTGGGCTATAACCAGATTAAATTTAGTGATAACTCTTATAAATTAGTCTCTGCCAATTTGAGTGGAAGTTTGAACAAGAACTGGGGATTTTATACCTCAGCGTATAAAGATTATGAAAATCACAAAGACTATGGCATTTACTTTGCACTGCGTTATACACCATCTACTAGAGTTAATACGATTACAAGTATTTCTAATGAAAGTGGTAAAACAACATATAGACAAGAAATAAATGGATTTAGTGACCCACAAATCGGTGCATTTGGATGGGGAGGCTATGTTGAGCGTGATCAGGATGCCAATCAAAACAATGCATCTATCTATGCATCTTACCGTGCCCGTGCTGCTTATCTGACAGGTCGATATAATCGAATTGGAGATAACGATCAGGTTGCAGTTTCAGCGACAGGATCGTTGGTTGCGGCAGCAGGGCGGATTTTTGCGGCCAATGAAATTGGAGACGGCTATGCAGTTGTGACCAATGCTGGACCACAAAGCCAAATTTTAAATGGAGGAGTCAATTTAGGAGCGACTGATCGAACTGGTCGATTCTTAATCTCAAATTTAAGACCTTATCAGCTTCATCATATCTATCTCGACCCATCATATTTACCTTTAGAATGGGATGTTACTTCAACTAACCAAGCAGCATTTGTAGGTTATCGCCAAGGAACCTTAGTAGACTTTGGTGCTCATCAGGTTATTTCAGGGTTAGTAAAACTTGTTGATTCGAATAACTCAGCGTTATTGCCAGGTTATAGCGTTCGAATTAATGGACAGCAAGATGGGGTAGTTGGCTACGACGGTGAAGTATTTATTCCAAATCTATTAAAACAAAACAAACTTGAAGTAGATCTTCTGGATCATGGTTCATGCCAAGTTAATTTTGCATATGAAAATAAGCAATACAGTGCTAAAAAATTGGGGCCTTATGTATGTCGATAACTACTGCGAGTCATAGTTTTTGGATGAAGAGTAAAAAGTTTTCATTGGCCATAAAGTATATTTTAGTGATTGTTCTGTTTTGTATATTATATGCATTTTTTAGCTCTGCACATGCTGCTTGTACGGTAACTGGAACCACTAATAGTACGTATACCTATACGGCTGCCACAATTAATAGTGATGCAAACATCAACTTTTCTGGCACGATTAGCTGTCTTGGGGGGCGTACTACTCCTGAAATTTCAGCTTATATGTGTATGAAAACCGTATTTACGGGAAACACGAACGCCAATAATAGCGTTTCATTACCTTATACGGTCACTGCAACTGTAGGTGGCGCAGGTTCTTCTACCACAAATCAGACCTCAAATGTTTGGTATGGTCCAGTGAGGACAGTCGCTTCAAATAATATTATTAATTACTCTGTAAATGTAAAAGTCCCAGCCCGCACAGGTTCGCTCATTGCATATCCTAAAGGTACATATACTGGTACGGTTCAACTTTTTTGGGACATGCAGGCAAGCTCTAGTAGTGTCTGTGAAGGTAATAGCGGAGGCGGTTGGGATTCAGGTAATACCACTATAACGGCTAATTATGTTGTACCGAGTTTATGCCAATTAGATTCAACATCAACTGTAGATTTCGGCAATATTAATGATATTGGTTCAACTAGTCGTGATTACACTGCGCAAGGTGCAGTGAATACCACTTGTAACAATGGAACGCCATACAGTATTTATTTAGGTGATGGAAATAACCGTATTAGTGGTGGCTTTAGACGTATGACAAATGGTAGTAGTCAATATATTCCCTATCAGTTATATCAGAACTCGACTTATAGTACGGTATGGGATATTACAGGCGGCGTAACCGCAGTGGGAGGTTCAGGAGGTGTTTCCAAAACAGGCTCGGGGAGTGCTCAAAGCACCAATGTGTACGGAAAAATCCCACAAGGTACTACTATTTCAACGACTCCTGGTAACTACTCAGATAGTGTTGTTGTTACTGTAACTTATTGATTAAATTTTTGAATTTAATGTTGAGTATCTTTCTGATGCTGGGTTTGTAATGTGAATATCCGTGAGTTTGATATTCGATATTTAAGCTAAGCTTAATTTGAAAATTTAGTTCTAAAGAGTGATGTCTATAAATTTGATTTTTAATTGTTCTAATTTAAAGGAAGTAGAAAAGCTTTTACAGAAAAGATGGTTGATAAAAGACGGTTAACGGTAATGTTGTTTTAGTATAAGTAAAAACAGAAAAAGACAAATTAAGAAAATAAGAAAAAACATCTGATGAATAAATACCTTATGAATATTAAATGTATTTTTACACAAGTTAACACATTGTACAAATTAAATTACAGTTTGCTTATCTTTATTTAATCTTTCTTATCAATAAAAAAAGCTTTCAGAGGCAAAGTTGGTTATTAATAAATTAGTTATTTGTATTGGAAAACAAAGTGTTAGAATTGTAGGGTTGGGATGTTTTGATATATACAATTATCTCGAATTTTAACCTATTGAAAATACAAAGGTTTACCACTTGTTCCAACCACTTACAATCCAAACTAGACTCGGCGGATTCTACTTTTTCTATTATTCCATTGTTGGCACATTTATGCCTTACTGGAATTTATATCTTCAAGATCAAGGGTTTAATTATCAAGAAATTGGTGTTTTATCGTCAATTGCTATTGTAACGCGTTTCTTTGCACCATTGGTATGGGGATGGATTGCTGACAAATCTGGTAAGCGAATGCTATTAGTGCGGCTGGCGACTTGGATAGAATCATGTATATGGTTGGCTATTTTTATAGTTCCCAATACGTTTCAATCCATTGCTTTACTCATGCTTATTTTTAGCTTCTTTCAAAATGCTATTTTAGCTCAATTTGAAGGGGTTACTTTATTTTGGTTGGGCGATCAAAAAGCTAAACTTTACGGCAAAATCCGTAAGTGGGGATCTGTTGGATTCATTGTAGGTGTTTTCGTTATTGGTGCACTTCTAGAAATAGTACCTATTTCGATGCTTCCGATTTTATTATTAATTATTGCTTCATTGGCATTTATTTGGTCTTTCACAATTCGAGAACCGGATGGTGCGCCTACCTCACAAAAGCAGTTAGAGCCTTTACTTCCCGTGCTTAAGCGCCCGACAGTAGCTGCATTTTTTACAATTGAATTTATTTTACTTTTTTCGCATGCACCTTTTTATAGTTTTTATAGTAATTTTCTAAAATCTTTGAATTTCAGTACCACTGAAATTGGATTTTTATGGGCTATGGGTGTTTGTGCAGAAATTTTTATGTTTTCAATTGCTCCAAAGATTTTTCAACGTTTTTCGTGGCATAGTTTAGTGATTGTGTGTTTACTAGTGACGAGCATACGCTGGATGTTAGTTGCACTATTTTCACATTATTTTGTTGGTCAACTTTTTGCACAGTGTTTGCATGCTTTTAGTTTTGGTCTATTTCACTTAATTGCGATGCGAGTTATTTTTCAAAATTTCTCGGCTGGACAACAAGGGCGTGGACAAGCTCTTTACAGCACCATGTGGGGCTTAGGTGTAGCTTTGGGTAGTGTTCTAGCTGGACATTTTTGGAAAATTTTTTCCGGTGAAATTATCTTTATGTGTGCCAGCTTGGTTGTACTCTTAGGCTTATGCTTTGTAATGTGGCTTCCTAAACAAATCGACTCTTCAACGGCATAAGCTCGAAATGATGAAAAACAAGGTATTTATATTGAAAAAAGCAAGTAAATATAAAATTGTTTGATGACTTGTTGTAGCACGTTACAGTTGAAAAATATTGTTTTTATATGGTTATGAACCAGTGAATTTGTCAAAAAATATGCTAACTTAAGTTCATGCGTTTAATGATTAATAAATCTATGAAAAATATTTATATTATTGGATTATTGTGGGCTTGTTCTGGTTTAGCTGTGGCAGAAACGGCGACTCAGCAGCCAGCCGAACAACCCGTTCGGACAGCAAGTAATCCTAATGCTATACGTATTGTTACGCGTCCTGAAATTATGGGATTATGGGGAATGGAAATTCCAAATAATAAGAAATGTGTGGAATATTATAATTTCCGTAGCAGTAATGATGTAGTGATCAAAAGTGGTCAAGAATGGTCATATGGCTTATATGAATATCAACCGTCAGATGATCCTAAAGAGCAGTTAGCTGCTTTAGTCATGCAAATTAAATTTGATAATAATAAAATGGATTGTTCTGGGCAGAAACAAGATCAAACAGGTGATGTTTCTCAATATTTTGTACAGTGGAAAAATGATCATACTATTAACTTCTGTTCAACCGCTAAGGGTGAGCAGTGTTTTGCGACTTTGCGTAGAGTACTACCATAGAGTAATAGATATAAAAAAGCCTCTTATTTATAAGAGGCTTTTTTTATTATGCAGTTTCAGCTTTCTTCTTTTCTTCCAATTGCTTTAGCAAGTGTTTTTCAAGGTAATGGATGTCCATTGCTTGAGAGCAGAAGCTCTTATCTTGCAAAATAAGATCTTTATGCAGAGGAATATTGGTTTTAATTCCTGTAAGGATCATTTCATCTAACGCTTGACGCATACGTGCAATTGACGTTTCACGGTCTTTACCATGAGAAATCAGTTTGGCAATCATAGAGTCATAGTAAGGTGGGATGCTATATTCTGGATAGATATGAGAGTCTAAACGAATACCCGCACCGCCTGGCGCATAGAAACTTTCAATTTTACCTGGCGAAGGCAAGAAAGTTGTTGGATCTTCTGCATTGATACGACATTCGATTGCATGTCCTTGAACTTTGATATCTTCTTGTTGAAGTTCTAGCCCTAGGCCGCCTGCAATACGTAGCTGTTGTTCAATAATATCAACACCAGTCACCATTTCAGTAACAGGGTGCTCTACCTGAACACGAGTGTTCATTTCGATAAAGAAGAATTCACCGTCTTCAAATAAAAATTCAAACGTACCAGCACCACGATATTGCATTAGCTGACATGCATGAACACACGCTTCTAAAATATCAGCTCGAGCTTGTTCTGGTAGGTTTGGTGCAGGCGCTTCTTCTAACACTTTTTGGTGACGACGTTGTAATGAACAGTCGCGGTCATATAAATGAATCGCATGACCATTACCGTCACCAAGAATTTGAACTTCGACATGGCGAGGTTTTTGTAAAAAACGCTCCATGTATACAGTATCGTCACCAAACCACATTTCTGCATCGCGTTGTGCTGCTTGAACTGATTCAAGTAGTGTATCTACACGCTCAACAATACGCATACCACGTCCACCGCCACCAGATGCCGCTTTAACAATAAGCGGGAAACCGATTTCTTTAGCTTCTGCTAAGGCATTGTGGATGGTTACAGCATGGTCGCAACCCGGTACAGTAGGTACGCCTGCTTTTTTCATGGCAACAATCGCAGAAACTTTATTCCCCATGAGGCGAATATGTTCTGGGCGAGGGCCAATAAAAGTAAAGCCTGAACTTTCTACAATTTCAGCAAACTCAGCATTTTCTGAAAGGAAACCATAACCAGGGTGAATGGCATCAGCACCAGTAATTTCTGCAGCAGTAATAATTGCCGGGATATTTAAATAGCTATCACTACTTGCGCCCGGACCAATACATACTGCTTCATCAACAAAACGTAAATGCATCAAATCCTTATCAGCATCTGAATAGATACCAACAGTCTTGATTCCTAATGTTTTACAAGCCCGGGTAATTCGTAAAGCGATTTCACCACGGTTTGCAATTAAAACTTTTTGCAACATAGACGTCCCCGAGGTAATTACGCGCGATAACGGAATAAAGGTTGACCGAATTGGATAACATCACCATTTTTCACTAAAATTTCTTCAACCACGCCACTTTGAGTTGCTTCAATTGGGTTCATGATTTTCATTGCTTCAATAATACCCAAAGTTTCACCAGCAGATACAGTTTGACCTACTTTAACAAATGGTGCTTCGCCTGGGCTTGGAGCAGCGTAGAACACGCCAACCATTGGAGAGGGTTCAACTGCTCCACGTGGTGTTTTTGCAACTGGTGCTTCTGCAACAGGAGCTGCCGGAAGTGCTACACCAGCCGCAGCAACGACTGGACTACGACGAGTTAAAGCGATTGATTGATCACCTTCTTTAACTTCAATCGCTTGCAAGTCAGACTCAATCATTAAATCGATGAGTTTCTT
This sequence comes from Acinetobacter sp. V91_7, assembly GCF_031799075.1. Classification (NCBI taxonomy): domain Bacteria; kingdom Pseudomonadati; phylum Pseudomonadota; class Gammaproteobacteria; order Moraxellales; family Moraxellaceae; genus Acinetobacter; species Acinetobacter sp. V91_7. The sequence goes on from NZ_JAVQNT010000030.1 coordinate 6,781, forward strand.
AATTTTGCGGATATCCATGGGCGACTATTCCTAAACTAGTTTGGGTTAGATGGTTGAATTTTTTCAATAGCGTAATCGAGTGCAAAACTATAGCCTTTTGCACCTAGACCACAAATCACGCCAATTGCTTTATCAGATAAATAAGAATGGTGTCGGAATGCTTCTCGTGCATGAACATTCGACAAATGTACTTCAATAAATGGAATGGCAACGCCAAGTAGAGCATCGCGTAGAGCAACAGAAGTATGAGTGAGGGCGGCAGGGTTAATAATAATAAGTTTTACGCCTTCAGTTTGTGCCTGATGAATACGGTCAACAATGGCACCTTCCCAGTTGCTCTGGAAAGTATCTAATGTAATTGATGCGCGTTGAGCTTGGGTAATAAGTTGTTGGTTAATATCACCTAAGGTAAGATGACCATATACTTCTGGTTCGCGTTTTCCCAGCAAATTCAAATTCGGTCCATGAATCACCAAAATGGTCGAACTCATTCAGATTGCTCCAGCTCTAAAGTTGCAAATATTCTTTGCAAGATGTCTGCAAAGTTTGCTTATTATGGCATATGTTTCTACAATTTTTTTATAATTTGTTTTAATTGTCGCAGAAAGGGTACGCCAAATTCGGCTTATATATTGTAAATTTTGCGATGATTTAGCAATGTTAAAAAATGACAAAATTTCAAGTAATTTAATGAAGCTTATTTTAAACTGAATTGACAAAAACAGTTCATGTATTTTGTGTAACGGCTGTAGAGTTCTCTTCAATTACGAGTAGCTCATTCCATCGGGTTAGATAGTTTTTTGAACGGTGGCATTGTTTCATATGCCAAGATGGGCTACGCGAATGATAGCCCACTTGTAAATAATGACTACCGAATCGATTACGGACAGTACTTAGTGTTTTCATTAGTTGTTGTCTTTGCTGGATCAACTCAAGAGGTTGCCATAAATCATCAATGTGATGTTGACGGGCGTGCAAACCACAAAATAAAACTCCAATCTTAATGTATCTTTTATTTTCTTTATATAAAACATCAATTTGTTGCATTGCTGCTTTGGTTAATATGCATAGATCATCTGTTGCATAAGTTAAGCCAATTGCTTGAGATGATGCTTTTTTATAAGGTGGTTTATCTGTTTTTTCATAAAGCATGACTTGAATGCAGGCACAGAGTTGTTCTTGTTTCATTAAACGCCGATGAGCACGATTGAGATGAAAGATAAGCGCTTGTTTAATAATCTCAATGCTGGATAAAGCTTGAGCGAAACTTCGTGATGCTAAAATTCGTTTTGTTAAGATGGCAGGATCATCAAGTTGAATGCAGGATTGGCCTTTTAGCTCACGAATGGTACGTGCCATAACCACAGAAAAAGCTTTGGCTAGATGGTATTCATTGGCAAAAGTTAAGTCTAGGCATGAATAAATTTCATAGCTTCGTAGTTGTTTGACCAATTGGTAGCCAATTCCCCAGACTTCTTTAACAGAAGTTTGTTGCATGAGGTCTTCAAGAAGTAGGGGATCTAAAGTAGTGAAATTACAAATTCTATTAAAACTTTTAATTTTTTTGGCATAGTGGTTGGCTAACTTGGCCTGAGTTTTTGAATATCCGATGCCAATACAACAAGGTAAGCTTAACCATTCCTCTAGCGTTTCTACGACTTTGCCACAATAAGAATGGATATCTAGAGATTGGAGATAAGGGGTAAGGTGGATAAAGCATTCATCAATAGAGTAAGCCTCTAAATCATCGGATGAGAAAAACTCCCCAAGAACCGAAAAAAAGCGACGAGACATCTCGGCATATAAAGTGTAGTTGCTTGAATAGACGTGTACGCCTGCTTGGAGAGCCGCTTCTTCAATTTGATACCATGGTATTCCCATCTTTATACCCAAGTCTTTTGCTTCTTCGCTGCGTGATACAACGCATCCATCGTTGTTAGAAAGTACCACAACAGGCAAACCAATAAGTTTGGGGTTGAATAGTCGCTCACAACTGACATAACAATTATTAATGTCTACAAGCGCATAAATTTCTCGATGTGAGATTTCCATTATGATTCCCCCTTAAAAATATTGGTAAAGCCACATGCATGAATTGAGTTTCATAAACACGATGTTGAAAAGTGTTGGGAGAAAATCACATTTTGAATATGTAACAAAATCAAGTTAACAAAATTTCTGGTAGAAAGCTAGGGTAGTCCCGACAGTCGGTTTCAAGTCGACAAAGAAAAAATAGAAAGCTTAAATAATTTTTAAATAAAAAAAGAGACCGTACTAGATCTCCTTTTTTGTGACACATGCTATCTAATTTTAATTACCATTTATGGCTATAAGAAACTTTAAGCGTTGCGCCATTTGCGACTAAGTGGCTGGTATTATTACCAGATCTTAATAATTGACTATAGAGAGGGTAGTATTTGCGGTTAAACATGTTCTCTAAACCAATCGTCACAGTGTCTTTTTTGTTAAGCGCAAAGCTACTGATTAAATCGGCTGTTGTATAAGTTTTTACATCGTAGCGACCAAAACTATTTACACCATTCAAGCGGTAATCTTCTGAACCGAAGTAAGTTGCTTGTAGACGGTTTGTCCAAGTTTCAGTTGGGCTATAAGAAACGTAAGCTGTGAGTTTTAATGGAGGAATACGGAAACCTGTCATGTCTTGTTCAGCACCGTTTTCAGGTGTTTCACGGCCTTTCATCCACGTAACGCTACCACCAGTTCCCCAAACATTAGCATCATCAAGATAATCAAAAGTTGCTTCCACACCAGTAACTTTTTCTTTGGTTCTAGTAAGAATTAATCCGTTACCAAAGGATTGCACGCCGCCTAAGTCAGAAGTAGAGTGGAACACTGCTAAGCTTGAAGAGAAGTTGTTGAAGTTTCCTTTCCAGCCCAACTCATAGTTATCAACTTTTACTGGCTCAAAAAATGAAGATGATAATTCAGATTTTATTTTCTCATTCGCATTACGAATAATCACACCAACATCAGGTAATTGAAAACCCTGATTAAATGATGCATAAATCGCGTGCTGGTCATTCGGTGAGAAAGTCACGTTAGCATTGTACAACCATGCATCAGCTTTCACTTTTCCACCTTGATATACATAAGGCTCAGACTTACCTAGTTGTGATAATGGAATAAAGCTATCAATTTGGGCATAGCTGTCTTCATAACGCGTACCCGCTTCAGCTGACCATTGGTCATTAAAACGGTGTTTTAACTGTATAAAACCACCAACACTTTGCGTGGTGAGTTCAGGTAAATAAGTAAGCTTGCCAGTTTTTACAAACTCTAGGCCACCAGATTGCTCATAAATGTCACGATCAAAAATATCTAAAGGCATTTCACTTTTTTCACGGCTAAAGTCACCGCCCCAAACCAATGATGTATCACCTAAAAACTCAAGTGGTGTCGTTACAGTTAAGCGGCTACCGAGTACGTTATTCTCTTGATAAATTTGGTCTACCTGTCCACCTCGATTCGGATTGTTTTTTGCATCAAATGGTGAAAAACGTGTAAAGAAGTCACGGTAATAAATTTGCGCATCAACCTTATTGCCAAAGAAGTCTTTATGGTTATAGGTTAGATTGTATATCTGGTTTTCGTTTTTAGTCTGGTCTTTAAGCTTTAAGCCTTTAATTGCTTTTGCTGGCACAGTTCCAGCTGGAGCTTTATTAACACTTGGGTCAGATGCATAATCTGAGTCTTGCTCTGCATTATAATAGTTTGCAGCGAATTGTAGATATTGGTTGTCATCAATATGGTAACCCAGCTTACCGCCTACGCTGTAGGCATCGGCATCATAAAGGTCGCCCTGACTTGGTTCCGGTGCAACACGGTCACCACTTGCATCGTACGGACTACCAATACGTTGATAGCCAAAGTCGAGTGCATAGTCAAAAGCGTTAAAGCTGCCTGTGAAATATTGATGAATATCGCCACTTAGAGCATTAGAACGGAAATTTGTTAAAGGGGTTTGAAGTCCAACGACCGTTTTTGCTGTAGGTTCGCCACCAGCAGCTTTCGTGGTAATTGAAATAATACCGCCAGAAGCACCACCACCATAAATTGCATTACTGCCTCGGATTACCTCAATATTTGCAATGCTTTCAGGGTCAATTGAGGAAAGTCCTCTTGATGTGTCCCGTGTAAGGTTCATTGGAACGCCATCGACCAAGATGAGGGCATTACGACCACGCAAAGTTTGACCGTAATCTGTAATAGTACGGCTTGAGTCAGACAGGCCCGGTACAGCTTTTGCTAATACAGTCGCAATACTTCCAGAGGAACCATTTCTTAAAAGTTCAATTTGTTTTTCATCTAGCTTAGTGACTTGCTTAGCAGAAGTAGAGAGTTCATCTGCGCGTGAAGCGGTAATTGTAATTGTAGGGAGTGCTTCAGGCTTTTTTTCAGCATCGGTTGTCTCAGAAGACGAGGCTGCAAAGGCTGAGTTTGAGAGAAAGATGGCCCCACCAAGTGAAAGGAGTGGAATAATATTTTTTACTTCAGACTTTCTCGTAAAAAGTTTATTACTTTTCTTATTTGCCATTGTCTCGCCCTGAGAGTGATTTTAAATTGACCGAATTATAAATGAGAATCATTGTAATTAATAATATTATTAATTGCTTTAAAATAATATATTTGAAATTTATTCAATGAATTAGGGGAAAAGGCATTTATTCCCCTAAAAAGATTTAAACAGTTATGAGATGTCTTTAAAGATATTTAGATGATTTTGAGGGGCACGGCGAATAATACTTCGGTCATCGCCCAGTACAAAAAACTGAACAGATTGCTGTTTCCACGTAGAGATATCTTCTGGTTTTCGGGGGATAGCACAGAAATTTTTTTGACTATTTCTCGTTTTTGTATACATCTCTTGAACTTTTTCTTGGACCTTCGGATGGTTGGTTTGCCATGGCATTCCCATTGAGTGGGAAAGGTCGGCAGCGCCTTCAAGAATAATATTAATGCCTTCAACTTTTAAGATTTCATCTAGCTGTTCTAGTCCTTCTAAGCTTTCAATCATAGCAATGACAACTGTCTCGTTTGCAGCATGTTGAACAAAACTTGCTAAATCATCAATGCCATATCGATTTAATCTTGTCGAATTCAATCCTCTTTGTCCAAGCGGCATATAGTGGCAATAGTTCACAGCCTCTTGTGCTTGCTGAGCATTTTCAATACGTGGAAACACAATGCCCGTTACTCCTGCATCGAGCAGAGGTAAAACTAGGTAGTTAGTGTTAGTCAGGAACGAGAAGAAAGCATTGAGGAGGCTAAGTTTCTATTTATTTTGTTAAAAATTATAAAATAACTGTAATTTGTATCACATTTCATCAAAATAAATTTATCTGATCCAGTTTTACATTGATCAGTATTTTAGGAAATTTAAGGTTGAATTTTGTAGTCTGACTAATTTGACTTGATTCTACTGTGTGAAAAAAAATGAAAGTTGTTAAGGAAATGTAATTTTTTATTATTGAATGTAAATAATAATAATTATCATTTGTATTTGAAATTAAGTGTGGATATTCTCCATAGGTATTTATCCCTCCACAGAGTAATCCTGATGAGATCAATCACAAATAAAATTGCCTTGCAGCATTTAGTGAACTCATATTTACAAGAAACAGGTCATGGACGCTTTCTCTCTTTAACAGAACAATCCCCTCATTTAGCAGAAAGAGGTAAGGGTAAAGTTTTACTGAGTATCCCTTTACACGCAATCAATGGGGTTCTTTATGCACCGATTGAGTATTTCAGTCAGGTGGGGCGACACCGTTTTGCTGACTTGCCGTGGGTCGAGCGGGAAGGTCAATATCTGGCACTTAGCCCTGTAAATATTGCGTCAAATCTACTGGAAAATTTAATTGAACAATCCAAAGCTCAGCAACTTGATGCATCTTCATTGCTAGAGTGTTGGATTCAGAGTCACAGAGCACTGCAGCAATTTCTCAGTCATCGTGAACCAGATTTTGATCAGATTATAGCAAAACAGCAAAATTTTATTCAGAGTGAACAGGCATTGGTTCTTGGCCACAGCATGCATCCTTCACCAAAAAGCCGACAGGGTTTTGTACAGGATGACTGGAAGATTTTTTCACCTGAAACACAGAATACCTTCAAAATGCAATTTCTATATGTGCACCCAGAACATATTGCTTCGGACAATGCACATAAAATTGATATTCCTACACAGTTCAAACATGATTTAGAACCATATTTCAATGCGTTTCACCGAGCTAAAATAGCCCAGTTTCCTGAATATGCATTGTTGCCTTTACATCCATGGCAGGCACGTTATCTAAAGGATAAGGACTGGTATCAACAGCTTCTACATGAAGAGAAATTGATTGATTTTGGCGCGCTAGGCTGGGATGTCAAAGCAACAACTTCAGTACGTACGCTGTACAGTGAGCAATCACCTTGGATGTTCAAGGCATCTATGACTGTGGCTGTGACTAATTCAGTTCGGGTCAATTTGTACAAGGAATGCCACCGTGGTTTGTTGAGTTATCAGCTGTGGCATGATGATTGTCTAAGTGAATTCAGGCAGCGAAATCCGAACCTTCAGGCTTTGAGTGATCCTGCTTGGATTGCATTGAAATTTGCTGGTCAAGTACTGGATGAAACCATCTGTATTTTGCGTGAAAATCCATTTAAGGTCAGTGATGATGTGACTTGTATTGCTTCATTGTGTCAAGATCATCCTGTATTAGCAAAAAATCGTTTCAGTGAAATTTTTGCAGATATTTCAAAACAAACAGGCCAGTCTCAGTCACAAGTTGCCTTGCTATGGTTTGATCGCTTCCTAGAAATGACCATTCTGCCATTGATGGAGTTGTATCATGAATATGGAATGGCTTTTGAAGCACATCAACAGAATACCTTGATTGAACTGGAACAGGGTATGCCTAAAACAGTATGGTTTAGGGATAATCAAGGATTTTACTATATCCGTGAGCTTGCCACAGAAATTTTGAAACATTATCCGACATTGGCAACCGATGGTCAGGCAGTGTGCCCATTGTCCCTGGTGGATGAGCGTTTCCGTTATTACTTTATTGGTAATACCTTATTCGGTCTGATTAATGCCATAGGTATGACTGGCGCCGTTCAGGAGCAACAATTAATTGAAATGCTGCAATCTTATCTGTTGCAGGCCTATCAGAAATATCCTGAAAGCAATTTATTAAAGACTGTTTTACATCATGAAACTTTCCCTTATAAAGGCAATATGATGACACGTCTGTATGAGCTGGATGAGTTACAAGCTGATATTTCTCAGCAATCAATCTATGTTGATTTAAAAAATCCACTCTATGTTAGACAGGTTATTGAGGAGGCCGACTATGCTTGATTTCATCGGTGTTGGTCTGGGGCCTTTTAATCTAAGTCTTGCTGCGTTGGTGAATCAGCATGCTTCATTGAAGTATTGTTTCTTTGAAAAACGGGAAAATTTTGACTGGCATGCAGGATTACAGCTACCAGGTGCGATGTTGCAAGTCCCTTTTATGGCCGATTTGGTTAGTTTGGTTGAGCCGACAAGCCCTTATAGCTTTCTGAACTATTTAAAGGCACAGCAACGTCTCTATAAGTTTTACTTCCGTGAGAATCTGTATATTCCACGCAAAGAATATAACCATTATTGCCAGTGGGTCGTACAGCAGTTGCATGATCTACATTTTGGTCAGCGAGTGGTGGACGTTGCTCCAATCTCTGGAGGTTTTCAGGTGATTGCTGAACAGTGTGGGCGATTGTCCATTCATCAGAGCCGTAAACTGGTATTGGGGGTGGGAACGGTGCCGCGATTACCCAAACCCTTACAAACAATTTCAGAGCAAACTGCATCTTGTCTGCATTCTTCCAGCTATCTACAGCAGTGTACCGATAATCTTTCTGGCAATGTGGTACTGATTGGCTCTGGTCAGTCTGCAGCGGAAATTTTTATTGATTTATTTGATCAGCAGATTTCATCAGAAACAGGCAAGCCCAAATTCCATTTGTATTGGTTGACCCGCTCTGCAGGTTTTTCACCCATGGAAAATACACCATTGGGTCTGGAAAGCTTCAGTCCAGATTACATGCGTTATTTCTACCATTTACCAGAAGCTCTCAAGGATACTCTGCCAACTGCACAAGCCCACTTGTACAAGGGCATCAGTAGCAGAACTATTCAGGAAATCTATGAGCGCCTTTATCACCGTAGTATTGGACAAGCGGATACCTGTGTGACTATTGCTGGCAACTATCAGTTGGAGAATGCACAATTACATGGTCCGAATAATATTCAACTTGAATTTTTACAGATTCAGCAACAGCAGATGTTGAAAATCCGGGCAAGTACCGTGATTGCAGCAACGGGTTATCAATATCCTGCACAGACGTTCTTGAATAAGCTAAATGACGGGATTGTATTAGATACCCAGCAACGCTGGAAAATTAGTGAGCATCATCAACTGCAGTATCAAGGAGATGGTGAGATCTATATACAGAATACCAGTCTCCAACACCATGGCGTTGGTACTCCAGATCTGGGATTGGGTGCATTCCGTTCTGCAAGGATTGCCAATCAGATTCTGAAAGAAAACTATTTTGATGTAGACGGAAAACAAGGCTTTCAGGATTTTCAGCTGGGTAGTCAGGCCTTGACGACTGAATTCCAGATAAATAATTCCCGAACAAATACAGTCATGCCGCGTCCCTCTGGGAAAACCGATGATCAGTATTTAAAAGTCATGAGCAAATAACACAGGGGACAGGAGATGGCTGAACAGCCACAACCACTGTTGCAAACAGAAAATCCTGTATCTTCAGGGTTACAACGTCGGGTGATGATCTGTGTGATGTTGGGGACTGGCACCGTCAGTATAAACAACAGTAGTTTTAACCCCGCTATTCCTCAGTTGATGCATGATTTTCAGATTAATGAAACAGCAGTCAGCTGGGTGATGGTTATTTTTCTGCTGAGTATGAGCCTGAGTTTATTGCTCACAGGTTATTTGAGTCAGCGATTTGGTAAACGTCAGGTATATCTGACTGCGCTGATAGTCTTTGGTTTGAGCTCGCTGTATGGTGCTTTTGCAGAGCATTTTGAAACTGTACTGCTGGTTCGTGCCTTACAAGGCTTTTCAAGTGGATTAATGATCCCATTGTCTCTGGGAATTATATTTATAGTAACTCCGCCTGCGCAGCGGGGTGCTGCTACAGGGCTATGGGGTGCCATGATCATGCTGACTTTGGCATGTGGACCCATGCTGGGTGCACTGGTTTTGGTGTGGTGGAACTGGCAGGCGTTGTTTTTATTGAATGTTCCGCTGGCGATCTTTGCATTAGTGATGGGGTTAAGGTGGTTGCCGTCACAGCAGACTAATGTGAAATTGTTGCGTTTTGACTGGAGTGGTTTTGTACTGCTTGCTGTGGGTATTGTAGCGTTGCTGCTCAGCTTGAGTGGAATTCAGCAGTTGAGTGACATCCAAACGCCTGAGTTTCTGCTGTTGTTCAGTACAGGTATTGCGGCATGTTGCGGCTTTTTCTTGTTCAGTCGTAATAAGCCCAATGCTTTAATTGACTGGCAACTATTTACCAATAGTGGTTTTAACTACAGTGTCATTATTTCAGTTGTGCATACCATCGGACTGTTCATTACCTTACTCCTGATCCCACTACTGTTACAGAATACTTTAAAACTCAATCCAGTGTGGACAGGGCTGATTCTGATGAGCAGTGCACTGACCACCAGTCTATGTAGTCAATGGGCGGGTAAATATCTCGATCAACATGGTGCCCGACAATTAATCTGTTTTGGTCTTCTGTTGACTGTTGCTGCATTTGCTGGTCTGGCATTGATTCCTGGCACACATGTTATATCCCTGATGTTTTGTATGATCTTGCATGGGCTGGGATTTGGTTTGTCCTATATGCCAGCGACAACAGCAGGGTTAAATAGTCTTGAAGATCAGGAACTGGTAACTCAGGGAGCAGCTGTTAATAACTTACTGCGGCGGATCTGCGCTGCAATTGCTGTCGTGATTGCTGCACTCTATCTGCAAATTCGTACACACAATATTTCATATTCACCAGAACTCGCAATTGCTCAAATTCATGCAATACGGGAACTGTTTTTGATCTGTGCAGGAGTGATGCTGTTGGCATTACCCGCTGCATGGAAGTTTCCGAGTCAAAAGCAAGCGGACGTTTTGGTCCAAAATCAATAAAGGTAAAAATAATGGGTAATTTAAATCCAGCACTTTCTACGACCACACATTCTGTGAATGCAAGCACTTTGGCTTGGCAGCAGCCTGATCAAGCCACGATGAAAAAAGTTGAACAGCGTGTGATCAAACAATTGCTACAGGCATTGATTTATGAAGAGGTGATTCCAGCCCAGTTTGAGGATGGTGTTTTTTATATAAATGTGATCAATCCACAGGGGCAATCGGTACGTTACATAGCTGCAGGACAGCGACATCTCAGTTTTGGGCTAGTACGCATGAATGCTACAGATGTTATCCGTGAAGATTATCAGGGTCAGAAAACGGTTGCACAGTTGAATTTAGTGATTGATGAGGTCATCCGAAGTATTCCACAGGCAGCCCAGATTGATGGTTTTATCAGTGAATTGAAGCGAACTTTTATTCATGATGTGCAGTCTCAGCACTGCCAGAATGAGTATGCACTACCAGCAGCACAATATAGTTATGATGTGCTGGAAACCTATCTGATGGATGGCCATCCCTATCATCCTTGTTATAAATCCCGAGTGGGTTTTAATCTGCAGGATAATCTGAAATATGGGGTTGAATATGCACAACCTATTCATCTGGTGTGGATTGCAGTACATCAGTCCATACTTTCCCATAACGCATCCAGTCATTTAAATGCGGATGATTTCCTGCAGCAGCAGTTGACTGAACAGGATCAGCAAGAGTTTACAAAGGTTTTGGATCAGCAAAAAAATGCAGATGAGTATATTTGGTTACCAGTTCATCCATGGCAATGGGAAAATACTATTGTGCATGTGTTCTTTAAGGAAATTGCTGAACAGAAGATTGTTTATCTGGGACGAGGTGAATATACCTATATTGCTCAGCAGTCACTGAGAACACTGACCAATTTACAACATCCTGAAAAGCCTTATATCAAAATGTCCATGAGTCTGACAAATACCTCAAGTTCACGGATATTGGCGACACATACAGCAATGAATGGGCCGCTAATTACAGATTGGCTACAGGGTTTAAAAAAGAACAGTGAAATTGCCCAAAAATTGGATTTTGATATTCTTGGGGAAGTACATGCCTCAGCAGTGGATTTTACTCGTCTGCCTGCATCACATGCCAAGCAGGCATATGGAACTATTGCCAGTCTATGGCGTGAAAGTGTTCAGCAGTATCTAAAATCTGGTGAAGACGCTATTCCTCTGAATGGAATTGGTCATGTTCAGCAGGATGGGAAGTTATTGATCGCACCTTGGCTGGATCAGTATGGTGTGGACGCATGGGTTGGGCAATTGCTGTCTGTGGTCATTCAGCCAATTCTATATTTACTCTTTGCTGAAGGAATTGGAACTGAATCGCATGGGCAGAATATTATTTTGGTTCATCGTAATGGCTGGCCAGTACGGATCATTTTAAAGGATTTTCATGATGGGGTACGCTTCAGTCCTGATCATCTGACCCATCCAGAAGCTTTTCCGGCCTTGCATGCATTACCCGCGGAACATGCGAAAGCTAATCGCATGTCATTTATCCTCACGGATGATCTAAATGCAGTGCGGGATTTTAGTTGCGCTTGTCTATTCTTTGTTGCATTGAGTGATATCGCCATAACACTACAACAGCAGCTTGACTTTAGTGAGCAGGTCTTCTGGCAAAAAGCAGCAGATATTATTCATCATTTTCAGCAGCAATATCCTGAACACCAGTCACGCTATGCAGTGTTTGATGTCTTTGCAGAGCAATATTGTATTGAATCGCTAACCCGCCGCCGCTTATTCGGTGATGGTGATGTACAGATGCGTTATGTCAATAACCCTCTGTTCCATTTCCGTCAGCTTGTTTAGGGGAGATAAACGAATGAATACCATGGTATTTTCACCTGCCGTTTCAGGGCAGGAGATATTGATGGATTTGGTCAATAGTCTACTTGCTGAGCAATATATTTCAGAATCGGAGATCCTGACAAAGGATCAGGCTCAACGCCTATGCAGACAAAGATTTCAGCATGGCTTTGAAACACTTTTCGACAGTTATACAGCTGGGGAGCATTTTGCAGTTTTATTTAATTCTGCGCAGACGGAGTGCTTGATTCTATCGCTGAAACAGGGTTTGAAACAGCGTTGGATGCATGTTGGAGCATCGATCTGTAAGCTTAGCATGGATAAAGTACAGGGTTATCATGTTCAGAAACTAAGTGCATTGCAGTTATTTGACTTCATGCAGCAATTACAGTGCTTCAACTCTGCTGATACATCAAAACTGGCAGATTTTCGTGCAGATTTAAAACAGGCAATGCTGCATGCAGAATTGTCTCAGCAACATCAATTGTCCTCTTCAGATTGGTTAACGCAGCATCCTGCAGACTTATTTATACAGCTGGAGCAGTATGCCGCTTTGCGGGATCGTCCCTATCATCCGCTGGCCAAATTAAAGGACGGTTTTAGTCCTGATGAATATCAGTATTTCAGTCCTGAATTTGCTCACGATATGAATGTTCACTGGGTTGCAGTAAATAGAGAAAAGTTGGTCTATGGAAAGGATGTTACCGAGATCAGCAGGCAGCAACCTGCTCGTATTTTTCTGAATGCGGAACAGTTCCTGATGTTGAAACAGGAATGTGATGAAAAAGCGTTGGGGGATGGTTATTTGGCGATTCCCCTACATGCGTGGCAGTTCAAGCATGTGCTGTCCGACAAATTTTCTGAAGAGTTGCGCCATAAGGATATTATCCCCTTAGCGTTCCAGTCTGGCGGCTGGTACGCCAGTTCGTCACTAAGAAGCCTTCTTTCAGCGACACAGCCACAGGATAGTCTGAAATTGCCACTTGCGGTTAAGTCACTGGGTTCATTGCGTTTTTTACCAATTGTAAAAATGATCAATGGGCAAAAGAATCAGCAACTGTTGCAGCTTGCTAAGGAAAAAGATGAGGTATTGAAAAGACGTCTGTGGTTATGCGATGAAAATCAATGGTGGGCTTATCTTCCAGAACAACAGGAGAATTTAACGCCAGATAATTTAATGCTGTTCAACGAACGACCGATGCATCTCGCTGCACAGCGCCGTAGAATTCCTGCTGAGTTGTTACAAGCACCTTATCAGATTATTCCTATGGCTAGCTTAGGGCAACTGATGGATGGGCAGGGATGTGTATTTGATTTGATTCTAAAATGGCAGAATTTAAATGTTACACCACAGCATATCTATAATACTTTTGCTGCATTATGCCGTGATTTCTTTGAGGTAAATTTGCGCCTGTTCCGTCTTGGTCTGATGGGCGAAATTCATGGTCAAAATATTTGTATTGTACTGGAACAGGGGCAGTTCGCTGGTTTCATGCTCCGCGACCATGATTCTGTCCGTATTTATCAGCCGTGGATGCAGCAGCAGGGCCTGCCTGATCCTGAGTACCTGAGCCCACATGATTTTCGTATTACGTTGTATCACGACAGCGTGAAAAGTTTGATTCTCTATCTGCAGACACTCGGTATACAGGTCAATCTGGCCAGTATCTTGGAGACTGTTGCAGAGTTCTATCAGGTTGACTCAGCGGATTTATGGCGCGTATTGGCTCAGCAGTTACAGCAAGCGCTGGATGATGTGCCATTTACGAATACGGCCCGCGCTGAATTAAAGCATATCCTGTTTGATAGTGAGTTGTGGCCATATAAGCAACTGATCCGTCCGCTACTTGAGCAAGATAATCGGGTGGGAAGTATGCCAAGCAGTATGGGAACTGTACCGAATGTATTCAGGAGTTTTGTTTAATTTCATGAATAGAGAAAACTCAGGCGTGCAGTCAAAGATTGCAGTATTGAATATTGGGTGTGATTTTAAAATGACAGAATCTGATATACCAGTACTTAGGCAGTTGCTGGCTGAACGCCTGAATATTCAATTTGATGTGCTGCCTGTAGAGGGCCAGCAGATACTGAGTTTTACAGATCTGCTAAATCCCTCTGCATGTCTGACAGCATTAAATGATTTTGGTTCCCGTGTGGGTGCAGTGAATTTAACCTGCACTACATCCATGTTCATTAAATACTGGGCTGTTCCTCTGTTATTCCCATATTTTTATGCACTGACTTCTGAGGAAATTGATTTGCCATGGGAAATATCCTGTATTTCCACAGTATTGCCTCCTGACTGGTATTGGGACAGAACACTGCATCTGATTAATCTGCCTCAATTACAGCATGGCGTCAGTAGAAAACAGCAATCTTTTGAAGGATATGTGCGATTTATACTGGATGACCTGCAAAAGTTATTTGATGTCCTCACCCGTATAGGGAAAGTACAGAAATTTTTGTTGTGGGAAAATACTGCATTACGAATTCTGCAATTTTACGACATGATGAACAGAAAAGGGGGGAACCAAGCTTTCCTCAGCCGTATCCAGTTTCAACGGCAGTTTTTGATAGATTTACCTGCAGCTGATCTGGGCCTAAAACAGAACCCATTTTATCTACTGGATCAGAGTCGACAGCAATCGTCCACGACCTATCAACGTAAAAAATGCTGCTTTTATTTTCAGTTACCTGAAGCACAGAAAGAATATTGTGCAAGCTGTCCATTACTGAGACAGGATGAACACAGAGGTCAATACTCATGCAAGACCACTTAAATAATTTAATCCAGAGCTATGCAGGTATTGCCAGCTCAACCATTGGTCATGTACTGGACCAAGGGCATTTACCACAGATTCATGCGATTAACCAAATTGGGCATGCTGTGGGGCGAGTGCGTACGGCTACATTGCATTCAGTCAATGGTATGGCACTGCGTCAGGCTTTGCTGAACAGCCAACCGGGTGATGTACTGGTCATTGATGCACGTCAGTTGGAACATCGCGCCTGCTGGGGAGAACAGCGACATCGCGCTGCCATATATCATCAGCTTGCCGCTGTAATCATATTGGGTGCAGTAACGGATGTAACTGCCTTAAGAAACATGAAGGTCCCCGTTTTTGCTTCATCGGTCAGTTGTCTGACTACACGTCAGCAGGGAGAGTGTGTGGTGGAGTTTGACCAGCAAATACAGATGGGAGATACCTGTATTTCTTCAGGCGACTTAATGGTTGGAGATGCCGATGGTGTATTTATTTTGAGTCCAGATATTGCCCGCCATCATATCGAGCAGTTTCAGCAAATGGAAATCCAAGAACGGCAGAAACGGGATCAGTTTTTTAGCGAACATTCAGCACAGGATTATTACCACTTTACTGCATCTGCATAAAATTGAATTGAGGAAATATTTATGATGACATTATCTTCACAGCTGTTGGATGAGTTTCATTACGAGGAAAGAGGAATAGCCTATGGATTAAGGGCTGTGCAACTCCCGCAGGATTTTCCATTATTGTATAAATGGATGCATGAACCTCATGTGATTCCCCAGTGGCAGCTAAATAAACCGGAGCTTGAACTGGCAGTTTATTTTGAAAAGATGATTTGTGATGATCATCAGCGGTTATTTATTATTACGATTGAACATACTGATGTTGGTTATCTTGAGATATATGAAGCCAAGCGTGATCGGCTGGCGCTTTATTATGATGCTGATGACTCTGATCTGGGCTGGCATATTTTATTTGGTGAAAAACATGTGCTGGGGCAAGGGCATTTCAGAGCTGTTATGCGCATGATGAGTTATTTTATTTTTGAAAATTCAACTGCCAGTAGAATAGTGGGTGAGCCGGATGAAAATGTAAAATCTTATGCCTATATTGCAGAAGATATTGCTTATCAAGCGCAGAAAAAAATAAAGATGTTAGAAAAAACAGCAGTTCTATATCATTGTTATCGAAATGAATTTTACTCACGCTGTGGAAGTTGTCGGCAACGTGATGGACTAAATGAATCAGAAATGAAAGTACAGTAAAATATAATAAATCAACAACTTAATTTTTTATCTCAAATAGTCAGGACCAGTTTGATATACAGCATCATTTTTCATAATCATATGCTCTTACATACCATCTTAATCCATGATCGATTAAAGAAAGAGGGGCAAGTTTTTTTTGGGAAAACCTAAATCAGACTGTTAAAAAAAGTCGAATTTTAATATCTGTATTTCTCTCTAATAGAATAAGAGAGGCTACATGAAATTGTGAAAAATTGATTGATAATTAACCGTTAAACGTGACAAATCATTAAAAAAGTCCAGACACTAAGGTTGGACTTTTTATTAAATAATAAGGCATATTACGTTAATTTTAGAAAATTTAGAACAGTCTCTCCCAGTTCTAAATTTAATAATTTATAGTATAACTTAGCACAAAAGTACGACCTTCGGCTGGGATTGCTAACAATGAGTTAGCATTGGTTACTGCTGCTTGTTGAGCGAATACAGTTTTATATTGATTTCCCCATAGATTATAGACACCAAAGTCCACACGACCTTTCGCCACAGGGAAATGTGCTAATACATCCATGGTTGTATAACCTTTAATCTCTGCTGCGCTATTACTATCACTCAGTCCAGCTGATTTTAACTCTAGATCGTCTTTATAAGCTTTATCAGTTCCTTTGATCGCAAGCATTTGAGCACGTACACCATAGCCTGCCGTATTATTCCATTCGGCAAACAACGTACCTTTCATTGGTGAAACTGCAAAAGCATTTAACTCATGCCAATTATTGGCTCCATCCTTGTACTGGCCTCTTGTATAACCTAAAGTCCCACCTACCTTATAATTTTCCATGAATGGGTAACTTACTGTTGCTTCAGCCCCATAAATTCGCTGGTCGGTATCAACAACATTTACAGAACGATCCGAGTTAAATTGAACGACTTTATCAGAAGTATTATAAAAACCTGTTAGGCCCAAATTTAAACCTTTATCTTGGTTCAAGCGCCAGCCTAGTTCATAGCTATTCACAGTGATCGGAGCAATACCAGACGTAGTTAAGGTATATGCTGCAACATCACGTAATACACGTTGCACATCTGGATAACTGTAGCCTTGTGAAAAGTTAGCATAGACTTGCTGAGCATCATTGAGTTTATAGACAGCACCTAGGTTAAACAGGAATTTATCTGAATCTGTAGAGTCTGCAGCCATTAATGTATATGGCTTACGTGCAGTTAAATAGCTGTCTGTGTCCGCTTGAACATATTGGTAACGCACTCCAGCTTGAATATTAAGCTGATCTGTTACTGCATAGTCCCCTTGTATAAAGGTACCAATATTCTGAATTTCAGTATCTGGTCCTGAGCCTTGTTTTTCTCCAGTTGGGGTATAAACTAAACCATTATTGCTTGGCATGTAGTAGTCCGCCCACTGATGATCTTTTTCCCAGTCGTAGTCTAAGCCATAAGTTAGTTTTAAATCACGGTCAGCAACCACAAGATCAGACTGTAAAGTTGAACGAATACCTGCATAATCCACATTTGATTGACTTTGCTTTACACTAACACCGTCAGCTGAATAACCATAAGGTACAAAGCGTGACTTCTCCTTTCGATAGTAAGCTTCCACATTCAGAACTTGACCTAAGAAATCCTGATTTT
Organism: Acinetobacter sp. V91_7; assembly: GCF_031799075.1. Taxonomy (NCBI): domain Bacteria; kingdom Pseudomonadati; phylum Pseudomonadota; class Gammaproteobacteria; order Moraxellales; family Moraxellaceae; genus Acinetobacter; species Acinetobacter sp. V91_7. Next base: position 24,519 of record NZ_JAVQNT010000030.1, read on the forward strand.
GGTACTGTGTATTAAAAGCATAACGTTCAGTAAACGGCTGATTATCTAAGCTCCAACCTTTGATAGCTTTGTAAGATGGATCTGTTTTTGTGAGTAAATAAGAATAATCAGGTCCATATTCTGTATCTTGCTCATCTTTATAATACTGAGTACCAAAACTAAGAGTCTGATTATCTGTTAAATTAAAGTTAACACGACCATTCACATCAATGGTGTCGGTATCCATAGTGCTACCCTGCCAAGGGCTTAATGAAATACGATCCCCATTACCATCAAATTGAGAACCTCGATTGGTATAGTCTATGCCAAGAAAACCGTCGACTTTATCATTTGAAAATGAAGCCGTTTGGCCAACTTGATAAGCCAGACTATCACCGCGGAAATTATCGGCCGATGTCACACCTAATTTTGTTTGAAAGCTAACAGGCTTAGACTTGTCAGCACGTTTGGTAATAATATTAATAATTCCGCCAGTCGCACCTGAACCATAGATACTGGTCGCACCTGAAACTACCTCAATATGATCAATCATATTTGGGCTAATACTATTCAACTGACGTGCTACATCACGTGAGCCCGTTTGTGATACGCCATCAATCATCACCAGTACATTACGTCCACGCATAGTTTGACCATAATTACTACTCGTTCCACTGCTTGGTGCTAAAGATGGAATTAGTTGTGCCAGAACATCTGCAACTTTACGACCTGGACCAGCCTGTTGCGCAATTTCATCAGCAGAAATGGTTTGAACTGTTCCCGCAATTTCAGAAATGCTTTTGGGTGTACGTGTCGCTGTTATCACAATTGTCGGAAGTTTAGCTTCAGCATTTTGTGATTCAGTAGTTGTTTTAATTGAACCATCGGCATAAAGATGGGTACAAATTGCTGTTGTAAGGAAGCAAAGACTGAAGTGTGACAAGCGCATTGTTATTCCCAATTAGTAAGTATTAATATTGATGCAAATAGTATTCATTATCATTACAGATGTAAATAGTAGTCATTACTATTATGGATATAAAATCTTTATTGGTTATTTAACATGGTAAGTCCCCCTAAAAATACAGGGTCATGCGATTATGGACGCCCTAGTGAATTTTCCAGCTTATAAGGGGCGAGTGAATTTTGGAATTTATAACGTGTGGAATAAAGACTATCGCATAGTTTATAGCCAGCAGTCAGAAATTACCTTCTCACCTGTGTCTAGTATGCGGGCACAAGGGCGTACCTTTGGTTTGAGTTATACTTTTAATTATTAATTGATTTTAGCTAAAAGCTGGTGCTGAGTGTTTAATTTTCACTTATCACCAGCTTTTTTATTATTTATATAATTCAAATTTTTAACTGGATGTAAGTATCGCCATGAGCGTGGTTCAAAGCTGTTTAGTTTCCCCAAATCTCAGCAACTACTACGATTCACAAGCCAAATAATTTACAGCCACGTCAACAGTACGTTGGCTATTAGTTTGAATTGTAAGAATTATTAAGAGAGGGATTTTGATCAAGTGTCAGTTATTGATATGAAAATGTCTGAAAATGATACGTTTAGATGGATATGATCATGTCCATAAGCGCTATATTTTAAATGGATCAATTGAGTCCAAAAAGTATAGTAATGCGTGTTTCGCATTTTGTCTTATGGGTCTTTCAAGCTGCCTTTTATATAAAAGACAGCTTTTTTTTGTTGATTGATAGGGCGTGTTAGACGAAATTAAGCTGCTTAGCTTGTTCATAAGCCGCAAGATTGATGCATTTATGACCCAGTGCATTGATTTGCGTTTGGTCTAGCTGAAGGTCATCCCACTTCTGCATTTGCTGAAAGAGCCAATAAAAGTCTTCTACTTTCGGAAGAGCGCTTTCTTTTACCAAATGACGGACAATATTCTGAATCATATAGTATTTGTCGACATGCACTTCTTCTGAGCAATGAAAACGAACAATTCCAAATTCGACCAATAATTTTAAAATTGGAGCAAAATCTTCTAGTGCGCTAAGTTCTTGCTGAGCTTTCATAATTGCAGCGGTGAGTGCAACCAGCGTTTGTGGATGCTGTTCAGCCCATTCTTGCGTTACGGCTAAAACCTTGTCAGCCACAGGTGGAATAATGTTCTGGCTTGAGCAAATCATTTTACTTAAACCGAGAAGCTCGCCTTGAGTATTCCAAGGTTCTCCAACACAGAAACCATCAATCACATGTTTATCTAGTGCTTCGACCATATAAGGTGGTGGTAAGGTTTTGAGCTGAATCGATTGAGCGAGTTCAGGGTTTGCTAAAGCTAACCATTCTCTTAAACAATAATGATGAATGGAGTGCTTAAACACATGTGCTAAAGAAAGGGAATGACCTTGTTCAATGTAATGCACCACTTTTTGCGCCGTTACTTGAGCTGTATCATTTTCTTGAAGTTTAAGTTGATATGTTAATTTTTGGCTTAAGCTGATAAATGCACGATTTTCACTCAAAACTAGCGAGGTTTGCAGTGGTGTACCAATTTGATCTGATCCTACTGCGGCCGCAGGTAACATTGCAGATAAGCAGTGAGCTGCATCTAATAAACCAAAAGCAAGGCGGTCGCGAAGACTTGCCCATGAAGCTTCTTTAACTAAAGTAACATCGAGCCCTACTTCTTCAAAGAAACCTCTTTGTTTTGCCCAAAGCAATGCAAGACAATCAAGCAAAGGAATATAGCCGAGTTGTAACTGAGTCTTTTCTATTGTGCTCATTTATTCATCCTTTAGTTGATTGCCAAGTAATTTTTGGGCGTCAAGTAAACGCCGCGCCATTTCTCCAATCGTGATACGGTGGCTCATGGCATTTTTTCTGAGCAGCTGGAATGCTGTATCTTCAGGAAGGCCATGGAGTTGCATAAGTAAAACTTTGGCTTTTTCAACATCTTTACGATCAGCGAGTTTAGTTTGAGCATCTTTTAGATCCCCTTCGAGTTTTTTGTGTTTTTTATATTGCTCAATAGAGATTTCTAAAATGGTATGTAAGCGGGCAGGGTCTATGCCATCAACAATATAAGCAGTCACCCCCGCATCTATGGCTTGTTTGATTGTGTCTTTATCTGAATTTTTCGTGAACAGAACGGTAGGAAGGTCATAGCTACTGACACAGCTTTCAATAATGTCACGGTGAGGATGGTCCATATCAAGCAAGATCACATCAGCTTGTAAATGTTCGAGGCGAAAGATATTCAAGTGGTCCAAAGTAAGGCAAGCGACCACTTCAAAATCATTTTCAAGCAGACTTTTTCTTATATAGTCGGCTCGCGCATGATCATCATCAATAAGGGCTATTTTGAGTTTTGGCATAAGTTCAGAAAATCAGGCTAAGAAAATGCGCCAATTCGACGCGTTTTTTGTTATCAGTTTTTTAAGCAAGATTAGTGCCATCGAAAACTAAAGAAAAAATCGAGCTTTAATGGCACTTTAGCATGCCAAAGTATGGGGCTGATCAATCTTGGTGCAAAAATACGATTCATTTTGTAGCAAGGCGTATTTTTATTTAAACCATATAAGTGTGCAGTGATAGAGCATGCAAAATAAGACGTAATTCTTTATGTATACATTAAAAATCATTATCTATATGAAATTAAATATAAAAAATATTATCTTATTAATTTTTTAAAATATTGGCATGCAAAATGCTTACTTAATTGCAGGTCGAAGACGACCATGAGTTTTAAAGACGGCCAACGATGTCCGTTCTGATCGAGTTTGTGAGTGCAACCGTACACACAAAGAAGTTACGTTCAGTCGGAGTGAAGGTCATGTCTTTATTTTTATTGCATAAAAAAGTTACATCTGAATTATTTAAATTTTCAGTTCCAGCGATGCGAGCCTTCTCTATGAGGGGGCTCGCTTTTTTTATTTCTTTTTATGACTTTGCTGTGCATTGGGCGTCGTCAACGAGTGAAAAAAATTGGTTTCAAGCAGCTACATGCTTCGTGATGTTGATTCGCTTCTCGGTAGAGCACAAAGCAAAAGAACAACGTCTATTTGAGAACGCAATAACGCAGCTTAAAAGCAACGTGATTTGAGGAGAAACACTATGAAATTGGTAATGATTGGTCATGGTATGGTGGGCCACAAATTCATCGAAGCCATTTTAGAAAAAGCAGATGATGAACTGGAAATCACTATCCTCGCGGAAGAACCTCGTATCGCGTATGACCGCGTACATTTGACTGAATATTTTTCGGGGAAATCGGCAAAAGATTTATCTTTAGCTCGTTTTGACTTTGCTGATGCTCATGGCATAGACCTGCGTTTAAATACCAAAGCAACTGCAATTGATACTGCCGCACAAACAATAACAACCAATCATGGCGATGTGATTAGCTATGATAAATTGGTGTTGGCAACAGGTTCGTATGCATTCGTTCCACCAATTTCGGGTAATGACCGTGAAAACTGCTTTGTTTACCGTACCATTGAAGACTTAGATGCGATTCGTGCAGCGAGCTTGAATGCTAAAACTGGTGTGGTGATTGGCGGTGGTTTGCTCGGTCTTGAGGCAGCCAAAGCATTACGTGACCTAGATTTGGAAACGCACGTTGTTGAGTTTGCTCCACGTTTGATGGCAGTTCAAATTGATGACTTGGGTGGTAAAGTTCTACGCCGTAAAATTGAAGATTTGGGTGTAAAAGTTCATACACAAAAAGCCACTCAATGTATTGAATGCGGTGATAGCACAACACATGTGATGAAGTTTGCTGATGGTAGTGAACTTGAAGCAGATATCATTTTATTCTCAGCAGGCATTCGTCCACGTGATGAGTTAGCACGTAACAGTGGTCTGGCGATTGGTGAACGTGGCGGTATCGTGATTAATGATTACTGTCAAACCTCAGATAGCAACATTTACGCAATTGGTGAATGTGCGCTTTGGCAAAACAAAATCTACGGTTTGGTTGCACCGGGCTATGACATGGCACGTATTGCAGCGAAACATGTGCTAGATGAAGAATGTAATTCTTTTGCTGGTGCGGATATGAGCACCAAGTTGAAATTGATGGGTGTTGATGTTGCATCTGTAGGTGACGCGCATGCCATGACTCCGGGTGCATTAAGCTACTTCTATACAGATGAGCATGCACTGGTTTATAAAAAGATTGTTGTAAATGCAGACAAAACTAAATTGCTTGGTGCAGTTTTAGTGGGCGATGCCAAAGAATATAACGACCTTTTACAAATGATGTTAAACGGTCTGGATTTACCGGAAGTACCTGAAAGTTTAATCATGCCGGGCTTTGAGCAATCAGCAGGTAAATCTGGTGGTAGCGGTGTAGATTTACTTCCGGACAGCGCGACGATCTGTTCATGTAACAACGTATCAAAAGCAGACATTTGCCAAGCGATTAGCGATGGCTCGACTTCTTTAGGTGCATTGAAGAAATGCACCAAAGCAGCAACGGCATGTGGTGGTTGTGCACCATTAGTGACTCAAGTATTGAAATCTGAGTTACAACGTCAAGGTGTAACCGTTAACAACCACATTTGCGAACACTTCCCGTACTCTCGTCAGGAGTTGTATCACTTGGTTCGTGTTAATGAAATCAAAACATTTGATGATTTGATTGATCAACATGGTCATGGTTTAGGGTGTGATATCTGTAAACCTGCTGCAGCAAATATTTTGGCATCTTGCTGGAATGACTTCGTACTTGAACCAAGTCATGCCGGTCTGCAAGACAGTAACGACTACTACTTGGGTAACATCCAAAAAGATGGTTCTTACTCGGTCGTACCGCGTATGGCTGGCGGTGAAGTGACTCCAGATGGTTTGATTGCGATTGGTCAAATTGCCAAGAAATATAATCTGTATACCAAAATCACTGGTGGTCAACGTGTCGATATGTTTGGTGCACAAGTTCATGAGCTTCCATTCATTTGGGAAGAATTGAATGCTGCTGGTTTTGAATCGGGTCATGCATACGGTAAGTCATTACGTACCGTGAAATCTTGTGTCGGTAGTACTTGGTGCCGTTACGGTGTAGACAACTCGGTTGGTTTAGCGATTGAACTAGAAAACCGCTACAAAGGTTTACGTTCACCACATAAATTAAAAATGGCGGTGTCTGGCTGTACACGTGAGTGTGCGGAAGCACAAGGTAAAGATGTAGGTATTATCGCGACTGAAAAAGGCTGGAACCTTTATGTGTGTGGTAATGGGGGTATGAAACCGCGTCATGCAGAATTGCTTGCATCTGACCTCGATAAAGAGACACTAATTCGTTATATCGACCGTTTCTATATGTTCTACATCCAAACCGCAGACCGTTTACAACGTACCAGCGTATGGCGCGACAACATGGAAGGTGGTTTGGACTACCTTAAATCTGTGGTGGTTGATGATTCTCTTGGGTTGGCTGCTGAGCTTGAGCGCCGTATGGAACATGTGATTGGCACATATCAAGATGAATGGCGTACTGCGGTAGAAAATCCTGAAGTTCGTAAACGCTTCCAAACTTATATCAATGCAAGTGCAAATGAACAGGCCGATCCACACATTCAATTTACGACTGAACGTGGCCAAATCCGACCATTAACAGACGTTGAGCGTTCAGAAGACCGTATTCCAATGGTTGAAGCATAAGCAGGAGAATTTCTATGAATATTGTACAAGACAAAAATATGCTTCCTGATGGCGAATGGATTGATGTGTGTGCACTAGATGATTTAACCCCAAACACTGGCGCAGGCGCGTTAGTAGGTGATCAAGCAGTTGCAATCTTCAGAGTTGGACATGAAAAACGCGTTTATGTGTTAAGCAATAAAGATCCGTTTAGCCAAGCAAATGTCATGAGCCGCGGCATTATTGGTGATTTACAAGGTGAGCGTGTGATCGCATCACCGATTTATAAACAACACTTTAGTTTGGCTACTGGTCGCTGTTTAGAAGATAAAGACCAGAAACTTTCAGTTTATCCAAGCAAAATTGTTGATGGTCGTGTTTTGATCAACCCCGTGCCACAAAAAACTTATATTACCAATACAGGTGTGTCTCAAGACAAACTTAAACTAGTACTGATTGGTAATGGCTTGGCAGGTATGCGTTGCCTAGAAGATTTACTCGACATGGCACCAGATCGTTATGAAGTAACGGTGATTGGTGAAGAACCTTGGGGTAACTACAACCGTATTATGTTATCTCCAGTTTTATCTGGTGAAAAAACCATTGAAGACATTATGCTGCACCCGCCAAAGTGGTATAGCGACAAAGGTATCAAATTTATTGCAGGCGACAAAGCTGTAAAAATTGATCGCCCACGTAAAGTGGTTTACACCGAAAAGGAACAAACAGTTGATTATGACCGTTTGATCTTGGCAACTGGTTCGGCGCCATTTATTCCACCAGTCCAAGGAGTGGATTTAAAAGGTGTTTTAACCTTCCGTGATATTTATGACGTTAACACCATGATTGAGTACTGCGGTTCAAAAACCAATGCAGTGGTGATTGGTGGTGGCTTACTTGGTTTGGAAGCAGCTTACGGTTTAAAGCAACGCGGTATGAACGTGACCGTATTGCATTTAATGGACCGTATTATGGAGCGTCAACTCGACGGTCGTGCGAGTCAGTTACTGCGTCATAGCATTGAACAAAAGGGCATTAATATTATTACTGAAGCCAATACAGAAGCATTGGTAGGTGATGAAAATGGTCATGTAAAACAGATTCGACTAAAAGACGGTACTGTTTTAGATGCTGACCTTGTGGTCTTTGCAGTTGGTATCCGACCAAATATTAGCTTGGCACAAAGTGCGGGTTTACGCTGTAACCGTGGCGTATTGGTGAATGACACTATGCAAACCTTTGACCCAAGTATTTATGCTGTGGGGGAGTGTATTGAACACCGTGGGCAAACATTTGGTCTGGTTGAGCCATTATGGGGCCAAGCCTTTATCTGTGCGACGCACTTGGCTGAGCATGGTAGTTTGACCTTTAAGGCGCCGACTGTACCAACTCAGTTAAAAGTCAGTGGTGTCGATGTATTCTCTGCGGGTAATTTTGAACCTAAAGATGATTATGAAGACATTATCCTAAACGATGAAAAACGCCAGATTTACAAACGCATTATCATTCAAAGCGATCGGGTAATTGGTGCAGTATTGTTTGGTGATACTGAAGATGGTATGTGGTATGCAGAGTTAATCGCAGATCAAACCCCTGTTTCTTCATTCAGAAATAAACTGTTATTTGGTCGAGATTTTGCATTAAAAAATGCAGGCTAAATAGGGAAAGGAGCAGTTATGAACAGTATTCCAAGCGTTGAAATCGATAGCTCCGATCATGTGGCAAAAACAACTAAAACAACATGTCCATATTGTGGTGTTGGTTGCGGTGTCAGTGTACACGTTCAACAAAAACCTCAAGGGCCTGTGGTTCAGGTTGAGGGGGATGCGGAGCATCCTTCCAACTTTGGACGCTTATGTATTAAAGGTAGCCGACTTGCGGATACTTTGGGGTTAGAAACACGTGTTTTACAGCCAATGATGGGACGTAAGTCTCATCGGACTGTAACTACATGGGACGATGCAGTCGATAAGATTGCCGATAAATTTCAGTCGTGTATCGACAAATATGGTCGTGACAGCATCGCCTTTTATGTTTCAGGACAATTGCTTACCGAAGACTATTATGTCGTTAATAAATTTGTAAAAGGCTATTTAGGTACAGCCAACATCGATACTAACTCACGTCTTTGTATGTCATCAGCGGTGGCTGGACACAAACGTAGCTTTGGTGAAGATCTTGTACCAGCAAGCTATGAAGATTTTGAACACGCAGACATGGTGGTATTGGTAGGTTCCAATACTGCATGGTGTCATCCGGTACTTTATCAACGGATTATGCAGGCAAAGAGCCAAAACCCAGATATGTTTGTGGTAGTGATTGACCCACGCTTTACCAGTACCTGTGAACAAGCTGATTTACATTTGCCGATTTTACCGGGTCAAGATGTCGCCTTGTTTAATGGCTTATTTCAATACTTATATCAAAATGGTCATGCCGATCAGGCGTTTGTCGATACCTATACCGAAGGCTTACAAGAAGTTTTGGCGAGCAGTCAGCCAGAAACTGATATGGAGTATGTGGCAAAGCGGACAGGAATTGCACTAGATAAGTTACAGCAGTTCTTTGAGAAATTCGCTCAGACAGAAAAAGTGGTAACCCTATTTTCAATGGGTGTGAATCAATCCACTCAGGGTGTAAATAAAGCCAATAGTATTATTAACTGTCATTTACTCACTGGAAAAATTGGCAAACTGGGCGCAGCACCGTTTTCAATGACAGGGCAACCCAATGCGATGGGTGGCCGAGAAGTGGGTGGCTTGGCAAATATGCTAGCAGCTCACATGGATTTAGATAACCCACTGCATCAAAAAGTCGTGCAAACCTTTTGGGATAGCCCATTCATTGCTAATCAAGCGGGCTTAAAAGCAGTTGATTTGTTCCGTGCTGTTGAATCAGGAAAAATTAAAGCCATCTGGATTATGGCAACTAATCCTGTTGTGAGTTTGCCTGATGCAGACCAAGTCAAACGTGCATTAGAAAAATGCGAGCTGGTCGTGGTGTCAGATATTTGTGCAGATACCGATACGACAGCATATGCTGATATTTTACTTCCTGCTTTAGGTTGGGGAGAAAAAGACGGTACTGTAACTAACTCTGAACGCCGTATCTCTCGTCAGCGTGCTTTCCTACCTGCTCCAGGTGAAGCAAAAGCAGACTGGTGGTCAGTGAGCCAAGTTGCGAAAAAATTAGGCTTTAATGGTTTTGACTTTGCGGGTCCTAGTGACATCTTTAATGAGCATGCGGCACTATCTGCACAAGATAATGTAGATATAGATGCGCGTGAAGAAAGTAGTATTTTTCGTTATTTTAACCTTAAAGGTTTGATGAACTTAAATGCTGCTGAGTACGATGCTCTGCAACCTCTACAATGGCCAGTGTGGGATAAAACCCAAAATGCTAAAGCCGTTCAGCAACTGTTTGGCAAGGGCCAATTTAGCTATAAAAATGCGAAGGCAAAACTGATTCCAACGGTCGCAATTGATCCGGTTCATGCAGTTTCAGAAGACTATCCACTCATTTTGAATACTGGCCGTATTCGTGATCAGTGGCATACCATGACCCGTACGGGCTTGTCAGCAAACTTAACTAGTCACCGCGCAGAACCATTCTGTGAGATTCATCCGAGCGATGCGCTAAAGTTTGGTGTGCGTGATCAAGGTTTGGTTGAAGTTCGTTCAAAGTGGGGCAGTTGTGTACTACGTGTGACATTCTCATCGGGTGTACGTCGTGGGCAAATTTTTGCACCGATTCACTGGACTGAACAAGTTGCCTCCGACGCCCGCATTGGTAAAGTGGTTAACCCAGAAGTTGATGCAATTTCTGGTGAACCTGAGTTTAAACATACGCCTGTCACCATTCAGCCGTTCTATACCACTTGGCAAGGTGTGCTCTATGTTCGGGAAGGATATGATTCGCATATCCAACAATCGCTACATCACTGTGCATGGTGGACTAAGGTCAAAATGGTTAAAACCAACCGTTATGAACTTGCAGACCGCCAAACTTTTCATGATACTCAAAAGAACCTGAAAAATTTCTTACCATTTGCTGATGAAACTTTTGAATGGTTAAGTATTGAAGATATCTCTTCACAACTGAGCCATAGCGTTATTTTGAAAGATGGCATTGTAATTGCAAGCTTATATATTGCACCGCCAGATTTATTGCCAGACCGTGACTGGGTAGCGAGTCTGTTTAAACGCGAACGTTTAAGTGCCTTACACCGCAAAGCTTTGCTAGCGGGTATGCCGATGTCGGCTACTAATAATGATGGGCCTTTAGTGTGTAGTTGTTTTAAAGTAGGTAAGAATAAAATTATTGAAGCGATAAAAACACAAAACATTACCCATGAAAAACAGGTCACTGCTTGTTTAAAAGCAGGTGGAAACTGTGGTTCATGTTTACCTGAAATCCGTGGCCTGATTAAAGCTTGCCAACAGGAGGTGGAAGTGTGAATAAGGGATATCCCGTAACTGATCTGGTCATTCTGGCGGGTGGACAAGCCCGCCGTATGAACGGTTTAAATAAGTTGTTGCAGCAATTTGATGGTGAACCCCAACTTCTTAAAATTCATCAGAAATTAAGATCATCGGTATCTGAACTTTGGGTGAATAGTCATCGCGACTACTCCATCTATCAAAGTATTGTGCCAGATATTAAATGTTTTCAAGACGATGCTTCTGGATTTTTCGGCCCACTGATGGGTATGAAAAGTGCGTGGTCACATGTAGAAGCAGATTATGTTTTGTTTATTCCCTGTGATGTGACCTATGTACCAACACAAGTCATTGCCAAATTACACAGTGCACTTAGGAAAAATAAACAAGCTCAAGCGGCTTATGTGTCAATTAATGGAGATGCCTTGTACCCATTTTGTTTGTTAAAGCGTGAAAGTCTAATCACGATAACAGAGCAAATTGAAAAACAACGCTTAAGTTTGAAAGAGTGCTTTAAGCTTTTACATGCACAAGTCGCCATATTTCAAAAACAAAATTTATTTTTTCATAGCATCAATTCTCTAGATGAGCTTCAGCAATACAAACAAATCACCGCATTTAAAGAAATTTTTACAGCAAATTAACGATGTATTTGAATAGCTTTTAACCTTACATTGGTCGTGCGAAAAACGTTTTTAATATTTGTGCCGTTGACTATTTATTATATAAGTTCTATTTTGGAACTTGTTGTTTTAGTTCCATCCATATGCATAAAAATAAAGGGAGTCAATCGAAATGGTAGAAGCGCTAAAGGAAAACAAAACGGATGTTACAGCATGTATTTTGTGTTCAAGAAATTGCGGTTTAAGTGTCGAAATTAAAGATAATCAGTTTGTCAAAATTAAAGGCAATCCTGAACATCCATTTTCACAAGGCTACATTTGTCAAAAAGCCGCAAGATTACAGCATTATCAGCAGCATGCAGACCGTTTGACTACGCCGTTAAAACGTCAACCAGATGGTTCTTTTCAAGAAATTAGTTGGGATAATGCCATACAAGAAATTGCCGAGCATTTAGTTCAGATTAGAGATAATTTTGGCGGTACCGCTTTTGCTTCTGTTGGGGGCGGTGGTCAGGGTAATCATCTGGGTGCAGCTTACGGGCGTCAACTTTTGCTAGCTATGAAAAGTTATTATGCTTACAACTCTCTTGCCCAAGAAAAAACGGGTGATTTTTGGCTAAATGGACGTTTATTTGGAAATCAGGCCTGCCATACGACAGAAGATGTTGAATACGCTGATTATGTTCTTTTCATTGGTACAAATCCGTTTCAGGCACATGGAATTCCAAATGCACGAGACACGCTAAAGCATATTAAAAAAGACCCCAACCGTACCATGGTGGTGTTTGACCCACGTGTTACCGAAACGGCAAAGCAAGCAGATATTCATGTGCAGTTAAAACCTGGAACAGATGCTTTTTTAATGTCGGCCATGATTGCCATTATTATTAAAGAACAACTTTATGATGCGAAGTTCATTGAACAGCATACACAAGGGTTTGAAGAGGTAAAAACAACTTTTAGCCGTGTCCCGATTGAAGAATATATTGCAAAAGCTGATGTACCAGTCGATTTGATTTATCAAGTGGTAAGAGATTTTGCAAAGGCTAAAAGAGGCTGTGTGCGCATCGATTTAGGTATTCAGCATACTTTAAATACGACATTAAACGGATATTTAGAAAAACTACTGTATTTATTGACCGGAAACTTTGGAAAACAAGGCACCAATAATTTACACACTATGTTTATTCCGATTTTAAGTGATACCGATGAAAGAAAATCGAAATATCGACGTAGTGTTTACCATAAAATGTTTCCGATTTCAGGTTTTTTCCCACCCAATATTTTACCTGACGAGATATTAAAAGCAGGCGAAAAACGAATTCGCGCAGTTTTTGTAGATAGCTGTAATCCTTTATTAACCTATCCTGATACACCTGCATACGAAAAAGCATTTAAAGCATTAGATTTGTTGGTCGTAGTCGATGTTGCCATGACAGAAACCGCTCGGTTAGCAGATTATATTTTACCGGCACATACGCAATTTGAAAAATGGGAATTTACAGGGTTTAATCTTGAGTTTCCTAAAAATGGTTTTCACCTGAGACATCCGGTATTCACTGCCCAAGGCAATACGTTACCCGAAGCAGAAATTTATACACGATTACTTGAAGCCATGAAGGTCATTCCTAAAAGCTTTCCAGTGTTAGAAAAAATAGCTGCGGTCGACTCGAAAAAAACAGCCTATTTACCTTATCTGTCAGCTTTGGGTTTAACTTTTGCTCGACATAAAAAATACATTCCTTTTGCAGCTTCAATTCTCTATCGCACTTTAGGTAAACATTTAGAAAACTCAGCTGCTTCAGTTGCTTTTTTATTACCTCTCTCTATTCAATATGCTGTTTTACATACCAAAGCGGTGCGCCGTGCAGGTTATAAAGGTAATCCTTTAACTTTAGGTGTTCGGTTATTTGAGCAAATTTTAAATCAGCGTTCAGGTGTAGTGTTATCACAACATGAATATGATGAAATGTGGAAGCTCGTGGCATATAAAGACAAAAAAATACGTCTGGTTATTCCTGAAATGTTGAGTGAGTTGGCAAATTTAAAAAATCATCAATTTAGTATTGAAGAGTTTCCTTTCATACTTTTGTCGGGGGAGCGCCGTAGTTATAACGCTAATCAGATTTACCGTGACCCTGCATGGCGAAAAGTAGATGCAGAAGGCGCTTTACGAATTCACCCTGAAGACGCAACAAACCTGAATGTAGCAGTAGGGGATCAACTTAAATGTATCTCCCAACATGGAGAAATTCAGGTAACTGTAGATTTTGATGAGGGTATGCGAAAAGGTGTTGTGTCACTTCCACATGGTTATGGCATGCGCTTTCAAGGTGGCGAGCCAATAGGGCCACAATTAAATCTTCTGGTGTCTGGTGAACATTGTGATCCTTTATCTAAAACGCCGTACCATAAATATGTACCCATCCGTCTAGAAAAATGCTAGAAATAATGTAGGGCATACAAGAGATTGACGTCGCACTAAATTTGTACAGCTTTAAAATTTAAGACAAAAATTGGACGACGTTAATCTTGCTGATACCCATAAAAAACTATGGATGATAAATAGAATTGGAACAAATTTTGCTTAAACAGCACAGCACTATTGAAGAGCAAATTTCTATTTTAATTGCTCAGAAAAAGTGCCAGCAATATTTGAACTGTTCTCGATATGAGTGCAAATGATGAAACAATATCACTCTGAAAATACGCCTTTGGTTCTTCAAGACCAATATGGTCGTATAAAGCGAAAGCTGCGTATTTCCGTAACTGATCGCTGTAACTTTAAGTGTGTATATTGCATGCCTGAACATCCTGAATGGTTGAATAAGCAAGATCTGCTTGGTTTTGAGGCACTCTTTCAATTTTGTCATTTTATGGTGCAACATGGTGTTGAAAGTATCCGCATTACAGGTGGCGAACCATTAATGCGTCAAGGCATTGTGCATTTTGTTCGTGAGTTACAGGCCTTGAAAGCGCTGGGCTTAAAACGTATTTCAATGACTACAAATGGGCATTACCTTGCAAAATACGCTAGGCAGTTAAAAGATGCGGGATTAGATGACCTAAATATTAGTTTAGACAGTCTTGATGCTATTCAGTTTAAAGAGCTAACCAAGAAAAAATTAGAACCCGTTCTCGAGGGTATTCAGGCTGCTAAGGATGTAGGATTACCATTCAAAATTAACTGCGTACTGATGAAAAATAAAAATGATGATCAGATCTTACCGATGGTTAAATGGTCAATCGCCAATCATATTCCTTTACGCTTTATTGAGTTTATGCCACTTGATGGCGATGCGCTTTGGTCAAGTAAAGATGTAGTGAGTGAGGCTGAAATTTTACAAGTTTTGCAACCACATTATTCAGTAGAGGTTGTCGAACAACAGCATGAGCCAGCACGCCAATATCTAATCAATAATAGTTACTCTCTTGGGATTATTTCCACAATCACTCATTCATTTTGCCATCAATGCGACCGTATACGGTTAACTGCACAAGGCGAACTCTACAACTGTTTATTTGCCCCGCAAGGTCTAAATATTAAACCGCAGCTTCAATCATTATTACGTGCTCGTACTACAGCTGATCATGCAATGTATATTCAACAGTTAACAGATATGGTTATGCCGTATATTTGGCACAAAGCTAAAGGCTTTCATGCCTTACAACATCAACAAACCCGTAAAATCAGTATGCATATGCTTGGGGGATAAATGCAGCAATCTATCCAAATTAAAATCGAAGCGTTTGGCGCAATTGAAAAATTGCTTCCTCAAAACCTTTCGTTGGTTTGTCCCAATCATATTTTGGTTAAAGATGTATTAGATGAAATTGTTTCATTACATCCAGAATCTACACAAGCCATGGAAAAATGTGCATGTGCGATTGGCGATAATGTCATAACGAGACAATCTGCTTTAAGTGAGCCATGTACATTGGTTTTATTGTCACCAGTTGCAGGAGGGTGAGTCATGCGAGATTTTGCACGTATACAAGAGCAGGCTTTAAGTTTAGATACTTTTGATCCTATCCAATCATTTCCTGAATGTGGTGGAATCGATATTTTTATAGGTACGGTTCGTAATCACCATGAGGGTAAAGCTGTTAAAGCGTTGAAATATACGTCATATAAGCCACTTTCTGAAAAAATGATACGTGAAATTGAACTGGAAATTGAGAAAAAGTATCAGGTATCTTATGTGCGGGTCGTTCATCGAATTGGATATTTGGATGTAGGTGAGACAGCCATTATTGCGATTGCTTATGCAGCCCATCGCCGTGAAGCTTTTCAAGCATGTGAGGAAGCGGTTGAGCGGGTGAAGCATGAAGTGCCAGTTTTTAAAGAAGAGTTCTTTACAGACGGTACAAGTCATTATGTAGAAGGTTGTTGTATTCGCAAAGATGCACCACAAGAACACAAGCATCACCACCATCATGCCGGCCATGAACACTCACACTGAAATATGTACGTCTAGGATAAATAATGAAAAACGTAGGAATGAAGCCGGAAAGTTATCGTGTTGCTGAAGCACAAGCGATTTTATATGCGCCTCCACATTGTATTGAGCTATTAAGACAAGGGAACACTGAAAAAGGTGATGCATTAAAAACCGCACGTGTGGCAGGAATCTTGGCAGCCAAACGCACTGATGAGCTGATTCCTTTGTGTCATCCACTGCCGATTTATCGTGCAGATGTTGAATATGAATTAGAACATGATTTTGTAAAGATTATTACCGTGGTTGAAACCATTGGCCCTACTGGGGTAGAAATGGAAGCCCTCACGGCTGCAAGCCTTGCGGGTTTAACCATTTACGACATGTTGAAACCACATTGTGAGCCAGAAGAACTCTGGATGGATCAATGTAAACTGCTTAAGAAAAAGGGCGGCAAATCGCACTTTAAACGTGTTCTTCGTCAGCCCGTATCGGCTGCTGTCATTGTGTTATCCGACACCGTTGCAGCCGGTAGAAAACCCGATACCGCCGGAAAATCTGTGGTTGAAACTTTAACTGAAGCAGGGTTTGATCCGATTCATTATCAAATTTTGCCTGATGAAGCAGATGTTCTAAAAGATTTAGTGCTTGAGCTGAGTAAGTCATACGCATGCATTATGACGGTCGGTGGAACGGGAATTGGTAAGCGTGACATTACGGTCGATACATTAGAGCCACTTCTTGAGCGTAAGCTAGACGGCTTAATGGAAGCTGCACGATCTTTTGGACAAAAACGCACACCTTATGCTGCAATGTCACGTGGGGTAGCTGGTTTTATTGATCGCTCATTGGTGGTGACTTTACCGGGAAGCCGTGGTGGAGCAAGTGAATCAATGGCTGCTATTTTACCAGCGCTCGTTCATATTTTTGATGTGTGCCGTGATTTACCGCATCCGGGAGGATATGAGTAATGTCAGGTTGTGGTACAGAGCGTGGATTAATTAGTGTAGATGAAGCACTTGAGTTGATTGTTAAGCAGCCAAAAAAGTTGGGTTCGATTAATCAAGTTCTTCAAAATAGCCTAAGTAGATATCTTGCTAAAGAAATCTATTCAGAAATTAATTTGCCAAGTTTTTCTCAAAGTGCTGTAGATGGTTACGCGCTTTGTAGTCATGCAGAAGATTTAAATAATCAAAAATTTCAGGTTACTGGTGAGATTCGAGCGGGGAGTGAGAGTCATGACGTACTTAATGAAGGTCAGGCTATCCGCATATTTACAGGCGGTAAAATTCCAGAAGGAACAACACATGTTGCTCGGCAGGAAATCGTATCAGTTCTTTCGACCCAAGAAATTTGCTTAACTGAGCATATACGTCCTCAAGCTGATATTCGTTTTACAGGAGAAGAAATCCAGAAAGGTCAATTGCTTGCACAAGCTGGACAGTTTCTAAATATTGGAAGCTTAGCTGCCTTAAGTATGGCAGGTGTGCAAACGGTTGAAGTTTATCGTGCACCGAAAGTTGCTGTTTTAGTGACTGGTGATGAAGTTGCAGAAACGGCAGAAGATCTTGTCGACGGCAAAATCTTTGATGCAAATGGGCCATTATTAAAAGCTTGGTTTGAAGATTATGGCTTAAATGTTGAACTGATTCATGTGGCAGATGAGGCAGAGCAAGTCACGCATTACTTTAATCAGTTAAAAGACAGCCATGATGTCATTATAACGACAGGTGGTGTATCTGTAGGTGATTATGACTTTATACGACCATGTGCTTTTGAGGTTGGTTTTGAACAAATCTTTTGGAAAGTAAAACAGAAACCGGGTAAACCACTGTTCTTTGCTGAATATTCAAACCCAGAAACAGATCATTGTTGTTATTTGCTCGGTTTGCCGGGTAATCCCGCTGCGGTCTATGTGTCTATGCAAGTGTATGGTAAGGCATTACTAGATACTTTACAGGGAAATCAAGCAGGGCCTGAGTGGTTTAGTGCGATTTTAGATCATGATTTAAAAGAAGATGCACGTGAGCGTTTTTTACGTATGTATGCTTATTTTGAAAATGGACAGCTTAAAATAAAAAGTCTTGGAAAACAGCAATCGCATATGCTGAGTAATTTAATGCAGGCGAACTGTCTTGTTCGAATTCCAGCGGGCGTAAAACTAGAAGCAGGCAATATATTGAAAGGCGTATTTATTTCAAATTAAGTATAAAGAAGGATAAATATAACTCATTATGAAAAATGAGTGGGTTATATTTATTTAGCAATTTTTAATAATAACTTTTTCTTTTTTCATAATGAAATTTTTTTTATAAAGTTGATAAGAAGTTATTTTATAATGAATGTTGCATAAATCGTAGTAAGTGGTTTAGGGTATAAGCAATAGGGCCGTTAGGCTAGGAAATATCGAGGAACGCATAAAGATGAAATGGGATGACATCGGTGATCAGCCTTGTTCGGTTGCTCGTATGCTATCAGTGATTGGCGATCGATGGACGATGCTAATATTACGTAATGCTTTTATGGGAATACGACGTTTTGACGATTTTCAAAAATCATTAGGCGTAACTCGTCATGTCCTTTCAGATCGTTTAAAGCGTTTGGTTGAATATGAAATCTTAGCCAAAGCTCCTTATTTTGATCGTCAAGAACGCTTTGAATACAAACTCACTGATAAGGGCTTTGAACTTTATCCAATTATCTTGTCTATGGCGAATTGGGCAGATAAATGGATGGATCAAGGTTTAGGTAAGCCACTAGAATATCGTCATAAAACTTGTGGACATAAGTTTGAACCGGTTATGGTATGTTCGGTCTGCCGTGAGCCTTTACATGCAAAACAAGTGCAAGTCTCAGCTGGACCAGGCTATTTTGCATATATTGAACAAAAACAGAAACAAGCTTAATTTTTCTCTCTATAAATTATAAAGACTCTTGTTGAATAGCATCAGCTAGAGTCTTATAAATGTGGTCATGATTTGACTGTGTTACATTAAAACGTACGAATTGACCAGCATTAGGAGCTTGGCTAAAAGCATTGCCTGGCGCAAGAATAACATTATGATTAATGCAATATTTCGCAATTTTTGAAGCTTCAATACCCTCTGGCAAATGGCACCAAACAAAAATTCCCGCTTGAGGCTTAATCCATGGCTTTATACCCAGAGGTTCAAGTTTTGTAATCGTATCGTGCATTGCTTTTGCTAAACGAACTTTTAATAGTTCTATATGTTTACGGTAAGAGCCATCTGTTAAAGCAGTAAGCAAAACTTCAGCAGAAACACCATTGTGAGAAAAACTTGTGGCAATTTTTAGGTCGGTGAGCTGATCCATCCATTCAGGTTTGGCAATAATATAACCACAGCGAATAGACGCTGATAATGTTTTAGAAAAGCTTCCAATAAAAATTACGCGTGAAAGATTATCTAAAGCCGCGAGTCTAGGTGCTGGTGTATATTCAAAATCTGAGAAAATATCGTCTTCAACTACAATTAAGTTAGATTGCTCAATCAATTTTAAGAGTTGGTGTGCCGTAGAAAGAGAAAGCGTTGCTCCAGTTGGATTGTGAATTCCTGAGTTGGTGATATAAAGACGTGGGTTATAAGTATCAATTGCTTCTTTAAATGCTTCTAAGTCGGGACCTGTTGGTGTGTAGGGAATACCAATAACCTTGACTTGATGAACTTTAAGCAATGCATGAAAGTTAAAATAACAAGGGTCATCAATCAGAACGACGTCATCGGGCTTTAATAAAAACCGGAAAACTAAATCGATCGCTTGAGTACCAGAATCTGTTAAAAGTACTTGATTCAGATTTGCATCTATTCCTTTTGATTGAGCACGCCTTGCTAACAAATCCCGCAAAGGTGGTAATCCTAACGGGGTTGAATAACCCATTAAACAAGCGTCTGAACTCCTTGCAGCCATCCTTAAAGCTTTACGAATACTGTCTAGTGGCATCCAGTCATCGGGTAGCCAACCGCAGCCGGGCTTAAAAACATCTGCTTTCGCTTCCAAAGATTGACGTGAAATCCATAGAGGGTCTACTGAACGATCTAATTTAGGGCCTAATTCACTTAAAGCTAAGGGGGCGAGCGGACCAACAATATAAAAACCAGATCCAGTTCTTGATTCGATTTTGCCTAAAGCAATTAATCTTTCATACGCTTCTACAACAGTTGATACTGAAAAGCCAAGATCATTTGCTAACTTGCGAACAGAAGGTAAGCGTGCTCCGGGCATTAAAGATCGATTTTTTATTTGCTGCTCAATCTCTGAAATGACAATTTCAATTTTTGTTTTGCTCTGGTTCACGGGCTTACAATCTCAACTGTACTGGTTGTGAGTACATAACAGTTCTTTTAAATTGTACTGCTTTGTATCTGGTTTAATCACCTTAGCACAGCTTAAATTCTTCGTATAGTGACGGAGAAAATTATGAATAGGTTTATGAATGGCTGGGTAAATGGTTTTATTGGCGTGGCTATTTTTGCAGGCTCGCTACCAGCGACACGTGTAGCTGTAATGGGGTTTGAACCGGGCTTTCTAACCGCAGCACGTGCGGCAATTGCTGGTATTTTAGGACTTATTCTTATATTGGTTTTAAAACAAAAGAAACCAGCCAAACAAGATTGGCCGCCTCTTGCTATTGTTGCTATAGGGGTGGTAATTGGTTTTCCGTTATTTACCGCCCTCGCTTTGCAATATATGAATGCAGCTCATTCAATTGTCTTTGTTAGTCTTTTGCCGCTTGCAACTGCAATATTTGCTGTGTTGAGAGGCGGAGAAAAACCGAATCAATTTTTCTGGATATTTGCAGTCTTGGGAAGTGCGGTTGTTTTCGCTTATATGTTTTTTATTTCTGGTGATACATCACTTGGAATAGGGGACTTTTATATGTTGATGGCGATTATTTTCTGTGGCTTTGGCTATGCAGAAGGCGGTGTACTTTCAAGAAAAATAGGCGGGTGGCAGGTCATTTGTTGGGCGCTCATTTTATCATTACCCTTCATGCTGTTTCTTACTATTTTTTATATGCCTACTTCTTTCCAGAATATATCGGCATCAGCTGTAGTCGGTCTCGTTTATGTGTCTTTGTTTAGCATGCTAATTGGTTTTTTCTTTTGGTACAAAGGACTTGCCCAAGGCGGAATTGCTGCGATTAGTCAACTACAACTCTTACAGCCTTTAATGGGGCTAGCCATTGCTGCAGCCTTATTGCATGAACATGTGAGCTGGTCAATGTTGGTGGTTACAGCAGCAACCCTTTTATGCGTCGCTGCTGCTAAAAAGTTTGCTTAGCTTTATAAACAATTTGCTGGTTTAGGAACACCTGCCAAACGACTTAAATGGCGGGCAACTAAACCAGTATTAAATTGTTGCTGTAAAACGGCATTATTAATATCTGGACTTACGGTTTTCATTAAAAATTTAATCAGTGGGCGAGTTGCTGGAGAATGCCCAAACTGTTGATAAAACTGACGTACAGCAGCTAAAACTTCGAAGTGCCAATCGGTTAGTTCAAGATCAAGTGACTTGGCAAGCTCTTGTGCAACTTCAGGATTCCAAATTGTATAATCAACCAAATGACCATCTTGGTCTAATTCTAAATTCATGAAACTAGCCTAAATCTATTATTTAAGAGAAATACAGCGGTTAAACGTTAAAACTAAATCTGCAAATTGATCATAGTCCAATACATTTATCTGAGCTAAAGTATCTGCATCGAGTAAATCTTTTTCGATACTTAAGCATGAAACAGATTTAAACTGTTGAATAATTTGAGTTGAAAGTCGTGCAACAGAATCACCCATAAAAATAATTTGGTCACCTACCTGATAAAGATGACCTAATTCATCAATAATATTTGGTGTATTGTGATAAGTAGATTGCACGAGATAAAGTGTTGATGGATTCATTAAATTTACACCTTCATCTACCAATATAAGATATGGTCAAAAGACTGAATGAACTCATTATTTAACTGAATGAATTCGAGCTCTTGTTCTGTTTGTTGAACAAAAGGATTTTGTTGATTTTTGCTTTCGATAAGAATGGGGCTTAAATCATAAAATTCAAAGCTTTCGACCATATTTGATGCTACTTTGAAGGTATGATGAAACTGGTTAAAGCTCAGGTCATTTTGCAAGAGACTAAGAGCAGCATCTTTCAATAATACTTTGACTGGTGAGCCAAAGGTTGCTAAAACCATAGTAGCGGAAAGGCTTTCATTGATTTGAAGACTAGTTAAGTTGGCTTGGCTTAAAATGACGAGTACAGATTTCACACAATATACCTTTTAAAAGCAACAATCTAAGCAAACAAAGTAACTTAAAATTGAATAAGACGAGATGCTGACTGTACCGCATCAGCAAGTTCACCTAACCCGACGAGTTGAAAGTCTTTGGCAAGGTTGTAATGAGTAAGGTGATGGCGACTGGCATTTTCTGCATCGGTAATACCACGAGCGAGGGCAGCACTCACACATACAGGAAGTCGAATCGAAAGCTTTTGCCATTCATGCGTTAAATTACGCTGGTCGTCAGGAACCCATTGAAAATCATTAGCAACCTGCACGCCATCTTGGTAAAAGAATACACGAAAGTCTTCATTTTTACTTTTGAGTGCCTGAGCAAGTCCTAACGCATGCCAAGCATGAATGGAAGTAGGAGCAGAGGTAATTAGTAGTAATGTACTCATTAAGAATTCACTATGGTCATACGTCTAAATGGGCGTAGATGCATTAAGAGAAAGGTAAGTATACAATGATTTTAGTGACAGGTGGTTTAGGCTTTATCGGTTCACACATTGCTTTGAGTCTAATGGCCCAAGGGCAAGAAGTGGTAATTGTCGATAATTTGGCTAATTCGACCTTGCAAACGCTGGAACGGCTAGAGTTTATTTCTGGTATGTACGTTCCATTTGTTAAACTTGATGTACGTAATACACCTGCATTGAATAAGGTCTTTGAGCAATATTCAATTGATGCAGTTATTCATACTGCTGGGTTTAAATCAATTGAAGAATCTAATCTTAAACCTCTTGAATATTATAATGATAATGTAAGTTGCATCATGAGTTTACTGCGTGCCATGCAACGCACGGGTGTTCGTCACTTTATTCAGCTGTCAAGCCTTGCTGCCTATGGAAAATCTGGTTTGCAATTAAGCGAAACAGACGAATTTAATTACACTTACCCTAATCCTTATATTAAGTCTCAACAGATGATTGAAGAAATTATCCGTGATACTTATAAAATTGATCATGAGTGGAAAATTGCAATCTTGCGCTTATCTAATATTGTAGGTGCATTTGAACATGGGGTGCTCGGAGAATATGTCGCACAGCTCCCTAAAAATATTGTGCCGCTTGCTATGCAAGTTGCAGCTATGCAACGTGATTTAATTGAATTACAAGATCAAGCTGAAACATCAGACCATACGACTGAACGCAGTTTTCTACACGTTTTAGATGTGTGTGAAGCTGTAACTGCAAGCTTACATTGGCTGCGTAATCAAACACATTGTTGTGAGGCATTCAATATTGCCCATGACCAAGTTCACTCTATTCGTCAATTACTAGATGAAATTTCACAAGTAACTCAAGCCGAAATTGCGACTCAACCTGCGATTTATAAGCATGTTGAGTTAGGTCAGGTTGGGGCAAATATAGAAAAAGCAAAAACATTATTGCAATGGACACCTAAACGCTCGTTAAAACAAATGATTGAAGATGAATGGCGCTTTTATCAAAATACATTAAATGGAAGATAAGATAATGATTCTTATTTACAATAATGGAATGCTTGAGTACGATATTAAAAATTAACTAGCCAGAGCAAATACTTGCTTCAGCCCGTAAGTTCTTTAACCAGACAACTGAGGTTTCTATGCAAACACGAATTGAACATGACACTATGGGTGAGATTGAAGTTCCAAATGAAGCATTGTGGGGAGCACAGACTCAACGCAGCTTACAGAACTTTAAAATCGGGCAAGAACGATTACCACGTGCCATGATTCGAGCAATGGGGCTAGTAAAAAAGGCTGCTGCGATAACCAATGCTGAGCTTGAACAGTTACCGCAAGATTTGAGCCAATATATTGTGGGCGCGGCTGAAGAAGTAATTGATGGTAAATGGGATTCACAGTTTCCTTTAGTTGTCTGGCAGACTGGTTCTGGTACGCAAAGTAACATGAACTGCAATGAAGTGATTGCAAATATTGCAAACCAAAAATTAGGTCAAGTGTTAGGTGCCCAAAAGCCGGTACACCCCAATGACCATGTCAATCGTGCTCAATCAACGAACGACTCATTTCCAACGGCAATCCATGTTGCTGCAAGTTTGCAAATTAATGAATTACTCATTCCTGCCGTAGAGCAGCTTAAAGCGACTTTGCAAAAAAAATCAGATGAGTTTCAGTCTATTGTTAAAATTGGTCGTACACATTTACAAGATGCAACGCCATTAACTTTAGGTCAAGAATTTAGCGGCTATGTATCTCAGCTTGAGCATGGTGTAGTGCGCTTACAGCAAGCTTTAAGTGGTTTATATGAATTGCCACTAGGTGGTACTGCTGTAGGTACAGGGTTAAATGCACATCCTGATTATGCAGTGAAATCAGCTGCGCAACTTGCCTTGCTTACAGGTTTACCGTTTGTCACTGCTCCAAACAAATTTGAAGCACTTGCAGGGCGTGATGCTGCTGTTTTTGCTTCTGGTGCATTAAAAACGCTTGCAGTCAGTTTAAATAAAATTGCGAATGATATTCGTTGGTTGGCAAGTGGGCCACGTTGTGGTTTTGGTGAAATCCGTATCCCAGAAAATGAACCTGGTTCAAGCATTATGCCGGGCAAAGTAAACCCAACACAAAGTGAAGCAATGACAATGGTTGTTGCACAAGTGCTTGGAAATGATACGACCATTAATGTGGCTGGTGCTTCAGGTAACTTTGAATTAAACGTATTTATGCCAGTGATTGCTTACAACTTATTACAGTCTATTCAGTTGCTTGGCGATGCGTGTAATAGTTTTAATGATCACTGTGCGGTGGGAATTGAGCCTAATCAGGATAAAATTGATCACTTCTTACACAACTCTCTCATGTTGGTCACTGCTTTAAACCCAGTGATTGGTTATGAAAATTCTGCAAAAGTTGCCAAGACTGCCTATAAAGAAAATAAAACTTTAAAGCAGGTTGCTGTTGAGCTTGGTTTAGTTACGGCAGAGCAATTTGATGAAGTGGTTAAACCTGAAAAAATGGTTTCACCAAATAGTAAATAATCTCTTCTAATGGGCTTTTTTATTGTCAAATACTTTTGTAATATCCGCGAGTTGCTAAGTACAACAAAAGTCCTGAATGATCAGCGCAAAAATCATAAGGGGAAGGCCTGCTTGAAAAAGTGGGCTTTTTTTATACCTTGAAATACTAATGTCATATCTAGACTTTAATTTTGCTACGTTATTTTTATTCTAAGCTTCAATAAATGAAACAGACTAAATCAATAGTTGTTTTAGCAATAACAGCTTGTATGTTGTCGGGTTGTCTACAAATGTTTCCACCTTCTGTAGCTGAGGTGAATCCTGGTGTTTACCAACTTCATGCTCAAAGTAATGCATTTGGTTCAAGAGAAGCTTTGAGGTCAAAGTTAATCGGGAAAGCAGAAGAAATATGTAAAGATAAAGGTTTTGATGAGTTGGATAGCAATAACAAAATCGTAAATCATCATACTGTCTATAATTCAGGACTGCTTATTCCAGTGAATACCAAAGCAGCCGTTTTGAAAGTTAAGTGTAAAGATTAATTTAAATAGCAGTAAGCCCATGTGAGAGTTAGTTCTCTCAGACATATGACGGTATAAGAAACCCGACTCAGTATCGACTAATGGCGGGGTTTTTTATTGTTAAGTATTTCTGTAATATTTATATATTAGTTTGGCGCTGAACGATTAGTGCTAGAAATCAAAAGAAGGGCGGATCTTTTTTTTCGCTAGCTTCATTTCTGCTTGAGAAGATGAAGTGAGCTTTTTTATTATTTAAGAAAAAACATAATTTTTTAGATGGAATTTAAATAGTGATGTACACAATTAGATATGTTCATCGGAACAATACTTACTATATTGCTTCGAATATCGAAGGTAATTTTATTATTCTTGAGTCAATTGATTCAGAATTCCGTATGGGCCATCAAATTTCTTATGATGGTGAGAAGGTATTTAACCTTACTTTGAATGATGAAACTGATGCAGTCATTAAACTACAGAGTGATGAAAAAACAGCATATGAATACTTACTTTCGGTTAAATAAATTAGCTTTTTAGTATGAGATATTTCTGTAAGAACTAATTAAGAGTAAAAAGTACTTCACAGAGTAAAAAAATTAAAAAGCTTTGTTTCTTTTGAAAAAGCTATGGTATGGTTAATCACGCTTTAATTAAGGCAGTTAAAACAAATGAGAACTGTTTATTGAATAAAATCACTACCACCACCACGACCTTTAAGGAAGGCTGTGTGTGATTTTTTTATTAAAGTGACTTAATAAGATAACCAAACCCAGCCAATAATGGCTGGGTTAATTTTTCTCTGTTCATTATTGGTTTTACAGAGAAAGATTATGAAAAAACTCAGTAGTAACTCAAAATCGGCTTTACTCGTCATTGATATGCAAAATGGCTTATTTAACGGTGAGCCTAAGCCACATAATGTCAAACTTGTACTTTCAAATATTCTTAGCCTCATTGAATATTGTCGTTTGAATGATAGACCAATTATCTTTATTCGGCATGTCGGTGAGAAAGGTACACCATTAGATCCAAACGGCCCGAACACTCAACTAATTACAGACTTATCTTTTAATCCACATAAAGATACAGTCATTGAAAAAATGTACCCGAGCAGCTTTAAAAATACTGTTTTAAAAGAAGTATTAGAGAAACTTGATATTGATGAAATCATAATGACTGGAATGAAAACTGAATATTGTATTGATACTACTGTTAGGGCTACTCCAGAGTATGGATATAAAGTGACACTAATTTCAGATGCACATACAACAACTGATTCAGTAGCTTTAAATGCTTCGCAAATCATTGATCATCATAACCAAGTTTTAAGCAATGCTTTTGCTCAGTTAAAAACTACAGCAGAGTTCATTTCTTCAGTTTAGTTTAGACATAAAATGAACAACTTTATTAAAAAGTCTTATTAGCTGTATATCTATTACGGCATAAGATGCCCTGCTAAAGACAAGTTATTGGTGGAGTTTATAGCGATGGCAAGAATTAAACCTGCATCAACAAAGAGCTCTTTTCGGAGGGCTTTTTGTCAAGAGGGTGTAAGTTTCACTAATTAATGGCGAATTAGCGTTGAATAAGCTGTCATAATTGTTAAAATGCGCACCTTGTCCTGTTTTTATATTGTTTTTGTTTTGCATCTATTTTACGAGGTTTAAAATAAAGCATTTAAAAACAGAAGCTTAGCTAAGGATTTTTGAATGCTCTCTATTTATTTAACAGATACCCAACAACATGTGCAATTTAATGATTATCCTGGTGATCAGCCTGTTAAGTTTCTGTTAAATCTTAAAAAGATTTTCCCAAGTACAGGTGATCTGTTATTGCCAGTTTTACCTGATGATAACGATCTAGAAAATGTAACGTGGGAATCAACTTCTGAAGATTTTGATGTCTTTAAAAAGCTATTAGCTGGATGGGGTGTTATTGAACTTCGTTTAAATGCAACTACGGCTTATAAAGATAAAAATTTTGCGAATGAGTTAGTGAAACAAGCTCAAGCGAAACGTAAGAAAACAGCACAAAAAAATCATGAACTCTCTTTGGTTGCACTTGATTATATTTTTATGCACGAAGTTCACGCATTGATTGATGCAGAATTGGTCACTATTGGTGAGAAATTTTATTTACCAACCTTGCGTGAGCAATGGAAGGGTACAGTTTCAGACCCGGTGCTCAACGGAAAACTCTAATTAAACACAAAAGGTGAATTCATAAAGATTCACCTTTTTTATTTTTATAATTAAATTAATGATTTACAACTTGATAATTGTCGGTACAAAAGTTTACAAGAAAAGAATGCGTTTTTTTTAAAGTGGCAGATACATTGCTTATATAAATACAAAATTATTGCGGGAGAGAGGTTCGAAAGAACCCGCCGAAGGAGCAACAAGCCCGGAAACTCTCAGGCAGAAGGACTGTAATAATTAAAAAATCTGGAGAGAAGCTTAGATTTATAAGAAGTGAAAATAATAACTTATAAATTATAAACTCACCGAAGGGGAAGATCTAAACGTTAAAAGGTAACGTTGGGGTCGAAACTCTCAGGTACCAATGACAGATGGGCTGTACTGATGAAATGTTTTGCATTTCTGAGGAGTCTGTTATGCCACATGTTATTGTGATAGGTGCGGGAATCACAGGGGTTACTTCTGCCTATGAATTATCGCAACTGGGTTATCAAGTCACAGTGATTGATCGACATCTATATCCTGCAATGGAAACATCATTTGCCAATGGAGGGCAATTATCGGCTTGTAACGCCGAAGTATGGAACCAAAAAGCCACTGTAGTTAAGGGCTTTAAGTGGATGAGACAAAAAGATGCGCCGCTATTACTGAATCCTTCATTTAGTTTGCATAAGTATAGTTGGCTGGTTGAGTTCTTATCCCATATTAAACACTATGAAGCTAATACGATCGAGACGGTCCGATTGGCATTGCTCGCTCGTAAGCGCTTGTTTGAAGTTGCAGAAAAAGAGCAACTTCAGTTTGATTTGGAGAAACGTGGCATTCTTCATATGTATCATAGTAAGGCCGATTACGAGATCGCTAAACAAGTCAATGATGTCTTGAATAAAGGTAAATTGGAGCGTTATTCAGTTTCACCTGATGAAATGAAAACGATAGAGCCATCGTTAACGGGTGAGTATTTTGGTGGTTATTACACACCAAGTGATGCAACGGGGGATATTCATAAATATTCAACCTCTTTGGCTGAAAAAACTAAACAATACGGTGTTGAGTATAAATTTGGTTTGGACGTCACAGATATTAAGTGTCATCCAGACAAAGTAATTGTAAGTTGTCAGCCAAGTGCAGAGCACCCTTATCTTGTTGAATCTGATAGCATCCAAATCGAAGGTGATGTGCTTGTGGTTTGTGGTGGTGTAGGAAGTTATCAACTCGCCGATATGATTGGTGAGCGAGTAAATGTTTATCCAGTAAAAGGTTATTCAATTACCGTGCAATTAAAAGATGAACAAAGTATAAAAAATGCACCATGGGTAAGCTTGCTAGATGAAAGTGCTAAAATCGTGACTTCTCGTTTAGGTAAAGATCGGTTACGCGTGGCAGGGACTGCTGAATTTAACGGTTACAACCGCGATATACGGGCTGATCGTATTCAACCTTTAGTAAATTGGGTAAACCGTAACTTTGATATTTCAACTGAGCATGTCGTACCTTGGGCTGGGCTAAGACCGATGATGCCTAATATGCTGCCTGTGGTAAAGCAGTCTAAACAACCGCGTATTTTCTACAATACAGGACATGGGCATTTAGGGTGGACTTTGTCTGCGGCGACAGCAGTTTTAGTGGGTCAGGATATTGCTCAAAAATATCCGGTCTAGAAAGTAAAAAGCCAGTGTTTAAACACTGGCTTTTATTTTAAGTATTAAATTAATCATATAATCGGTAGATTCCGCTAAAACGCTCACAGCCTTTTTGTTGGGTTTTCACATTAAGTAAAGCTTTTTGAAAATTAAACTGATATTTACAGTTGTGCTCATTGTCTAAGATTTCACTTTTTTGTTCAGGTGAACTATAGGCCATTAGGGAAATCGTTTGAGTTTCTTTACGGTTATTTGGATTGCGGTATGCGATTCCTTCAATCTTGATTTTATCCTTTGCAAGCTGATGGACTTGAATGTGAACAGGCTGTGCAGCTATACGTCCATTTTCAAACTTAAGATAATGTTGGGTAAGCGTTTGCTTAAGTGATGCATAAAAATTTAGGTCATCAGTACGTAAATCAAACTGTTGCTGAACGCATGTATTATTCTTGCATTGCTGAGTATGTTTAGACCATAACTTTTGTGTATCCTGTAAAAGCTGTAAGGGGGCATCAGTAACTAAATATGCGGAAAGATATTTATTATCGAGTTGTTTCTTCGATTCACTAAATGTTTTTGAGCAGATTTTAAGCTCAGTTCCAGAGTTGGAGCAGTCTATTGATTCTGCAAAGACAAGAGATGAACATAAACAACTCAGTGTCACGGCAAAACTTAATCTTTTCAATTGATTCATATCAGTATTAGACAGCATGATCGCTTATACTTTCAGTCTACTTTGCTAGGTGTACTATAGCGAAACAGAAAGGCTGAATACAAGATTTCTTAAGTTTTTATGGAAGGTAATAGTTATATGGTTGCTCAAATTCGAATTGGACAAGGAATGGATGTACATGCCTTTGAAGCGGGGGACTTCGTTACATTGGCTGGCATTCAAATTCCACATACACATGGCTTGAAAGCACACTCTGATGGCGATGTGGTTCTTCATGCTCTGTGTGATGCTTTGTTAGGTGCTTTGGCACTCGGAGATATTGGACAACACTTTCCTGACACTGACCCAGAATGCAAAGGCGCAGATAGTCGAGTATTGTTAAAGCATGTTTACCAACTCATATTGGATCGCGGTTATCAGTTAAATAATGCTGATATTACGGTGGCTTGTGAGCGTCCCAAATTAGCTAAGCATAATTTGGAAATGCGTCAAAGTATTGCTAATGTTTTAAATGTAGATGTTAATCAAATTAGTATTAAAGCGACGACAACCGAAAAACTTGGGTTTACCGGTCGTCAAGAAGGTATTTTAGCTACAGCAACTGTTCTAGTCTCTCATCACACTAAGTGATCGACCTGTTGCAAAGACTGTTGAAGCTCTAGAGTTGCCTTACGGCCTTGTAGCTGTAAGGTAATGCTATGAATAAGACCTGTCCAAGTTTCATTAGGTTCCCAAATTTCATGGAGTAAATCTTGAGAAGTAGGCATGTCCATATTCATATAAAACTGTCTATAGACATACATGAGGCAACTAGAGCGATCGTTTTTAGTACAGTGAATCCAGACAATTTCATTCTGGACTAAATGATCAATGAGATCGAGTACCAATAAACATTGCTCGGCAGATGGAGTCTCCCAATCAATTGGAATATGGATATAATTTAAACCGAGGTCTAAACAAATGCGATCTTCATTTTCAATATGATTTGGTGCGTTACTTAAAGCGAGATTAATGACTGTACTGCAACCATATTCTTTAATCAGTTTCAGTTGTTCGATTGAGGGTTGAGCTGAACTAAATAAGTGCTCATGAATAACAGAAAAAGTAGGGATTTGAGCTAATGATTGTTCAAGAGTGGTCATGATCGTACTCAGCAAGAGTGAGTTTGGCTTATTGTGTTCAATGTTATACACGATTATATATGAGAGATAAAATACGGCTTGCTTATATATTCGTCAGCCTAAACAAGAATATTAAAAAATTATACTAAACAAAAGAAGTAATTTAGAAAATAAAAAAACAGCACGATAAAAGTGCTGTTTTTTAATGAAAGAAATTAAGCTTATTTCAGATGTTCATTTAGTAAAAATTCCATCAAGGCTTTTTGTGCATGTAGGCGATTTTCAGCTTCATCCCAGACCACTGCATTTTTATGGTCTAGCATTGTTTCAGAAATTTCTTCACCACGATGGGCAGGTAAACAGTGCATGAACAAACAGTCAGGATGAGCAAGCCCCATTAATTTTTCATTGACCTGAAAAGCAGCAAAGGCTCTTTCACGAAGCTTCTGTTCTTCTTCTTGTCCCATACTTGCCCATACATCTGTCACAATGAGGTCAGCATTTACAGCAGCGTCTTCTGCATTGTCAAAAACTTCAACACAATGACCAAACTCTGCCAGAAATTCAGGTTTAGGCTCATATCCTTTCGGCGATGCAATTTTGAGTTTAAAGCCCATCATGTGTGCAGCTTCAATATATGAGTTGCACATATTATTGCCATCACCAATCCAAGCAACAGTTTTGCCTTTAATGCTACCGCGGTGTTCATTATAAGTCTGTAAATCTGCAAGTAACTGGCAAGGATGATGGTCATCTGTCAAACCGTTAATAACAGGAACTTTTGAATACGATGCAAAACGTTCAACAATGTCATGACCGAAAGTACGAATCATCACAATATCAAGCATACTTGAAATTACACGTGCTGAGTCTTCAATCGGTTCACCACGACCTAATTGTGTGTCGCGAGGCGATAGAAAAATCGCACTACCACCAAATTGATTAATGCCTGCTTCAAAAGAAATACGTGTACGCGTGCTTGATTTCTCAAAAATCATTCCCAATACTTTACCAACAAAAGGTTGGAATACCTTATTGTCATGCTGCATTTTTTTAAGCTCGCTTGCGCGTTCTAAAATGCGATTAAGTTCTAGAGTGGATAGATCACGTAAAGTCAGGAAATGTCTTAGAGCCATGTAGCTACTCCATAATAATTGTTATGAAATACAACAATTATCTGTTGTTGGCTGGGTGGATGTGGAAAAAAAGAAGTCTACTATACTATAAGCATTTTAAAATGCAAAAGAATTAGACTTTATGGTGGCCCTTGAGGAAAATATCTACGCAATATTCAATATAATCAATAGCTTCTTTCTCATCTGGTAGAGCGGGCATACCCATAATCATACGCCATTCAATATCGCGTAAGATCCCAAAATACATGAGTGAAGAATAATAGGGAGAATTGCATGTAATTTCCCCTGATTTATCTGCAGACTCTAATGCTTGGGTAAGCGTGTTTTGTAAATTGTGTACCCATTTGTCATATAGGTATTGTATGAGCACAGTATTACACTCGGTCTGTTCGATAATAAGTCGTAAAAAAGCAACATGTTCGGGTTGAGTAATGTGAACATAAACACGATTGAGTGTTTGAATAAGATATTCTCTTAAAGTACTTTTTTCTGGTTGGAATGGAATACATACATCTTTAAAAAACATTTCACGTTTATGATCACAAATAGCGGCAAAAAGCCCTTCTTTATTGCCAAAATATTTATAAATAGAAGCCTTAGAGCCACCGGCATGATTAACAATGTCATCAAGTGAAACGGCATCATATCCTTTTTCCAAGAACAGCTCGGTCGCGCTTAACAGAAGAGCTAAACGACGTTCAATACCGCGGCGTGTTTGAGGTTTTTCACATACTGAATGATGTGACTCAAGGACTGAATCATGCATAAAATTTAATAACAACGACTAACTTTGCTTATTTAGTATAGCAAAACTATCTTTAAGGATGGTCATCACTATTTTTTTAGATCAACTGCTGAACACTAAATAAAATAACTTTAAAATTAACTTATATAAAATAGTTGGTTAGATCTATTTTTAGGGTGCTCTAATGATGTAACCTGATGTTCATTTTTAAATTTAATAAAAAAATAAAGCGGCTAAGACATCCTTAGCCGCTTTTCATTTAGGTAATAAGCTTTTTAGGCTTCAGTTTGGGTAACCTTATGTTCATCTTCTTCATCATCGTCAGCAGAATCCATTCCAAGTTCTTTTAACTTGCGAGTTAAGGTGTTGCGACCCCAACCCAGTAATTCTGCTGCGTGGCGTTTGCGTCCACGTGTTTGTTGTAAAGCAGCGTTAATTAATGTGCGTTCAAACATTGGTGTAGCGATATCCAAAATCTTCATTTCACCATTCTTAAGCTTTTGAATTGCCCACTGGTTTAACAGTTCATCCCAATGGTGTAAAGAAATGCGTTCAAATGAAGGGGCAGGTTGTCCAGCATCAGTATTCTTTTGCAATGGAACCTGTTTGAGCTCAGAAGGTAAATCTTCTGGATACACTTCACGCCCGGTGATCATTACAGTTAACCAGCGGCACGTGTTTTCAAGTTGTCGAACATTGCCGGGCCATGGCAACTGTTGCATATAATCTGTCGTCTCGGTACGTAAGATTTTTGGACTTACGCCAAGCTCTTTGCCTGCACGCGCAAGAAAGTGCTGAGCAAGCATTGGGATATCTTCGCTACGGTGAGCAAGTTTAGGAATGTGAATGCGGATCACATTTAAGCGGTGATATAAGTCTTCACGGAAGCGACCTTCATTTACCAGCTTTTCTAAATCCTGATGCGTTGCTGCAACGATTCGAACATCAACTTTAACTGGGATATGTCCACCTACACGATAGAACTCACCGTCGGCAAGGACGCGAAGTAGTCGAGTCTGTGTTTCAAATGGCATGTCACCAATTTCATCAAGGAATAGTGTTCCACCATTTGCTTGTTCAAAGCGGCCTTGATGCTGGGTGTTTGCTCCTGTAAAAGCGCCTTTTTCATGACCAAACAACTCGGTTTCAATCAAGTCTTTTGGAATTGCAGCCATATTTAAAGCAATAAAAGGCTTAGCACGGCGTGGAGAGTGCTTGTGTAAAGCATGCGCAACTAATTCTTTACCTGTACCTGATTCACCATTAATTAAAACGGTAATATGAGATTGAGATAAACGGCCGATGGCGCGGAAAACCTCCTGCATTGCTGGAGATTCACCAATAATTTCTGTTGATTGAAGAGGTAAAGCTGTTTTTGTAGCTTCTTGCTGTTGTAGCTTGTTGATATGCAAGATTGCACGATTTACTAAGGCTAAAGCTTCATCAATATCAAATGGCTTTGGTAAATATTCAAATGCACCTGTTTGATAGCTTGAAACAGCAGATTCTAAATCGGAGTGTGCAGTCATAATAATGACAGGTAAATCTGGATGAGTGTTTTTGACTTTAGATAAGAAAGTTAACCCATCAATCCCAGGCATGCGGATGTCAGTTAAAATGACATCGGGAGCGTCATGATGTAAACGTTCAAGCGCAGTTTGAGCTTCTTCAAAATTGGTAACATCAAAACCCTCTTCTTTAAAGGTCTTTTCCAATACCCATCGCATGGCGCGATCATCATCAATAACCCATATTTTATTTCGCGACACGGTCTGACTCCCAAGGTAAATATAAGCTAAAAATAGTTTTTCCAGGAACAGATTGGCATTCAATCATTCCGTTATGTTGATGCATAATATTCTGTGCAATACTCAGGCCAAGCCCAGTACCTTTTGCTCGTCCAGTAACCAATGGATAGAACACTGACTCCAAAATACTTTCAGGAATGCCTGGTCCATTATCTTCGATGTCGACCCGAACGGTGGATCGATTCAGTACACCATTAATCGTGACAAGACGCTGTATTCGCGTACGTAGAATTAACTCTGGTTCCTGATCTATAAAAAATGCTTTGTTTTCTGTAATGGCTTGAATTGCATTTACACTAATGTTGAGCATGACCTGTATTAACTGATCTCGATCGGCATTAACATCGGGTAATGACAAATCATAGTCACGTATAATTTTAATTTTCTTCTTTGTCTGGTTTGCAATAAGAGAGCGTACTCGTTCTAAGGGTTCGTGTACGTTAACATTTTCATAGCTTGGTAGTTGTCTAGAACCTAACATGGTATCAGCCAAGTTAGTTAAACGATCTACTTCATTAATGATGACATCGGTGAATTCTGCATAAGTCTTATCATTTAAACTACGAGCGAGTAACTGGGTTGCTCCCCGAATACCTGCAAGTGGGTTTTTAATTTCATGTGCAACACCACGCACGAGCTGTCTAGCGACTTGATGCTGTTGAACCAGATTTTCTTCTTTTGAAATCTTTAACATGCGATCGATTGGATTAAGCTCAATCAACAGTAATGGATGGTAGCTTTTACCTGCATTTAATTGAGAAACTGTGTAATCCACATGGAGGTCTTTGAAGTTGACATTAATGACAGCTTCTCGACGCGTATAGGGTTGTCCAGTTTTTATAGTGTTCAATAAAGCTTCATGCGTATTAAAAGTATCGTCGGGGGCATGAAGCAAGTTTAAAACGGGCTGTCCTGAAGCACGGAGCAAACTAATGTCAAATAGTGCTTCACAGGCTGAATTTAAATAAAAAATGTTCAAGTTACTATCGATTAATAAAATCGCAGTAGTTAAATTGTCTACCAATAGGCGATAGTCGATAGGGTTGTGTTGATCCATTAGCGAATCGTTCCTGTCTTAAAATAGCGCAATGGCATCTTCTTGGTTATCGGATTTTCACCGTTATAGAACATGAACGATGCAAAATATACGCCAACTTTGTTTATGGGTTATTTTAAAGTTTTAAGGTACTTAAAAACGCGCTGAAATCGTTCTTTATATCTTTTGATCAAAGAGGATGGCTCAAGTTTAGATAATAACATGATCTAAATTGGTGCAAAGATGAGTTTTGGTGCAAATGTTGGTTGTATTTTGGTGCATTACACAAAGAGTAGGCTTTCCACCTATGCTTGAGACAAGAAAAGACATACAATACGCGCATTCAAGTGGAGCGCAGATTCATGAAGACCCCCAAAGTCGGTTTTGTTTCTTTAGGTTGTCCTAAGGCATTGGTAGATTCTGAACGAATTTTAACTCAGTTAAAGACTGAAGGTTATCAAGTTGCATCAGATTATGATGGTGCTGATTTAGTAGTTGTTAATACCTGTGGTTTTATTGAATCTGCGGTACAAGAGTCGCTAGATGCAATTGGCGAGGCCATGAGTGAAAATGGTCGAGTGATCGTTACTGGATGCTTAGGTAAAGACGAAGATAAAATTCGTCAAATGCATCCAAACGTTTTAAAGGTTACTGGTGCAGCAGCTTATCAAGATGTGATGGAAGCTGTGCATGAATATGTACCAGCACCACCTAAACATAACCCATTTGTTGACTTAGTTCCTGAACAAGGAATTCGATTAACACCAAAGCATTATGCTTACTTAAAAATATCTGAAGGATGTAACCATCGTTGTACCTTCTGTATTATCCCAAGTATGCGTGGTGACTTGGTTTCTCGTCCAGTCGGTAGTGTATTAGAAGAAGCTGCTGCACTTAAAAGAGCGGGTGTTAAAGAAATCTTGGTTATTTCTCAAGATACATCAGCTTATGGCGTAGACACCAAGTACAAGCTTGACTTCTGGAATGGTCAGCCTGTTAAGACAAAATTCTTCGACATGTGTGAAGCACTAGGCCAACTCGGGATCTGGGTGCGTTTACACTATGTTTATCCATATCCACATGTGGATGCGGTAATTGATTTAATGGCACAAGGTAAAATCCTGCCATATCTAGATATTCCATTCCAACACGCAAGCCCACGTATTCTTAAGTTAATGAAGCGTCCGGCTCACAGTGAAAATACACTAGAAAAAATTAAGTTGTGGCGTGAGAAATGTCCGGATCTTGTGATCCGTTCTACTTTTGTGGTGGGTTTCCCTGGTGAAACTGAAGAAGACTTCCAGCTGTTGCTTGATTGGTTGGTTGAAGCTCAACTTGATCGTGTGGGTTGTTTTACCTATTCACCAGTAGAAGGCGCTACGGCAAATGATTTGCCAGATCATGTGCCAGAAGAAATTAAACAAGAGCGTTACGAGCGCTTTATGCAAGTCCAGCAAGAAATTTCTGCTGCCAGATTGCAAAAACGTATTGGTCAAACGATGACTGTTTTGGTCGATAGTTTAGAAGATGAATATCCTGTTGCCGTTGCACGTTCTTATGCTGATGCTCCGGAAATTGACGGTAATGTGTTTGTAGAAGATATCGATAAGAACACTATTCAACCGGGCGATATGTTGGAAGTCGAAATTACCGATGCGGATGAATACGATTTATTTGCAAAGTTAATTAAAATTAAATCGGTTTAATCGAAATATATTAAAGAGCATTCAGTTTAAGAGGTTTTGGAGCAAAGTCATGGCGGAAACAATTAGCCCTCGTTATTCACGTATTCTATTAAAATTATCTGGTGAGGCATTGTCAGGTAATAAAGACATGGGTATTGATGCCCAAGTTTTAGATCATATGTCCCTTTCAATTGCACACTTGGTTGGCTTGGGTGTACAAGTGGGTATCGTTGTGGGTGGCGGTAATTTGTACCGTGGTAGTCAGTTGCAAAAAGATGGCCTAGTTGGTCGTGTAACAGGCGATCAAATGGGTATGCTTGCAACTGTAATGAATGGCTTAGCTATGCGTGATGCTCTAGTTCGTCGTAATATCAGAACTCGTCTTATGTCTGCATTGCCAATTGGTACAGTGGTAGAGTCTTATTCAAGTCGTGATGCTATCCGTCATTTGAGCCAAGGTGAAGTTTGTGTTTTTGTTGCGGGCACAGGAAATCCATTTTTCACAACGGATACAGCGGCATGTTTACGCGGAATTGAAATTGAAGCCAATTTGATTTTAAAAGCGACTAAAGTAGATGGCGTTTATAATAAAGATCCAAGTAAATTTGAAGATGCTGTTAAATACGATCATTTAACCTTTGATCAGGTGTTAGATGAAAAACTTGGTGTTATGGATTTGACCGCTATTTGTTTATGTCGAGACCATAATGTGCCATTGCAAGTTTTTGATATGAATAAATCAGGTGCGTTATTGTCAGTAGTAATGGGTGAAAAAGAAGGGACGCGCGTTACTAAATAATGTACGTGTTACCTAAAGCTCTTTATACTAGCGCTAAATTAAATTTGTTAAATATATCTTTGAATAAATAAGTAAGGTAGATCATATGATTAACGATCTGAAAAAAGACAGCGAACAGCGTATGTTAAAAACTCTAGAGTCTTTGGAACTAGGGTTTGCTAAAGTTCGTACCGGCCGTGCACACCCATCAATCTTAAATGGTGTAATGGTTCCTTACTACGGTTCTGATGTGCCTTTAAATCAAGTAGCAAACGTGGGTATCGAAGACTCTCGTACACTTATTGTTCAGCCATTTGAGCGTACAATGGTTTCAGCTATTGATAAGGCAATCCGTGAAAGTGATCTTGGTTTAAACCCGATTACAGCAGATGCAATTCGTGTACCTTTACCAGCATTAACTGAAGAAACGCGTCGTGATATGCAAAAAGTTGCGCGTAATGAAGCTGAAAATGCAAAAGTTGCGATTCGTAATATTCGCCGTGATGTATTGGGTGATATCAAAGCATTGCTAAAAGAAAAAGAAATTTCTGAAGATGATGAACGCCGTGCAGGTGATGATATTCAGAAAATTACTGACAAATATGTTGCAGAAGTAGACAAGCGTCTTGCAGCGAAAGAAGCAGAATTGATGAAGGTCTAATTTTTATGACCGATTCTGAAGAGTATCATCTTCCCAAGCATGTTGCCATCATTATGGATGGCAACAACCGCTTTGCAAAAAAAAATCAAATGCAAAAAGGTGATGGCCATCGGGAGGGTAAAAATGTTCTCGATCCTATCGTTGAACATTGTAAAAAAACTGGTATTCGTGCTTTAACTGTTTTTGCATTTTCAAGTGAAAATTGGAATCGACCGCAGTATGAAGTCGATCTGCTTATGAAGCTTCTGGAAGAAAGTATTCATGAGCAAATACCTCGCATGAAGAAATTTAATATTGCTTTGCGTTTTATCGGTGATCGTTCTCGATTATCCTCACACTTAGTTGCCTTAATGGAAGATGCAGAGCAACAGACAGCACACCATGACACTATGACTCTAACTATTGCAATCAGCTATGGTGGGATGTGGGACATTGCAAATGCAGCAAAACAGGTTGCTCAAGCAGTTGCCCGTGGTGAATTTGGTGCTGATCAAATAAATGTTGATTTGTTCGAAAAATATGTCAGTCTAAACGATCTGCCAGCTGTGGACCTATTAATCCGTACAGGCGGAGATTATCGCATATCTAATTTCTTGTTATGGCAAGCAGCTTATGCGGAACTGTATTTTACGGATACTTTATGGCCAGAATTTACAGTAAAAGAGTTCGATCATGCCTTGAATGTTTTTTCTGGGCGTGAACGTCGTTTTGGCAAAACATCTGAATAAATTCAGCAAGAGAAAATAGAGAATTTATAATGTTAGAGCGGATTGTTACCGCATTGGTACTTGTTGCAGTTGTTTTAGGCTGTATGTTTGCTACGCAATCACATTATCCAATGTTGGTTCTTATGATTGTTGCAGCAGGGGTTGCGGGGTATGAATGGTATAAATTAATGCCTCGCGAAACTGCAAATGCTGTTAAACCCAAAGCTTGGTGCTACGGTCTGCTTGTTGCATTTGTTTCAGGTGTTGCCCTATTTTTCCATGATATTGCATTACTTTTGTGGTCTGCTTCAATTTTGACTTGGATTGTAAGTGTATATTGGGTTAAGTCATTTCCTGAATTTGATGGCTGGTATAACGCGACCTTGTATGTGATTGGGATAATTTTAGTCTGTGCTGCGGTAACCTCAATTTTTGTAGTATGGCAGAGTTCACCATGGTGGTTAATGTATCTGTTCTTGCTCGTATGGGGCGCAGATAGTGGTGCTTACTTTGTTGGTCGCAAATTTGGGAAAAGAAAGCTAGCTCCGACTGTAAGCCCTAACAAATCAGTGGAAGGTTTGTATGGTGGTGTTATTACGACCGTAGTAATAATGTTGGTTGTGCAATATCATTATCTAAATTTAACTTTAATTCAGCAAATTCTGTTTCTTATATTGTCATTAATTACAGTATTTGGTTCAGTTTTGGGTGACTTATTTGAATCAATGATTAAACGTCGTGCCGGTATTAAAGATTCTGGTCGTGTTCTACCTGGTCATGGTGGTGTTTTAGATCGTATTGATTCTTTACTTGCTGCAGCCCCGATCTTTGCAACGGGAATGTATATATTAAAACTTATTGGTGTAGATTTATAGATGACACAATCTGTTTGCATATTAGGTGTAACCGGTTCCATTGGTCAAAGTACCTTAAAAATTTTAAATCAACATCCTGATAAGTATTCAGTGTTTGCAGTTTCAGCTCATAGCCGAATTTCTGAGTTGGTTGAAATTTGTAAACAGTTCCAACCAAAAGTTGTGGTTGTTCCAGAGCAAAAAGTTGCCGAATTAACAGCTCTATTTGCAGATAATAAATTACAAAATATTGAAATTCTGGTTGGTCAAGATGGTCTGGTAAGTATTGCTTCTCATCCAGATGTTGATGTTGTTATGGCCGCAATTGTTGGCGCTGCAGGTTTGTTGCCAACTCTGGCTGCTGTGAAAGCTGGCAAGCGTGTATTATTGGCGAATAAAGAAGCTTTGGTTATGTCTGGTGAAATCATGATGCAAGCAGCACGTGATCATCAGGCGTTGTTATTGCCAGTGGATTCCGAACACAACGCTATTTTTCAGTCATTACCTCATAATTATTTAGAAGCCGAAAGAAATGGGCAACCGCAGCAGGGCGTATCTAGAATATTATTAACAGCCTCTGGTGGACCTTTTTTAAACCATTCTTTAGAGCAATTAAAAGAAGTTACTCCTCAACAAGCCTGTAAGCATCCTAATTGGTCTATGGGACAGAAAATCTCAGTTGACTCGGCTACTCTTATGAATAAAGGGTTGGAGTTGATTGAGGCGTGCCATTTGTTTTCAATATCTGAACATTTTGTTACAGTTGTTGTTCACCCACAAAGTATTATTCATTCTATGGTGCAATATGTAGATGGCTCAACATTGGCACAAATGGGTAATCCAGATATGTGTACGCCAATTGCGCATGCTTTAGCATGGCCTGAGCGTTTACAGACTAATGTTCCTGCTTTAAATTTATTTGAGTATTCTCAGCTTAATTTTCAAGCGCCAGATATCCAAAAATTCCCAGCACTTGATTTGGCACGTCAAGCAATGCGTGAGGGAGGTTTGGCACCTACTATTTTAAATGCCGCAAATGAAGTTGCTGTTGCTGCATTTTTAAAGGAACAAATTGGATTTACAAATATTCCACAAGTGGTAGAACATACTTTGCAAAAATTGGAAAATTCAGTTGCTGAAAATATTGAGTGCATTTTAGATAAAGATGAAATAGCACGACACGTAGCACAGCAATATATATCAAGTATAGGAGGCTGAAATGAGCGCATTATTTATGATTGCAGCAGCAGCTCTTTTACTTGGTCCTTTAATTGCAATCCATGAGTTCGGCCATTACTGGGTGGCACGAAAACTAGGTGTTAAGGTTTTAGTATATTCGATTGGTTTTGGTCCTACCTTACTCAAATGGACATCAAAAAAATCTGGAATCAAATACCAGCTTTCAGCTTTACCATTGGGCGGCTATGTCAAAATGCTCGATGAGCGTGAAGGTAATGTTGCAGAGCAGGATTTACCTTATGCATTTAACCGTCAAAAACCATGGAAACGTATAGCAATTGTTGCAGCTGGCCCATTAATTAATCTGATTTTTGCTGTCTTACTTTTCTGGATCTTATTTTTACCAGCACAAGAACAACTAAACACTAGAGTTGGTAAAGTCATACCAAGCTCACCAGCAGCAACTGCACAAATGCAAGTAGGTGACAAGATTATTGCGGTTGATGGAAAAGAAACGCAAACTTGGGAAAAACTTAACTTTGCTTTGATTGATCGTGTAGGTGAAACGGGTAGTGTAAATATTGATGTAGACCGTGCGGGTACTGAAAAAAATATTGTTTTACCGATTAAAGACTTCTTAAAAAATCAGAATGAATCAGCTTTAGATGTGTTAGGTTTTTTACCATATCGTCCTGTTATTCCTGCTTTTGTCACTGAATTGACTCAAGATGGAGCTGCAATTCGTCAAGGAATGAAAGTAGGCGATCGTATTGTTTCAATTAATGGTCAAGCAATGAAAGACTGGTTTGATGTTGTAGAGATAGTGCAACATTCTCCAGAAAAATTACTCAATATTGATGTTTTACGTAATGGTCAATTAGTTCATTTGCAAGTCATGCCTCAAGGCAAAAAGGATAACATGGGGCAAGTGAGCGGCGTTTTGGGCGTGAAAAGTGATGCAGGAAAAATTACAATTCCTGACGAATATAAGCAAACAATTCAATATACTCCAATACAAGCTTTTGAGATGTCACTAGATAAAACTGGTCAGATCTCTAGCATGATATTGAGTTCAATAGTAAAAATGGTTAAGGGTTTAATTGGTTTAGAGAATCTTTCTGGACCAATTACAATCGCGAAAGTAGCGGGACAAAGTGCAGAAATGGGATGGCAGACTTTTATCTCATTTATGGCTTTAATGAGTGTAAGTCTTGGAATTTTAAATTTATTACCAATTCCAATGCTAGATGGTGGACATCTGGTTTATTACATTATTGAAGCTATTCGAGGGAAGCCTGTTTCTGAACAAATACAAATGTTTGGTCTAAAAATTGGTATGGTACTGCTCGGTAGTATGATGCTTTTGGCTTTATTTAATGATTTTATGCGTTTGTAAACGTATATGGACTTATAACTTACTGGAAAAAACTGGCATGCGGCACACACATTTTTTAATGCCTTTGGCTCTTGTTAGCGCTATGGCGGCGGTACAACAAGCATATGCAGCTGATGATTTCGTTGTTCGAGATATTCGCGTAGATGGGTTGGTCCGTCTTACTCCTGCAAATGTTTATACTATGTTGCCAATCAACAGTGGCGATCGCGTTAATGAACCGATGATCGCAGAAGCAATTCGAACATTGTATGCCACTGGACTTTTTGACGATATTAAAGCATCAAGAGACAATGATACTTTAGTTTTTAATGTCGTAGAGCGCCCAATTATTTCAAAACTTGAATTTAAGGGTAATAAACTTATTCCTAAAGAGGCTTTAGAGCAAGGCCTTAAAAAAATGGGAATTGCTGAAGGCGAAGTTTTTAAGAAATCGGCTTTGCAAACAATTGAAACTGAATTAGAGCAGCAATATACCCAGCAGGGTCGTTACGATGCAGATGTAACTGTTGATACGATAGCTCGTCCAAATAACCGTGTTGAACTTAAATTAAATTTTAACGAAGGTACAGCCGCTAAAGTTTTTAATATCAATATTATTGGTAATACTGTTTTTAAAGACAGCGAAATTAAACAAGCCTTTGCAGTTAAAGAAAGTGGTTGGGCTTCTGTTGTAACGCGTAATGACCGTTAT
The DNA here is from genome assembly GCF_031799075.1 of Acinetobacter sp. V91_7. NCBI lineage: Bacteria > Pseudomonadati > Pseudomonadota > Gammaproteobacteria > Moraxellales > Moraxellaceae > Acinetobacter > Acinetobacter sp. V91_7. Next base: position 68,694 of record NZ_JAVQNT010000030.1, read on the forward strand.
GCTAGAGAGAAAATGGCTGCGAGCCTTGAAGCTTTGCGCGCTATGTATCTTAATAAGGGTTATATCAATTTTCATATCAATAACTCACAGCTTAATATTAGTGAAGATAAAAAGAACATCTTTATTGAAGTTGCTGTAGAAGAAGGCAGTCAGTTTAAATTTGGTCAAACCAAGTTTTTAGGTGATGCACTTTACAAGCCTGAAGAATTACAAGCTTTAAAAATCTATAAAGATGGCGATACTTATTCACAAGAAAAAGTGAATGCTGTTAAGCAATTGTTATTGCGTAAATACGGTAATGCTGGTTATTACTTTGCAGATGTAAATATTGTTCCACAAATTAATAATGACACAGGTGTTGTTGACTTAAATTACTATGTAAACCCAGGTCAGCAAGTTACTGTACGTCGTATTAATTTTACAGGTAACAGTAAAACTGCCGATGAAGTATTACGTCGTGAAATGCGTCAAATGGAAGGCGCTTTAGCGAGTAATGAAAAAATTGATCTGTCTAAAGTTCGTTTAGAACGTACAGGATTCTTTAAAACAGTTGATATTAAACCAGCTCGTATTCCAAACTCACCAGATCAGGTGGATTTAAACGTAAATGTTGAAGAACAGCACTCGGGAACTACAACATTAGCTGTAGGTTACTCACAAAGTGGTGGTATCACATTCCAGGCAGGTTTAAGTCAAACTAACTTTATGGGAACGGGTAACCGTGTTTCGATCGATTTATCTCGTTCTGAAACTCAAGATTATTATAACTTAAGTGTTACTGACCCTTACTTTACGATTGATGGTGTAAGTCGCGGTTATAACGTTTACTATCGTAAAACAAAGCTAAACGATGACTATAACGTTAATAACTACGTTACCGATAGTTTTGGTGGTAGTCTAAGCTTTGGTTACCCAATTGATGAAAACCAAAGCCTAAGTGCTTCTTTAGGTGTTGATAATACTAAAGTAACGACGGGTCCTTATGTGTCTACCTATGTTCGTGATTACTTATTGGCGAATGGAGGTAAGGCAACAGGTCAAGATACTTACTGTCCACCAGATCAGTTGGAAACAACTACAGATCCAGTTACAGGAGCGGTGACATATACAGGTAAATGCCTTGTTGAACCAACTCCATATAATAATGCATTTGAAGGTGAGTTCTTTACATACAACTTAAATTTAGGCTGGTCATACAATACATTAAACCGTCCTATTTTCCCTACTTCAGGTATGTCACATCGTGTAGGTCTTGAAATAGGTTTGCCTGGTAGTGATGTTGACTATCAAAAAGCAACTTATGATGCACAGGCATTCTGGCCAATTGGTAATACTGGTTTCGTATTACGTGGTTACGGTAAACTCGGCTATGGTAATGATTTACCATTCTATAAAAACTTCTATGCAGGTGGTTATGGTTCTGTTCGTGGTTATGATAACAGTACCTTGGGTCCTAAGTATGCAAGTGTAAATTTACAAGAAACCAAGCAAAATGACGGTTCTCCAGAAGAAGTTGGTGGTAACGCTCTTGTACAATTTGGTACTGAGCTAGCTTTGCCATTACCTTTTAAAGGAGATTGGACTCGTCAAGTACGTCCAGTTTTATTTGCTGAAGGTGGTCAGGTATTCGATACCAAATGTGACGTTGGTTCTTATTCTATGATTATGAATGGTCAGCAAATAGCAGATGCTAAAAAATACTGTGAAGATAACTATGGTTTCGACGCAGGTAATATGCGTTATAGCGTAGGTGTTGGCTTCACATGGATTACCATGATTGGACCATTATCTCTTAGCTATGCATTCCCACTAAATGATAAGCCTGGTGATGAAACCAAAGAGATCCAGTTTGAAATCGGTCGTACTTTCTAAGTACGACTTGACTAAATATGAAATAAGGACACAAATTTAAATGAAAAAATTAAATATATTAATGTTAGGACTAGGTCTGACAGTTTCTGCTATGACTAACGCTGCGGGCTATGGTGTTATTGATCTTGCTAAAGTTGTTGAAAGCAGTGCTTATTTGAAACAACAAAACGCAAGTTTAAATCAATCAGTTAAGCCAACTACAACTCGTCTTGAGCAGTTGGGTAAAGAGTTGGAAGGCCTTCAGCGTCAAGCCCAAACACAAGGGCAAAAAATGAAAGAAGATGATATTAAAAAGCTTCAAGCGCAATATCAGACAAAACTCAATGAATTTAATTCGACTCAACAAGGTTTGCAGTCTAAAGTTCAGACTAGTTTGCAAGGAATGAATTCAACTTTTGAGAATCGTGTGAAGCAAGCAGCTGAACAATTACGAAAAGAAAATAATCTTGACTTCATTTTGAATAAAAATTCAACCGTTGCCTATGACGCTAAATATGATTTAACTGATAAAATGATACAAAAGGTTAATTCAATGAAATAAATTAATGAAAGTGCAACATTATCGTTTAGATGAACTAGCTCACCTCGTAAATGGTGAGCTAGTAGGTACGGGTAGTCTTCAGTTTATAAACTTAGCAAGTTTAGAAAATGCTGAAATTCATCAAATTGCTTTCGTGAATGGCGAAAAGTATATTGATCAAGCAAAGGCTAGTCGTGCGGGTGCGTACATTGTTACAAGCCTTATTAAAGAACAGCTTACTGACAAACAAAATTTTATTATTGTTGATAATCCTTACTTAGCTTTTGCCATACTTACTCATGTTTTTGATAAAAAAATCACATCGGTAGGTATAGAAAGTACGGCTCAAATTCATCCTTCTGCGATCATTTCTGAAACAGCATATATTGGTCATTACGTTGTAATTGGCGAAAATTGTGTGGTCGGTGATAACACAATTATTCAGTCTCATACTCGACTGGATGATAATGTGGAAATTGGAAAAGATTGTTTTATTGATGCTCATGTCACCATTACTGGTGGTTCTAAGTTATCTGATCGTGTGCGAGTTCACGCTAGTACTGTAATTGGTAGTGAAGGCTTTGGCTTTGCGCCATATCAAGGAAAGTGGCATCGCATTGCTCAATTGGGCTCAGTTATTATTGGTAATGATGTTCGTATTGGTTCAAATTGTAGTATTGATAGAGGTGCACTCGACAATACAATTTTGGAAGATGGGGTAATTATTGATAACCTTGTGCAAATCGCGCATAACGTTCATATTGGTTCAAATACAGCTATCGCTGCTAAATGCGGAATTGCTGGTAGTGTTAAAATTGGCAAAAACTGTATTCTAGCAGGAGCTTGCGGTGTGTCAGGACACCTTTCTATTACAGATAATGTGACTTTGACAGGAATGTCAATGGTCACAAAAAATATTTCTGAAGCTGGAACTTACTCTTCAGGAATTGGATTGTTTGAAAATAGTCATTGGAAAAAGACAATTGTACGCTTGCGACAATTAGCAGATGTGCCATTGACCCAAATCACTAAACGACTTGATCATATACAAGCTCAAATAGAGTCTCTTGAATCAACCTTTAATTTGCGTAAATAGAATATTATGACCGAGTCAACTACACCTAAATTTGCCATCCCTGAATTACCAATGCAGATTCAAACGATTCGTCAATATTTGCCGCATCGTTACCCATTCTTATTGGTTGATCGTGTGACTGAAGTTACTGACAATAGTATTGTTGGTTATAAAAATGTTTCTATCAATGAAGAGTTCCTACAGGGACATTTCCCAGAATATCCAATTATGCCTGGTGTTCTAATTGTAGAAGCATTAGCTCAAGTTTCAGGTGTTCTAGGGTTTATTATGAACAATGAAACACCAAAACCTGGTTCTTTATTCCTCTTTGCTGGTGCGGAAAGAGTTAGATTTAAAAAACAAGTAGTTGCTGGTGACCAACTTGTATTAAAATCTGAATTAGTAATGCAAAAACGCGGTATCTACAAATATAACTGTACGGCTACCGTTGACGGTATTGTAGCAACAACCGCTGAAATTATGATTTCACACCAAAAAACAGAGCAGGCATGAGCAATCACGACTTAATTCATTCTACGGCCATTATTGACCCATCTGCAGTGATTGCTCCAGATGTCCAGATAGGACCTTATTGCGTTATCGGTCCAAATGTGACGATTGGTGCGGGTACTAAATTACATTCACATGTCGTAGTGGGTGGTTTTACCAAAATTGGTCAAAATAATGAGATTTTTCAATTCGCAAGTGTTGGTGAAGTTTGCCAAGACTTGAAATATCAAGGTGAAGAAACCTGGTTAGAGATTGGTGATCATAATTTAATTCGTGAGCATTGCAGTTTACATAGAGGAACTGTGCAAGATAATGCTTTAACTAAAATAGGAAGTCATAACCTATTGATGGTTAACACACATATTGCACATGATTGTATTGTTGGTGATCATAATATTTTCGCGAATAATGTTGGTGTTGCCGGACACGTACATATAGGTGATCACATCATTATTGGTGGTAATTCTGGTATTCATCAATTCTGTAAAATCGATTCTTACAGTATGGTAGGTGGAGCATCACTAATTTTAAAGGATGTACCAGCTTACGTTATGGCTTCTGGTAACCCAGCTCATGCATTTGGTATTAATATCGAAGGAATGCGTAGAAAGGGTTGGTCTAAAAATACAATTCAAGGTCTCAGAGAGGCTTATAAGTTAATTTTTAAATCAGGGCTTACCTCTATTCAAGCTGTTGAGCAGATTAAAAATGATATTCTTCCGAATGTTCCTGAAGCTCAATTATTAATTGACTCTGTTGAACAGTCAGAACGCGGTATTGTGCGTTAAGACAATATATTAAAAAAAGACACTGCATATTGCAGTGTCTTTTTTTTGCTTAAAATTATTATTTATTAAAAAATTTGGCCTCTTCGGATTTTGGATACTGGCTTAAAATTTTAGTTTTATATTGGTTTGCTGAAGCTGTATTTTTATCGACATCTTTAACAATGCTATAGAGTTGATAAAGAGCACGAGGAGCTTTACTAGAATTTGGATATTGAGTTGCTACTACATTGTAGTTCTTTTTTGCCTCATTGTAGTTTACCGGATCAGTTGCTAAATTAAACTCAGCTAACCAAAAGTAAGCATTTCCCGTATAAACACTATTTGGGTGATTTTTAATAAAGTTTTGCATTGGAGCGATGGCTTTTTTTGCTCCACCTTGCTTATAGGCATCTAGAGCTACAGTGTAAGCAGCCTTTTCAAGCTCTACTGGGTTTGATTGATTTTGTGCTGGTGGTTGAGACGCTTCTGGTTGTGGAGGAGGAGTGGTGGAGGGGCTGCTTGTTGGAGTAGCATTTACTACTTTATTATCTACTGTGGAGGTTTCTGTGCTTGCTGTAGCTGGAGTATCACTGTTTGCAGGATTATCTGATGGTGCACTTTCTGGATCAATTTTCTGATTAAGTAGCTCTAAGCGTTGATCTAGGTCAGTATAACGATTAGATAAATCTTTTTTCAATTGTTCAATATCGTTTGATTGCTCTTCTAATTGTCCACGTAAGGCACGTACATCATTCTCTAATTGTTGGTTTTTTTGCATTAACTCCCAGTTTAAATTACTAGGTACCGAAACATTATTAGAAGAAGTGTTACTTGGATTGCCACCGCTTTGGCTTAAACCGCGAGACTCAATTGGAATGTTGGCATAGAGAGAGGTAGTGCTCATTAAGGCAATAAATAATAAAGAATGCTTCATCAATCGCATGAGTATAGGTCCATAATTTTATGTAAAAGCCAACTTGAGAAAGGAATATATAAACTATTCACTTAACTATCTAAGGTTTTAATTGGTTAATGCAATTAAAACAGCTAACAATATAAATGCAAGAATAGTTTACAATCTTCAAGCATATTTTATCCAAAATAAGATACAAGAAAGAATAAAGGAGAGAGAAGTATAGAAAGTTATGTGTTTTTGCTGATGAATTAATCAATCGAAACATAAACTTGCTTAAAACTGGGAAGAAGGCTTGCAACTCTTTTAAAAATCTCTATACTTTGTCTGGCAATGGTAGCCCTGCTGGTGGCTTCGCAATTGTACTCTGTGAACCCCGCCAGGACCGGAAGGTAGCAACGGTAGCAGATCTATGATGTGCCGAAGTTTTGCTAGTGGGGCTGCCACCATTTCTATTAGTCCACTCTCCGTTGGACTGCTTTAATAATTACATCTAAATCAAATCCTCTATATTGTAAAAATCTAATCTGTTTTGCTTTAAGCTTTGGATCTTTTTCCACTTCTTCACCAAATTTTTTCACTTTGAGCTCATACGCTTGCTCTACCCAATCAATATCATGAATTTCATCTGCAATTAAATCATTTTCAAGCTGTTTAGTTTTTAAAGCTTGTTGAATGCGTTTTGGTCCTCTACCTTTACGAATTTGGCTAGCAAGCATTTGTTCAGCAACACGTTGATCACTTTGATAATTTTGTTCAGATAGCTCTTCAACGAGTTGCTTAACCTCTTCTGGGTTCTGAGCATAACGAGTCAATTTTTCAGTAAGTTCTGCTTTTGAATAGTCTCGGCGAGTCAGTAAAGCAAATGCATACGAGCGTAAACGCTGGCCAGTAAGCGGAGTTCGTTGTTGAGACTGTTCTTCAGTTCTTTTGAACATATTAGGATTCCCTTGTAAAAAACGCCCCGAAGGGCGTTTTATGAAGAATGAGCAATTAAGATTCTAATAAAAGATCAGCTTCTTCTTCATCTTCAACTTGAGCAGTATTAGTACCTGTTGTTAACAGTTGTTCACGGATATTACGTTCAATCTCTCCAGCCATTTGAGGGTTCTCTTCAAAGTGGCGAATAACATTGTTCTTACCTTGACCAATTTTATTACCTTGATATGAATACCAAGCACCTGCTTTTTGTACGATATCTTGTTGTACAGCTAAATCTACAAGTTCGCCTAGCTGGTTTGTGCCTTTACCATAGAGAATTTGGAAAAGAGCCTCTCTGAAAGGAGGAGCCATTTTGTTTTTAACAACTTTAACTCGAGTTTCAGAGCCGACGATCTCATCGCCTTCTTTTACTTGACCAATACGGCGGATATCTAAACGTACAGAAGCGTAGAACTTCAACGCGTTACCACCAGTCGTGGTTTCAGGGCTGCCAAACATTACCCCAATCTTCATACGAATCTGGTTAATGAAAATAACCATACAGTTTGAGCGTTTAGCATTACCAGTAATTTTACGCAGTGCCTGACTCATTAAGCGAGCTTGTAAGCCCATATGAGAGTCACCCATCTCACCTTCAATTTCTGCTTTAGGGGTAAGAGCAGCGACTGAGTCGACAACAATCATATCAATTGCGCCAGAACGAACTAGCATATCCGCAATTTCGAGAGCTTGTTCACCGTTATCAGGCTGCGATACAAGCAAGTTATCAATGTCTACACCGAGTTTACGCGCATATTGTGGATCTAATGCATGCTCTGCATCGATAAATGCACAAGTACCACCAGCTTTTTGACATTGCGCAATCGCTTGTAGAGTCATTGTGGTTTTACCAGAAGATTCTGGACCATAAATCTCGACAATACGGCCTTTTGGTAAACCGCCAATCCCCAATGCAATATCTAAAGTCAAAGAGCCTGTAGATACAGCTTCAACAGCTTGAACAGTGTTGTCACCGAGACGCATCACCGTATTTTTGCCAAATTGTTTCTCAATTTGACTTAGCGCGGCTTGTAATGCTTTGCTTTTATTCTCATCCATCTCAAAAACCTCAATACTCTATGTTCATCACGTTTAACCCAAGTGGATGCATTGAATCTCAACTTGTTTCACTAGGTTAATAGTGACAGATTTTTTCTATAGCTTCTATGTGTTGTATGTGTGTGTGCGACACAACTCGACGTTTTTATTCATCATCGTATGACCAATTTTGATCATTCTCCTGTTTAAACCGAATAATTTGTCGACGATCCTTTTTACCCGGTCTATGGTCAGGTCGAGCTAGATTATGCAATTTTCGTTGGGATGCAATCAACTCCCGTCTAGCAATACTCACTTCGGTTTCTTCATAAAGTTGCTGTGCAACTGGCGCTGGGCCACGTGTATTAGAAAGCGCTTTTATCACAACAGTTTTTTTATCAAAGCCTTGCTGAATAATAAGCTCCATTCCCACTCGAATTTCTTTGGAAACTTTTACACGTTCATTGTTGTGATGTACTTTACCTCCTTCGATTGCTGCTTTAGCAATTGAACGAGTTTTAAAAAAACGAGCAACCCATAACCATTTGTCAACACGCATGGTCTCTACAGCATCGTCTTCACGCAATTTTGACATCGTTATCCTTTCTATCAATTTGATTCAATATAGACAGCAACTCTGTAAGTCGATCTAGTGCTTTATATTCTAGTTCCTGATGCTGTCTTATAACATTTAGACTTGAGGGCTGTGAGATAGTAAACAAGTGTTTAATACCAAATTTTTCTGCTGTTTTTAACACGGGGGTCGTATCGTCAATAAAAATTGTTTCATCTGGATTGAAGGAGTGTAATCGTTGGAGTTCTTTCCAAAAATTAATATCTTCTTTTGCATAACCAACTTGTTCGCTTGATATGATTACGTCAAAAAAATGTTCGATTGCAATATTATCGAGTTTTAAGCGTAAGCTAGGACGGTCAGCATTAGTCACTAGCCAACAGGTGTATCCTAGTTCTTTAAGTTGCTGTAGAAGCTCAAGACAGCCCGAGCGTGCTTGGATTTTAGATTGAAATTCTTGCTGTAATTTGAGTACATCAACGCCTACTGTTTTTGTCCAATAGGTTGATGAATACCAAACAAGAGTGTGCCGATGTGATTGATAAAACTGATATAGCTTTTTTTTACTCTCGGCGAGGGGAATTTGATGTATTTGCGCATGTCTCATCGGGAGACATTCATTCCAAATGAAGTCATCAAAAGCTAAGTCTAATAGCGTACCATCCATGTCAAACATTATGATTTTAGACATATTTTTAAATATCTCCAAAATCATTCAAAGCAAACTTTCTAAGACACATCTACCATATATCCTTTTAAAATCATAAATTAATTCAAAGCTCCATCCATTAATTTTTCTAAAAATTGTATAGATTAATGGTATGGATAGGGAAGATAAATGGTTTGAAATTATAACGCGGAAGTTTGCAAAACAAAAAATAATAATGAAACAGTTTAGTAGAAAATTCTTCCTTTATTTTGAGTAAAACAATAGTCAGCATCTTCTAAATTAGAAATCCAAATTATTATCTAATCGTTTTCTCTAATTATAGTTACATACGATACTTTTTGATAAACAATATATAAATTGAAGAGTACTCAATTAGCGCTATATTGAAAATTATCCTAATAAGAATTTAGAGAAAGCAATGAAAATTGGATTTATTGGTGGAACCAATGACGGTATCGTAATCAATGCTGCCGATGGCCTCGATACTTATAAGCTTGAATGGCACTACAAAGCAGAAAAACACTGTGAATCGCAACCTACACTAGGGCTTAGTGGACCCGAGTATGATTATTACAACTTATTAATTCTAAGAAAAAATAAAGAGGCCAAACTCTTTTACGTACTGACTACAATGGAAAAAGAAGAAATAGCAAATAAAATCCATGAATATTGGGAACAGTCTACTTCTGTTGGGTATGATTTCGATGAGTAAGCATTTTTAAATTTTTAGTTGTCTAAAGGCGTAAGTTTTAACTTTAATCATAAATTGAATGAATAGTTAGTGATCTCATATAGCACATGCGCTCTTAATTCATGATGGAGGGGCACTTTGGGATGATCAAAGTTTTTAACTTTTTGCATTCCTATCCGCTCCATTACAGCTTGAGAAGGTGTATTAATAATGGCTGTGAACGAAACGATCTTATCTAAATTAAGTATATTAAAACCATAGTCTAAAACGGCTTTTGCTCCTTCGGTAGCATAACCTTGTTTCCAGAATTCTTTTGCAAGTCTCCAACCAATTTCGACACATGGAGAAAAATCAAATTGCTCAGGTTGGTTGTGTAAACCAATAAACCCGATAAATTGATGGCTTTCTTTTAATTCTACTGCCCAAAAGCCCCAACCATTTTCATCAATGAGACGTGAAATTTTCTGGATTAAGTTAAGGCTTTCTTGAGGTGTTAGAAGGCTTGGGAAAAATTGCATGACGTCTTGATCTAGGCCCATTTTGATAAAAGATTCAAAGTCACTTTCTTTCCATTGTCTTAGGATTAGACGTTCAGTTTCAATCATAGAATAACTCTTTAATAAGAAGGTTAAAGCGGTTTCTGCACAATCTTCTGTAAAATGATTTTGGAATTAATACTGACGACACCTTTAATTTTGTTTAAGGTATTAATGACAAAATGGGAAAACGAATTCAAATCTTTAGTCGCAACGTGTAAAACATAATTAGATTCGCCTGTAATAATATAAGCATTAATGACTTCATCAAAATTTTTGATCTGACTTAAAAAAAAGTTGTGATCGTTTTCGGTTAATTGTGCAAGTTTAATTTCGACAATTGCCTCAATTTTTATGCCTAATTTTTCATAATTGACTTTTGCCTGATATTTTTCAATTACTCCATTTGCCTCTAAAATTTTAACCCGTCGATGACAGGCCGATGCTGAAAGATTAACGAGATCGGCGAGTTCCTGGTTACTTAACCGCGCGTTATCTTGCAAATGCTTTAAGATTTTTAGATCGATTGCATCTACATTCATTTTAGAATTTCATCCGTATTTTTTAATTATATTTAGAATTTTATACGAAAATTAAAGATTTTAATCAAATATTATCGAATAAATTGTAAGAATTTCCGTGATAAAATTCAAAAACAAAGGAAATGTTGAAATAGGTGAAATAACAATGATTACTCATGAACAGTGTCTCTATTGGGATCAGGAAGATGAACTCAAAAAATTTAAAGAGGAATTTGCGCTTCCAAAAGAAGTGATTTATTTAGATGGTAATTCTTTAGGTGCGAGACCGAAGAAATCATTAGATGTCGCTCAGCATATTATTTCCCAAGAATGGGGAGAGGACTTAATTAATAGCTGGAACAAAGCAGATTGGTGGGGTTTACCTACTCGACTTGGCGATAAAGTAGCTAAACTTGTTGGTGCAGAGCAGGGTGAAGTTGTTATTTCTGACTCTACTACTCTGAACTTATTTAAAGTTCTATCAGCTGCGGTAAAAATTCAAGCCGAAAAATTTCCAGAACGTAAAATTATTGTGGCGGAAAAAGATGCTTTCCCAACAGACATTTATATTATTGAGGGTTTCATTGATTTAATTCACCAAGGTTATCAAGTTGAATTGATTGATGGCGTAGATGATTTATCACGTGTATTAGAAAAACATGTAGCAGTAGTTGTACTTTCTCATGTGAATTATCGGACCGGATATTTCTATGATATGGCATCTATTAATCAACAAATTCACTCTAAAGATGCTTTGATTATTTGGGATTTATGCCACTCAGTTGGTGCAGTTCCTATGGATCTAAACCAGAGTAATAGTGATTTTGCGATTGGATGTACTTATAAATATTTAAATGGTGGCCCTGGTTCTCCAGCTTTGTTATGGGTAAATCGAAAGCATCGTGACCAGTTTTGGCAACCTTTATCGGGTTGGTGGAGTCACAAGAAGCCATTCGATATGGCACAGCATTATGAGCCGGCCAATAGTATCCGTCGTTATCTATGTGGAACTCAGCCCATCATTTCTATGAGTTTGATTGAATGCGGCGTCGATATTTTCTTGCAAGTGGATATGCAACAAATACGCGAGAAATCACTCAAATTAACCGATTTGTTTATTCAACTCGTCCATCAGGAATGTGTACAGTTTGGTTTTGAACTTATTACACCTTTAAATCATCAATATCGTGGTAGCCATGTGAGTTATCGCCATGAATATGGCTATGAAATTATTCAGGCACTCATTGCCCGAGGCGTAATCGGCGATTACCGAGAGCCAGAAGTATTACGTTTTGGAATTACTCCCCTATACCTAGGTTTTGAAGATGTCTGGAATGCTGTACAGCATCTTAAGCAAATTATGCTGAATAACGAATGGAAAAATGAGCGTTATCTGGTTAGAGGCGAAGTGACCTGATATTCAGGAAATCAAAATCAGCAAAAGGCTAGGAGGGCCTATGAGTAGCTTTGACGAAATACAAAATAGAGAAGCGGGCTTACATAAGAAATTATCCGCAAAACAAATGGGAATGATTGCAATTGGTGGAGCGATTGGTACAGGGTTGTTTATGGGAAGCAAGTTTGCAATCAGCTTTGCTGGCCCAGCTGTCATTGTAAGCTATGCGATTGGTGGCTTAATTGCATTTGCTATCATGGCTTGTTTAGCTGAAATGACAGTTCAGCATCCCACTTCAGGTTCCTTCGGAGCCTATGCAGAACATTATATTAGTCCACTTGCTGGATTTTTAGTCCGTTATTGCTATTGGGCATGCATTGTATTAGCCGTGGGCACAGAAATCACAGCAGTTGCTGACTATATGAAATTATGGTTCCCACATGTTGGTTCTTGGATTTGGATTGCTTTTTTTTCAATGACCTTGCTGGTGGTAAATGCATATAGTGTTAAGGCTTTTGGATTGGTTGAATATTGGTTTTCGACCATTAAAGTTTTTGCCATTATTGTATTTATTCTTTTGTCTATTGGCATCTTGACTCAAAGTCATGAAGGAACTGGGCAAGTCGTTTCCAATTTAACAGAACATGGTGGCTTTTTTCCCCACGGCTTTAGTGGGGTCTGGATTGGAGTCATTATTTCAATATTTAGCTATTTAAGTATCGAAATGATTGCTGTTGCGGCAGGTGAAGCTAAAGATCCAGAAAAAGCTGTTAAAACAGCCTTTAAGAGTACGGCTATTCGGTTAATTCTGTTTTACTTATTGTCTTTATTTTTAATTGTAGCACTTGTTCCATGGACGGATTTAATTGGTTCTGAGGCGACTAGCCCTTTTGTAATGGTAATGAAGATTGTAGGTATTCCATATGCAGACAGTATTTTAAATTTCATTGTAATTGTCGCAGCTCTATCGGCGATGAACAGTATGCTCTATATCTCAACACGTATGTTGTTTAGCTTGTCACGAGCTGGTGACGCACCGAAACTCTTTGGGCGCATTAGTAGCAATGGTGTACCCGTTAACGCGCTGCTCTTGTCTGCTGTTGGTATTGGTATTGCGAGCATTGTCTATACGATTAATCCTGCTTCGGCTTTCCCGATTATGATTGCGCTATCCATGTTTGGAGCATTGTTTACGTGGGGCAGCATCTTTGTTACCCACATGTTTTTTAGAAGAAATATGGCGCAACAAGGTTTACAGTTAAAGTTTAAAGTTCCTGCTAGTCGGTTAATTTCTCTGTTGGGATTAATTGCAATTTTAAGTATCACGGTTACGACTTGGTTTACTAACGAATTTAAGTCAACTTTACAATTTGGTGTTCCTCTAATTATCATTCTTACTTTTTTCTATTATTTAAAACGCTCATCAGCCAAGCTCTCTTTAAGTGCCCATGAAGAATCATTAAAGTGAGAAAAGCATGAGAGAATATGATAATGCGACGACAGTGCCTAATGAGGATGAGATACTGACTGACTTTCAGCTAAGAAGCTTGGTGAGTTATCAAAAATATAGACATATCCGAGATATTCAATATGGTATTCATCCCAGATCAACGTTGGATTTATTTCCTGTAGAACAGGCGAATAAAACCATTATTTTTATCCATGGTGGATATTGGCAGTGGTGTGATAAATCAGATTTTGCATTTGTCGCTCCCCATGTTTTAGCGCAAGGTGTCCAATGTATTTTGTTGGAATATGATTTGGCACCACAGAGTAAAATTGCAGATATTGTGGCGCAAGTTCATCAAGCTCTCGATTTCATTGCAGAGCAAGAGTGGATAACTGATGAGGTTGAGTTGGTTGGCCACTCAGCTGGAGCACATCTTGGCGCATTAGTTGTAAGCCATCCGCTCATATCTGAGATGGCCTTATTAAGTGGAATTTATGATTTAGAGCCAATACAAAAGACTCATTTAAATCATGCGCTGAATTTGACAAAAGAAGATATTTTGAAATATAGCCCAATTCATCATAAAGAGCAGATTGACACCCCATGCACAATTTTATGTGGAGAACTTGAACTCGAAGAATTGAAATGGCAAAGCCAAAATTATTTTGAAAGTAAAAAAGATCAAGAACAGAGGTTGATATCTTTTAAGCTTATTTCTCACATTAATCACTATACGATTTTAGAGTATTATTTTAGGCATATATTAAGTTAAGTATTTGAAAAATAATATATGCAATATTGTTTTATAAAATTCTTAACCTAAGCCGATCATAAGATGAATGTGAGATAAATCACAACTTATCCTGATTTTTACAGAAAGTGTGAGTTGTTCTTGACCTGAATATAGAACTTAATTAGATTAAAAAGATAGTGCTTTCTCACTAAGCGACAAATTGCTTAGCTGTTGTTTAGATGAGTTTTGAAGTCCGTAGCTTCCCAAGATACGGACTTTTTTATTTTTTAATTATAAGTAAAATATTATAATTATTTTGAATGATATTTAATTCTATTAAAAACTATTTTAAATTTTATCCAATTCTTTAATATTTGATGAGTGTTATAAATATAATTTAAAAAACATCTTCATCAATTTGTAATATCTCTTGGTTAAAGTAAAAGCAGAAAAACAAAAAGAGAAAAATATAACGAATAATTAAATAATAGGTAGTGTTCTTATGTGGATAGATTGAGTCGGCTCTATGGGTTGGCTTTTTTATTTAAAAAGGAGCCTTTATGAAAGTACAATATTTTGAGGGTGGGATGTATGTACATATGTGTCCGGCTTGTGGGCATCTCCACTATATTCCGGTAGAGCATCCCTTTTCTAATGGGAGTCAGTGGTTCTTTAATGGTAGTCTTGAAAAACCAACATTTAATCCGAGCATAAGTATTATTGGGCGTTGTTATTATTTTATAGAAGAAGGTTTTATTGAATACTCTCTTAATTGTAAACATCATTTAGCGGGACAGAAATTGGAGTTGCCTGAACTAAAAATCAAGAATAATTTATAATTACATAATATATTTATATTTTTTTGAAGTAATATTTTTTACGTATTTGATACTGAACCTTTATAGTTAAAAAAATTGTAAACCTATTCTGATTGCTGATTTATTTAAAGTCTGAAATAATTTTTATAAATAATTGTTTTATTATATTTTTATGGATATCTGGAAATTTTTGCGAAGTTTTAATACAGTTGGTACCTATCTTGCACTTTCTACTTTTATATTATTGGTAATGATTATATATTTTTATATTATAAATCCTTCTTGAAGTTTTATAGTCAAGAATAATAATTAATCTTTAAACCCAAACCTATAATTCTCTGATTTT
This sequence comes from Acinetobacter sp. V91_7, assembly GCF_031799075.1. Taxonomy (NCBI): domain Bacteria; kingdom Pseudomonadati; phylum Pseudomonadota; class Gammaproteobacteria; order Moraxellales; family Moraxellaceae; genus Acinetobacter; species Acinetobacter sp. V91_7. Next base: position 84,105 of record NZ_JAVQNT010000030.1, read on the forward strand.
TAGAATTGGTTCACATTTTTGATCTAAAAAAGATACTAGCGTTGTACAAAACAAAGTTTTATGAAAATATGATTTAGTTTTGATGTAGGGAGAGGCCAATCAAAATTTCTTACCAAAAATGTTTTAATTCTTAAATATAACGACAGTACAAATCATAACAACGATGTATGAATAAAAGATATGGAGATTTTTCATGAAGTTTTGCCAAGTATCGGCTGCTTTCTTAACATTGGCCGCCGTCAATCTAGTCCATGCAGCACCAAACACAACAATCTCTTTACTAGATTCTTCTCAAGCAAAGGGAATTATTAAAAACCAATATATTGTTATTCTCAATAAAGATGCTGGTCCATCTATAGATTTCGCTCAGAATATTGCTAAGCAACATGGCGCTAAGGTCTTACAGTCGTATGACACTGTACTTAAGGGTTTCGCAATTTATTTACCCGATACAGCGGCTACTGCTTTTGTCGAAGCAATGAAAAAAAATCCGCAAGTACTTTCTATAGAAAACGATATAGTCATGAAAATTGATGCCACTACTCAGAGTAATCCGGATTGGGGACTAGATCGTATTGACCAAAAAGCTTTACCTTTAAATTCTGCTTATTCATATTTACAGACGGGTTCTGGCACGACAGCTTATATTGTTGATACAGGTATATTGTCTAGCCATCAACAATTTTCTGGGCGGGTATTAAGCGGGTATACCGCAATATCGGATGGGAATGGTACAAGCGACTGTAATGGGCATGGTACACATGTCGCAGGTACGGTTGGCGGAAGTACCTATGGTGTTGCTAAGAATGTAAATTTGGTTCCAATTCGGATTTTAGGATGTGATGGCTCTGGTGCATCTAGTAATGTGATTGCTGGTTTAGATTGGATATTAAAAAATGGTAAAAAACCGGCTGTTGTGAATATGTCATTAGGTGGGGATGCGAGTACCTCTTTAGATAGTGCAGTTGAAAATTTATTTGATAATGGTTATGTAATGGTCGTGGCTGCTGGAAACTCAAATACTGATGCTTGCAGTGCATCACCTGCAAGAGTAAGTAAAGCACTTACAGTTGCTGCTACAGATAATACTGATACGCGAGCCAGCTATTCTAATTATGGAAGCTGTGTTGACATCTTTGCACCCGGAAGCCAAATTAATTCTTCTTGGATAGGCAGTAATACGGCTACTAAAATTCTAAATGGAACATCGATGGCTACGCCACATGTTGCAGGTGTCGTTGCTGAAATGCTGCAAAGCACGCCCACTGCGGCACCACAAACCATCTCTACTAATCTTTTAAATCAAGCAAGTAGTAATGTGGTAAAAAATCCATCTGGTAGTCCAAATCGTTTGTTGTATAAATCTCCTTCATAAAACATGTAATCTGTAGATCGTAAAAAGGTCCCGAAGGACCTTTTTTAAATTTTAGCGTGAGTACCATATTTATCAATCATGATTGAACTGGCTTCATTTAAGCCGCGTACAGTAACTTTTATGCCATTTTTTTGAAATTTATTGATGGCCGAATCAAGCATTGCTACGGAAGTTACATCCCAAATATGTGAGTGTGTAAGATCAATAATGACTTCTTTTACATCTTCCTTAAAGTTAAATCCTTGCATAAACATTTCAGAAGAACTAAAAAATATTTGTCCTCTTAAATCATACACACGCATTTCACCTTCAAAGGACGTATTTACATGAATATCATTTTCAAGTTTATTGGCTAAGAATAACGCGGAAAGTAAAACACCGGTTAATACGCCTAGTGCTAGGTTATGGGTAGCCACAACAACAATGACAGTTGCAATCATAACGACATTGCTACTTTTAGGATTCGCTTTAAAGTGAATAAGCGATTTCCACTCAAAAGTACTGATTGACACCATAATCATGACAGCAACTAGAGCTGCCATAGGAATCACCTTTAACCAATCACTTAAAAATACAACTAAAATCAGTAAAAATATTCCTGCACAAAAAGTAGATAAACGTGTGCGACCACCAGATTTTACATTAATCATTGATTGGCCAATCATGGCACAACCGGCCATTCCTCCCATAAAGCCTGAGGCAATATTGGCAATCCCTTGACCTTTACACTCTTGGAATTTATCGCTTGGAGTATCTGTCATTTCATCAACAATTGTTGCTGTCATCATCGATTCAAGTAAGCCGACAGCCGCAAGGGCTAATGAGTAGGGAAGAATAATAAGCAGTGTTTCTAAATTAAAAGGAATATCTGGAATTAAAAATATAGGTAAGGTATCTGGTAGTGAACCCATATCACCAACCGTTCGAACATCAATACCTAGAAAAATGGCAAGTAGTGTAATGACGACAATACAAATAAGAGGTGAAGGAAAAAACTTTCCAATTTTGGGTACATAAGGGAATAGGTAAATAATTGCTAAACCAATTGCTACCAATAAGTAAACATGCCACGTCACGTTTACCAATTCTGGGAGTTGGGCCATAAAAATGAGTATGGCGAGGGCATTAACAAACCCAATAACGACCGATTTGGAAACAAAACGCATGAGTTTGGCGAGTTTGAAGTATCCAGCTAAGATCTGTATGACACCAGTTAAAACAGTTGCTGCAAATAGGTATTGAAGTCCATGGTCCTTTACCAGTGTAGTCATGACTAGAGCCATGGCACCCGTAGCTGCCGAAATCATAGCGGGACGACCACCTACAAATGAAATAATGACTGCAATACAAAAAGACGCGTATAACCCAACTTTCGGGTCTACACCCGCAATAATTGAAAATGCAATTGCTTCAGGAATTAAAGCAAGACCAACAACAAGACCGGAAAGAATATCTGCACGGACATTAGAGAACCATTGTTCTCGGACATTCGTTAACATGAGGGGGATAGCCTATAGTTCTAAATTTTGAAAAGGCTAGTGATGTGATATATCAACACAAGCGACTACACCACATCACTAAACAGTGATGAGTTATTTACAATGGGTAAGGGTAAATAAACTTAAGGTGGCGTAAGTGTCATGGTAATAGAGAATTTGAGGCTTTAAAAAGTGGCCGAAGAATAGCATAAGTTTTTAAGGTTGACTAACCTGAGCTTAGGAAGTTTGCATAGCAAAAACCTTATAATTGAATGCTTTTCATCATTGGGTTTATGAAATTTTTTTAAGAAAGGATATTGATTTGCATTCATGGTTAATAGCGATATTGTGCTAACTTTAGAAGAGCATTTCAAAAAACATTAAGATATAAAATTAATTGAGCATGTATAAAAATATATCAAACTTAGCTTTAAGTTACTCATCTTAAAAAGACTTTGTGAGAGTGTTCATCCATTTTTAATAGCTACTTTTATGCAACAGAGCCTTTCAGAAATTTAGATTTTAATAGATTCGTTATTCATCATAATACAAATCATATAGAGAACTCCTACAAACCCTTTATTAACGGTTTAAAAATTCTCGGAAAATTTTGACAATTTATAAGGTGGACATATGAATAAACATTTATTGGCTAAAATTACTTTATTAGGTGCTGCTCAGCTACTTACGCTCAATCCAGCATTTGCTGATGTCCCTCTTACTCCATCTCAATTTGCTAAAGCGAAAACAGAAAGCTTTGATAAGAAAGTTCTTCTATCTAATTTAAATAAGCCACATGCTTTGTTGTGGGGACCTGATAATCAAATTTGGTTAACGGAGCGGGCAACAGGTAAGATTCTAAGAGTGAATCCAGAGTCGGGCAGTGTAAAAACAATTTTTCAGGTTCCTGAGATTGTAAATGATGCCGATGGACAAAACGGTTTATTGGGTTTTGCCTTTCATCCTGACTTTAAAAATAATCCTTATATCTATGTTTCAGGTACATTTAAAAATCCGAAATCTACAGATAAAGAATTACCCAATCAAACTATTATCCGTCGATATACTTATAACAAAGCAACAGATACTCTTGAGAAACCAGTAGATTTATTGGCAGGATTACCTTCATCGAAAGACCATCAGTCGGGTCGTCTTGTCATTGGTCCAGACCAAAAGATTTACTATACGATTGGTGATCAGGGACGTAACCAGCTTGCTTATTTATTCTTACCAAATCAAGCACAGTATACGCCGACTCAACAGGAACTGAGCGGCAAAGACTATCATACCTATATGGGTAAAGTATTACGCTTAAATCTGGATGGAAGTATTCCAAAAGATAATCCAAGTTTTAATGGTGTAATTAGCCATATTTATACGCTCGGTCATCGTAACCCACAGGGCTTGGCATTTACTCCAAATGGTAAACTGTTGCAATCTGAACAGGGTCCAAACTCTGACGATGAAATTAATCTGATTGTTAAAGGTGGTAACTATGGCTGGCCAAATGTAGCGGGTTATAAAGATGACAGTGGTTATGCCTATGCAAATTATTCGGCAGCAACCAATAAGTCACAAATTAAAGATTTAGGACAAAATGGTTTAAAAGTGGCAGCTGGCGTTCCAGTGACTAAAGAGTCTGAATGGACTGGTAAAAACTTTGTACCGCCATTAAAAACTTTATATACCGTCCAAGATACCTATAACTATAATGACCCAACCTGTGGGGATATGACCTACATTTGCTGGCCAACGGTTGCACCGTCATCTGCTTATGTCTATAAGGGAGGCAAAAAAGCAATTTCTGGTTGGGAAAATACATTATTGGTTCCATCTTTAAAGCGCGGTGTTATTTTCCGTATTAAGCTAGATCCAACTTACAGTGCTACTTATGATGATGCTGTGCCGATGTTTAAGAGCAACAATCGTTATCGTGACGTGATTGCAAGTCCAGATGGAAATGTTTTATATGTATTGACTGATACTTCCGGAAATGTCCAAAAAGATGATGGTTCTGTAACGAATACATTAGAAAACCCAGGATCTCTGATTAGATTTACATATAAAGCTCAGTAAAATAGGCTATTAAAAAACCGATCTTCATAAGATCGGTTTTTTTTCAGCTTCAGAAAAACTATTCGGTTACGACTAATACCGGTAAATGAATTTCTCCTAAAAGAGCTTGAGTCACACTTCCTAAGAAGAACTTTTTAAACCCTTTTCGACCATGAGAACCAATGACTAACAAATCTGCTTTGAGTTCGGTCGCTGCTTTAATAATTTCTGTGTGGATTGTTTGACCCTCAACAATTTTTGTCTCAACATAAATTCCATGTTGGCTAAATTGTTCTTTTGCTTGGTCTAAAATACCCTGAATCGATGCTCTAGCTTTATTAAAATAATCCTGTGCTAATTCTGTACTATCAATGAATTCTACAGAAATGAAAGGATCTATAGTAAGCGCATATACTAGGGTCACTTTACTACCAAAGGCCTTAGCAAGTGCTGCTGCATGATTGACAGCAATGAGTGAAGTAGGAGAACCATCGACTGGAACCAAGATATGGTGATAACTCATATATTGCTCCTTATTGTCCTATGACAATGTATGGTGTTAAAACACCGACTTATTATCTTTATGCTTATATTATGAACAATTTTTAAAAAGTTATTGTTTATTTTTAGTATGAATAGAGGCGAGAAAGTTTATTAAAGATTCTATCTTAAAGCATTGTAATGACTTTCTAAGTAGGGTTGATTCTGTTTGAGAATTGAAATGACTTGATTAGCATCTATAGCGGACTCAAACAAGAATCCTTGACCTATACTATATCCAAATTGTCGAAGTAGTTCTTCTTGTTCTGGAGTTTCAATTCCTTCTGCAATGAGCCCTAGTGATAAATTTGGAGCGAGTAAACCAATTGCTTGGACAATCGCATAAATTGATGGGTCATGTTGCATCTTTTGTATAAAACTACAATCTACTTTTAAGCTGTCAATTGGATAATCGCGAATATGGGTGAGCGATGAAAAACCAGTACCAAAGTCGTCTAATGCAATACTTACGCCATGCTGCTTTAATTTATTAAGTGCTCGGATCACATATTCTGAACCTCGATCGCCAAGCATATGTTCGGTGACTTCTACTTCAATATAATGTGTCGGTATTTGAAATTGATTGATCTTTTTCAAAAGCTTTTCAGCATAGTTGTCTCTTAAGAACTCAACTGGGGCAGCATTGAGCGAAACAGGAAGAGGTTTAATACCAAGATCTATCCATTTGGCGATGTCACGTAAAACTTGATGTTGCATAGTTTCACCGATCTTACTCGCTAAATTATAATCTTTAAAAGCCTCTGCAATTTGTGCAGGGTAACCTCTTTGAGCTGAAGTAGTATGCCATCGTAATAGAGCTTCAAAACCTACAACACGATGAGTTCTTAAATCTACTTTGGGCTGGTAGTAGGGCTGGATGGTATGATGGCGAATAAGCTGGCGTGCTAAATTAAGTTGAGATGCGACTGTTTCGGTCATTTGCATCATGCATGGATTATACATACGAATACCACCACGACCACGCGCTTTTAAGTCATGCAATGCCATATCAGCACAACTTAATAAACCTGACTGGTCTACGGCATCTTGAGGATAAATCGCACAACCAATACTCATACCACCATTGAGCACATTGCCTAAATAGGTAATAGGTTGATTTAGCTGCTGAAGTAAAATTGCGGCTAGGTCACGCACATCGTTTTCAGATTTAAGGTTATTAATAATAACCGCAAACTCATCTCCACCCAGTCTTGCGACAAAGCATCTTTCATCATCAACACAATGACTAAACCGTTTGGATAAAACTTTTAAAAGATGATCGCCTGCGCTATGCCCTAAAGTGTCATTAATATGTTTAAAATGATCAAGATCAATTAATAGTAAACCCACACTTGTTTGACTATCTTTTGAATATGCAAGGGTTCGTTTAAGTTGAAATTTAAATGAGCGCCGATTACATAAACCGGTCAGGTCATCTCTTTCACTCATATTTCTAAGCTGATTTTCTGTCAAATGCTGTTGAGTAACGTTACGTGATACACAAAGTATTTGTCCGATTTCACCATTTTCCCGATGAATCGGGGTCAGCATATTATCCCAATATTCTGGGTCCTGATCTGGTAAACAGCTCATTCCAGCAAATCTGGCAACTTTGCCTTGAAGGGCTTTTTTTAGAGCGACGCGTCCACGTTTACGAATATGAGGTGGCAAAAGCTCAAGCCATTTCATTCCAAATTCTGTTTCATCAACAGGAACGCCTAAAGCGAGGCATCCTGATTTATTCATATGAGAAACTGTGCCATCAACATTTAATACTTTAATGCAATCAACACTGATGTCTAACATTTGATTTTGTATTTCAATATTCTTTTGCAAGTTTTGTTGTTCTTGAATATCGTGATCAATATCTAAAAAGCTGACATACCATTCACTGGCTAAAGAAGAGCCGCGATATTTGGAGGCTTGAATAGAAAGTTTGCACCATCTATATTGATTGCCACTTTGTAAAAGTCGGCATTTTAGTTCTATTCTTTTTTGCAGGCGAATTGCTTCGAGCCATCTATTTTTGACTTCATCTAAATCGACAGGAGATATAAAATCTAACCATTGCTGAGGTAATGGAGAAAAAGTATCCTGCCAATATTCTGTACACTCTACATTGCAATATAATATCAAGCCATTTTCATCACTTACCCATGTTGGTAGTGGAATTTGCTCAACAATAAAATGCTTTTGGGTGTTGTTCGACATTGAAGTCATAACATGCCTAGAAAGATTGTATGGGGTTAATCTATTTATAAGTCATTATTGTAATCTTTCTGTAGTAATCAAAACAGCAATAAATAAATTTAAACTGTCTTTTTTTTGAACTAAAATTGAGGTGTTAAATATATTATATACTTAATATTTAATTTATGTTTTTGTTATTTATTGATTTTTATCTGTGTTAAGTTAAAAAAAAGATTTATGCTTATTTTTGTAAAAAACTTATTAAAACAGAAACTTATAATTGTCTTTAGAAACCTATCTTAATAAAACTAATGAAAATAAATTATAAAATGATGAGAAGTAAATTGTGATGATTAAAATTTTAATAACTCAAATTTTAACCATAATATATCAAGAAGGGTGGGTTTAAAAAATTCTAGATAAATACAATAACCACCATTAAGTTTACAAAAGTAATATAAAATAAAGGCTTATATTATCGTAAAATTCTTTTTATCAAGAAGGATATATATTTCCTTTTTGTGCATTTTATAGCCTACATTTTCCCCAAGATGTAGGTTTTTTTTTATTCCTAATTTTTGATTTTATAATTTCAAACTATTAAAAATAAAAAAAAGCCAAATGGCTTTTTTATACAGTTTCAGGTTTTTTCAACTCTTGTTGAATGTAAAGATTCATATAGTATTGTTCAATATAATCATCTGCATAGTTGTTTGCTAAGGTTTTGGTTGCCACTTGTTCATGTTTTAAATAGCAGTTTGATTCGAGGTCTTTTTCAAGTACCCACCATTGACGGTTAATACGGCGCACTTGAAACTTGTCACTTTTGTATTTTCTTTTAGCCATTTTCAAAAATTTGCTATTCAGTTATTGAAAGAGAATTTCTACTGGAGTTAAGAGCTCAAGTCAACACATGAGAAGTTAATTGATTATTTTATGTAGGGTATTGTTTCTATCAATGCTTAAACGAGGCATTAAAATAGAAAAAGCTCTCTTGAAGAGAGCTTAGTTATTGCTGACGAGTAAAACATCTATTCCATTTTTAACGAGAAAGATTTTTTAAAAGCAATTTTAAACTTTCCATCATTTTTTCTAATTGCAATGGAGTGATACCTTCGAATGATTGCTCGAGTACTACGCTGGTTAGATCATTAATCTTATTGATCATTTCAGTACCTTTTTCTGTAAGTACCACGCGGGTGATTCGACCATCAGTCTGACAAGAATAAGTTTCAACTAAACCTTCATCTTTTAAACGATAGACAATTTTAGTCGTCGTCGACATTTTTGAAATAATCATGTCTGAAAGTTCAGAAACACTCGCATGGGGCTTACTGCTTAAAGCCAACATAATGCGTCTACGTGAGTTATCTAAACCATATTTTTTTAAAGCATTATCAATATTTTGTACATACTGAGCATGTACTTGAGTAATCCAATAATATGGAAAATCTTCAAGAGTAAAAGATTCTGTTGTAGGTAAAAAACGCGCATACTTCTTTGTCATTGACTTTTCCCCATACCTTGGTGGATCGCATTTCTGGTGAACTATCTTTAATAGTTGAAAAATATAGTTTCATCAAGCAAGTTATAGCAGGACTTTACTTGCTGAGCAAAATTTATATAGCTAAATTTAACAATGACATGGTTTAGTTACCCTTGTCTTGATAAACATCCCTATACTTTGCACAAACTACAAATACTTTTCTTCTATAGTCAAAGTTTGTTGAAAATTAATGTGACTTGATAAGTCATAGCCATTAATTCCTTAAAATCTTTGAACAGATATACAAGATTGCATCTAGGCTTACTTGATCGTTAATTAAACGATATTGGCTTGCAAACGCATCGTAGAAAAAAAATTATGATTTGACCGTGGCATTGAACGAGATAGTTTTTGTCTCTAAAGTCATAACTATGAAAAATCAAGATATTTAAATATAAAATATTTATTAATATCAATATCTTAATTTGTTTTTTTGTTGGTGAAATTTACCATACATTTAACATGAATCATCTATTATTTAGCAAAATAAAATGGGTTTATTTAACAAATTATTGATTATATTATATAAAATTAAAAAACTAGTTGAATGATGAGCGTTATAAATTTAGTTTTTTGTCTATAAATTATATTTTTAATAACTATTACTTAAGAAATTGCTTAATTGTTGCTCTAATAAATTGTATTTTAATTGTTATTTTTTGTTTCATTTATTATAGTTCGCATTCCAATAATTACTGATAAATCTTTTGGTTTCATGATGAAAAAATTATTACTTACTTCTTTGATTGCTTTAACTTTGGGAATAAATGGTTGTGCAACTATTGTTTCAGGTTCTTCGCAAACACTGACTTTTACTAGTGTGCCTGAGTCTGCAACAATTGAGATTAAAAATCGTAAAGGTGTGAAAATCCATACTGGGCAAACACCAGCAACAGTAAGTTTGAAAAAGGGGGCGGGCTATTTCAAACCTGAAAGTTATCAGGTAACTTTTAGTAAGGCTGGTTATCAAAGCAAAACCGTAGAAGTTACCGGAACATTGAGTGGTTGGTATTTTGGTAATATTCTTTTTGGTGGTTTAATCGGGATTTTAATTGTAGATCCTGCAACAGGTGCTATGTTTAAATTAGCTCCAAAAGATATAAATACAGTTTTAGAATCTCAGAATTTATCTGCTAAATCGCAAAAAGAGCCAACTTTAACTGTTATGTTAGCAGAAGAAGTACCTGCACAGATTATGGCAAGAGCTACTCAGATTAAGTGATATAAGCACTATTAAAACAGATTGTTGAATAGTATTTAATTTTAAAAAAGGGAGAATTAATATTCTCCCTTTTTTATTATGCAGTGGTCACAATTTTTTCTTCTACTTTTTTCTTAACGATTGCATAGCTTATTCCTGTAACAATACTACCAGCAGCAATTGCAGCAAGGTAGAGCCAAGCATGATTAATTGCATTGGGAATTAAAAGAACAAATACACCGCCGTGAGGAGTAACTAACTCGCAGTGGAATAGTGCAACAAGTGCTCCAGTCACTGCACCACCTAAAATACAAGTTGGAATAACGCGCATTGGGTCTTTAGCTGCAAAAGGAATAGCACCCTCGGAAATAAAACATAACCCTAATACGAAAGCAGCTTTTCCGGCATCTTTCTCTCCTGTACTAAATTTATTTTTAGCCACGAAAGTTGCAATGGCCATACCAATAGCAGGGACCATGCCACCCGCCATTGTTGCTGCCATAGGCATATAGGTATTTGTTGTCAGTAATCCGACAGTAAAAGCGTAGGCTGCCTTATTGATTGGGCCACCTAAATCGATACACATCATGCTTGCTAATATAATTCCCATTAACACAGCATTTGTTGTACCCATATTATTTAGGAAGTCTTTCATGAGCTCGAAAATATGTGCTACAGGCTGTCCAACCACATAGAACATAATAAGGCCAACAAATAATGTACCTAATAAAGGAATAATTAAAATCGGTTTAAGTGCTTCTAGACTAGTAGGAAGCTTGAGTTTTTTTGCAATAAAAAGTGCGATATAGCCCGCAAGGAAACCTGAAACGATGCCGCCTAAAAAGCCTGCTTGTAATTGAGAGGCGAGTAAGCCGCCGATTAAGCCAGGTGCGAGGCCAGGGCGATCAGCAATGGAGTAGGCAATATAACCCGATAACATCGGGACCATGAGCATAAATGCAGCGGCCCCAATTTGTTTTAATATGGCTGGTAAACTGCCTGCTTGCTCAGCAGCATTTAGGCCAAAGCATAGGGATAGGGCAATTAGAAGACCACCAGCCACTACCATAGGTAACATATAAGAAACACCTGTTAAGAGATGTTTATATACGCCAACTTTTTCGGTTTTATCCTTGTTCTCTGCTGATGTTTGTTGCTTACCTTGATCTAAAACTTGTGCATTACTAATCGCTTCAGCAAAAGCTTTATCTGTTTGCTTTAATGCAAAACCAGTACCGCATCGGTAAACATGCTTGCCCACAAAACGGTCTGTATTAACTTCAATATCAGTAGCAAGAATCACGATGTCCGCTTCAGCAATAGCTTGGGCTGATAAAATATTTTTTGCACCAACGGAACCTTGTGTTTCTACTTCAATATCATAACCAAGTTTTTCTGCACCTTGTTGTAATGCTTCAGCAGCCATAAAGGTATGGGCAACACCTGTCGGGCACGCAGTGATTGCAACAAATTTAGTCGCTTTATTTGGCGATGGCGTATTATCACTCTGCCAATCTTGAGCTGGCTTTAAATGATCTAAGCCAGCTTGGAAAGCTGAATGAGCATCATTTTTGATTTCTTCAATGCTAATTAAAGATAAAGGGTGTGTACCAAAAATATTAAGATTTTTCGGACGTTGTCCAATAACAATGATTTGATCAAAGTTTTGATTTTCTTCGAATTCATCGAGCGAAATTATATTATTTTCGTAACCCTGTTGGGATGCTACCTGTGCAAGCTTTCGAGCTAAAATCAAAGCATTGACTTGCTGTTGCGGACTATTAATGACAAATAATAAATGTTTAGCAGTTGGCATCAGATTCGCTCAATGAATTGATTGTAGTTTGGGCTTTTAATTGGTTTAGCATTTCAGCATTTGGAATACGAAAGCCAATTTGTGTTACAGCATGGCTCGCAATTGCTGTAGCCGTTTTCAATGTTTCTTCGGCAGAGAAGTTATTTATTAGGCCATGAATCATCCCTGCTAAAAGAGAGTCGCCCGCACCAACGGTACTTTTAACGATCACTTTAGGGGCTTGGGCATGTAGTGGATGTGTTTCATGTAGCCAGTTTACACCGTCTTCACCCATCGAAATAACGACATGCTCAATTTTAGCTAAGTTTTTAAAAAGCTTTTTTTGCTCGACATAGGTCGTGGCAGGAAGCTGATAGCTTTCTACTAACTCATCGGTGTTTGGTTTAATCATCCAGGGTTGGCATTCAATTGCAGCGACTAACGCTTTACCACTTGTATCAAGGGCAACTTTTTTACCATGTTTTTGAATGAGCTTAATAAGCTTTTGAAACTCATCAATACTAAAACCTTGTGGAAGACTACCAGCAATAGCAACGACTTCTACTTGCGGCAAAATCATTTCGATTTTTTGGAATAGATTCTTTTTATCTAGTTCAGATACTAAAAATCCTTTTCCATTTAAATCGGTCATACGACCGGAATGTTCAGCAATTTTTATATTCTGGCGCGTCTCACCCTCAATATAAATAAATTCAGATTGAAATTGAACTTGCTCAAAATGTGTATCAAAAATCTGTCGATTACTACTTCCTAGAAAACCGGAAACAATAACATTATGTCCTAAATCTTTTAAAACTTGTGCAACATTAAGCCCTTTTCCAGCAGCATGAATCTCTACAGATTCTTGGCGATTTACTTCACCTATCTGCAACTCATTGAGTTGTATCGTGACATCAATTGCAGGATTTAAAGTAATTGTTAAAATTTTAGCCATTACCATTCCTAATCTTTACAGTTCTTGTTCGGATAACTGACGTACAGCAGGGGCGCTATCACATTCAAGTGCGCGCTGTGCAAGTATTTGAGCTTGGCTGTAGTTTAGTGTACGAATCTGTGCTTTTACCAAGGCAATACTATTCGGTGACATACTGAGTTCATCTACACCTAATCCCATAAGAATAGGTACAGCTTTTGGATCAGCTGCTAGTTCACCGCATATTCCTACCCATTTGCCATGTTTGTGTGCAGCTTTTACTGTTTGATCAATCAATTGCAAAATACTTGGATGCAGACCATCTGCTTCAGCAGAGAGGATAGGATGGCCACGGTCAATGGCTAAGGTATATTGAGTTAAGTCATTTGTTCCAATACTGAAAAAGTCTACTTCTTGCGCAAGGATAGGTGCAAGTAATGCAGCAGAAGGAACTTCTATCATAATGCCAACTTGTAAATTCGCACATGTATATTCAGCTTTTACTTCATCAAGTATTGCTTTAGCTGCACGCCATTCTTCTACACGGCCAATCATTGGGAACATGATTCTTAAAGGGCGATCATCTGCGGCTTTAAGCAAAGCAGTAAGTTGTTGACGCAATAGCTCTGGCCGTCTTAAGGTTAAGCGAATGCCTCTTAGTCCTAAAAACGGGTTTTCTTCTTCTGCAATTGGTAGGTAAGGCAGAGGTTTATCGCCTCCTACATCTAAAGTGCGTACTACGAGAGGGCGACCAGCAAGTGCATCTAAGACAACCCGATAATCTGCTTCTTGGGCTGCCTCATTTGGGGCGCTGCTATGAGCCATAAAAACAAGCTCTGTTCTAAGTAGGCCAATTGCTTCCGCGCCACATTCTACTGCGTGGGCTGTAGCTTGAACTTTTCCTAAATTGGCTGCAATTTCGATTTGGTGTTGATCTAGAGTAATCGCAGGTTCTTGGCAGTGGCGTTCAGCTTCTTCACGAATTTTTTGTTGAAGCTCACGTTCCTGTTTTGCATTTTCGATTTGTTGAGCAGTTGGATCTAAAACGAAAGCTCCCGTGTCTCCATTAATTAGAAGAGAGCTTTTCTGCTCAATATCTAATACTTGATCACCAGCACCAACAATTGCAGGAATACCTAAAGCACGCGCAACAATAGCACTATGGGCACTAGCACCGCCAACAGCTGTTAAAATACCAGCAACACGATCTTTATTGAGGCGAGCCACATCACTTGGTCCCACATCATACATAATTAGGATATAAGGCTCTTTAGGTTCTTCGATGATAACTTCACCACAGAGTTGAGCCAAAACTCGATCCCCAATATCACGTAAGTCTGTAGCACGCTCAGCCAGTAAACGGTCTGGTAAAGCCGCTTGCTCTTTAGCTGCTGCTTCAATATGTTCATGCCAAGCAGCAGGGGCAGAAAGATTTAAGTTAATCTTTTGATAAACACCATTAATGAGATCGGGGTCATCAAGCATTTCCAAATGTGCTTGGAATATTTGCTTAATTTCAGAAGCTTCAGATTTCGCAATAACTTGGTGAATATTATTTTTAACTGCATGAAGAGCAATATCAAGTTTCTCTTTCTCAGCTTTAACACTTAAACCTATACGTTCATATTGATAAACTTTAGGTTTAATGACATGTACTGGGCCAAAAGCTAAACCACTAGAAGCCGGAATACCTGTATTTGTACTCAATGTTTTCGGTAATGATGTTACGGTTTGAGGTGTTTGATCTTCTTTGGTATCTGAAGAGAGTAGCGGTTCAATTTCTTCCCCTAAGCCTTGTTGTACTGCCAAAATCACTTTATCTAAGGCTTCTACTGCATCTGTTCCTGGTTCAGCAATGAAACGTAAAGTTTGGCCGCGTTTACATCCTAAAGCCAATAAGCGGGTCAAACTCTTAGCTGAGACAAAACTACCTTCATCTACTGCAACTTGAATATCGCCTTGAAAAGTTTTTGTTAAGTTAACTAAATGAGTCGCGGGTCTGGCATGTAATCCATGTGCATTGGCCAATACAACTGAACGGTTTGGCCAATCGGGAATCACTTCCGCACCAATAATTTTAGCAATTTCATTTGGTGCTTGGGTTTGATCTAATTGTGCAACTTGTTCTGGATTAAATAAAATATCAATCAGCCGATTAAATCTTTGGCTATCTAACTGATCATTTGCAGCAACACAGACTAAAGTATTTAGTTTCTGCCCATTTAAATCTAAGGGATGACGTGGTTTTACAATACTAATAGCTGGTTGTTGAACAAACTGATTACTAGAGACAGACCAGATCTGGTCTTGCAATTGAATGACTTGCTCTGGATCTAGAGAACTTAAGAAACCGCATTTTACGAAATTCTGTTTTTTAAGGACTTGAGTTGCTGCCCAAAACAAATCTTCAATATCCTGAGCTTCAATTTCAGTTTGAATTAAATTTTCATGTAGTGTTAAAGATAATGGTTGAGCTTGTAATAGTTCAATAATTTGCTCAGGTTTTGATGCATTTTTTACTTGTTCACTTACATCGTGCATTAACGCTCTAGTTAATATTTGTAATACTTGTAAATGTTCATCGGATTTTGCTGCAATAACAACAGCTAAATAAATCGTATTTTCCCCATCCCATATTATTCCTTCTGGAAAATGGGCTAAACGAATACCAGTTTTTAAAATAAATTCTCGTGACTGAGGCGTCCCATGTGGGATTGCAATTCCTTGGCCTAAATAGGTCGCACTTTGCTGCTCACGGTTGATAAGTCCTGTTATATAGTCAGGAGTAACCAACCCATCTTTCACTAATATATCTACTAGACACTGTAATGCATGTTGTTTATCAACAGCATGTTGATTCATATGAATATGTTGAGGCTCTAGTGCTAGCATAATTATCCTTGAACAATTTCTTTGGCTTTAGCTAAAACAGAAAAAAAGAAGCTGTTTGTATTAAAATAGGTTAGTTTAACCGTTTTTAAACAACAGCTTCAGATAAATTACCATAGCAGAACTTTAAAGCTATATCGACGTATTTACGTAAAAAAATGCTCGTTTTTAATACAAAGAAGTGAATGTCGAATATATTTTACTTTCTTGTGATAACTATAAATTTAATAAGATTATTTTATAAAAGAGAAGGGCGTTTTTAATAATAAAAAAAACCTCTAAACCGGATTACTGGTATAGAGGCAAAAAGTAAATGATGAATTGAAAATTAGTATTGAATTTCTTGCTCTAAAAGAGGCCAGATCTTTTGATGTGATTTTTTAAACATTAACATGTGTCCGATTGATTTATATCCGAGTTTTAGAGGGTTTAGTTCTAGCATTTTAGTAGATGCATTAGGATATAAACTTAATAATTCTTCAACGTTCTGTTGAGTGGCAATTTCATCGTCACTTGCCCAAATCGAAGTAATCGGGCAGACAATCTCAGTATGAAAGTCATGAAAGACAGTTTTACCAATGGCATTTTTTACATAGCCAGGGTTGCTACAAAACTCTCTCCATTGTTGAGCAACTTTTTTAGGCAAGTTTTCACCCATTCCAATAAATTGAGTAGCGCCATAACCTTTTAAAGTACTAGAAATTGGAAAGATAACCTTAAACATGACAGGTGCCAGAAACTTGGTTTTACCTTTAAGACCTTTTACGTTGCCAGTAGAACCTGCTATCGCAACAACTTTTGCTACTTTGCGAAAATTAGGCACAATTCCTAACAGTTGCCCACCAGCACTATGGCCAAGAAGAGTAACTTGTTCTGCTTGTGTTTTTTCTAATAAAGCATCAATTGCACAAGGAATATCAAGCGTTCCCCAATCATTAATACTTGCTTCACTTTGCTTTAAAGGTCCATGCAATGAGTCTCCAATTCCACGGAAATCAAAACTTAATACTTCATAACCTTGTTGGCTTAACCATGTAGCAAAAGGATGATAAAAATTTTTGGTAATACCAGTGGCTGGGCAAATCAAAACAGGATTGGCCGACTTTTTTGATTCAGCTGGATAAAATTGTGCAGCAAGTTGATAACCATCTTTGCAGGTCATCCAAAATGATTCAAAAGTGTTATCCATAATATTAAGTAATGATTAGCTTGTTGATGAGTTTAATTTACATGAGTTCTAAAATGATACTTGATTAAAATGTGACTATAAAGTCAGGATTTATGCTATACAGCTCATTAAATTTTAATAAAACGAATAATTGGGAAAAAGATGGATTTACCGAAAGCTGTACAATTAGCGATTGTTTTTAGTGGCATATTTTTATGGATAGGAATGTTAACAGGGGTATGGAAATATTGGCAAATACGCCGTTCGGAATTGAGTCGTGCACATTATTATGTGGATATTGCTCATCGAAGTAGCTTACTTTACGCAGCTGCTAGCTTAATTCTTGCTGTGCTAAGTTATTTTACTGTTTTAAGCGAAAATATTACTTTGTGGTGTGTGTTAGCAAATCTCTTGTTTTTTAGTTTTTCAATTTTAGTTTATATCGTACATGGGTACTTACAGGACACGACAAATCAATTTAAACAACCCCATCGGTTAGGTCGTTTTAACCTACCTTCATGGTTAATGTCTTTAATGATGGTTGCATTGATTATTGCTGAATTATTAGCTACAGCTATTTTAGTTATGGGAACAATTTTTTTATTTTTAGGTATATAAAAATGGATGATCACTCATCCATTTTTTTAATCTTACAATTATTGTTGACTAAGACGTCGTTTAGCTAATTTTCGCATCTTATGATCGACAAAGGCCCACAGACAAAATATGAAAGAAACAACCATCGCATACATAAAGTATTCAGGTTTTAAATTTCCTTTGATCATACCTTGAAACAGTAAAGTCAGCATAAGAGCAAGCGGCGTTACTCCATACACAACTGAATCTTTGCTGTTCAGAGTGTTAATGAAGACTTGTTTGTTGAAATGTAATGATAACATCTCCATCCCTCCTTGTGGTGGTACTAAAACCTAATGTTTTAGTCAAGAATTTGTTTTAAGTTTAATGTTGTACTTCTATTTTTCATACAATTCAATAGCGAATAGCAATTTTTTTGAGCAGTTTTATAAAAAACTCTATATTTATAAAAGCTTAAGGTATTAAAAAAGTAAATATTAAATATTTTTGTATGAAATACTTATTCTTTTAGGAAAGAGAAATTATTTAAGTGAAAAGTATAATAATTTCTCTTTTCTATCATTTTATTTTAGCTATTTTGCTTTTTAAAAAATGTGTCAATTGCGTGTTGAGCAATTTCTGCATCTTCAAAAGATTGAACACCTGATACACCAATAGCACCTAAAATTTCACCTTCATAAATAATCGGTTTTCCACCTTCTAGCATCCCTTGAGCGCTGGGCATACTTAAAAAGCCAAGACGTCCACTTTGCAGAAGTTCTTCGTAAAACTTTGAGGGTCTACCTGATATTGAAGAGCATTTCGCTTTTTCTAAGCATAGATGTGAACTTAAAGGAGAGGCGCCATCTAAACGTTTCATGAGTAATAGAGAGCTTGTTTCATCAACAATCGCAATGCTGACTTTAAAGTTATGTTCAATTGCATATTTTTGAGCTTCTTCCATTAAAAACTCCGCATCTGCTAATGTTAAGTAATATTTAGTTTTCATTGTTGCTCTTCTTTCCTGAGTAAGCTAAAAATTATTTTAGTGTATTTTTACAGTAAAAATTAATTATATCTATTGTTGATTTGTCATTAAAAGCTAGGGTGGAAATAAAATGCTGGTTGGGTAAACACAGCATTCTATTCAATATATAAAATCATGTTTGGATAAAACTCGATTTCAAAAAAGCCACTAGATTAAATGTTTTTGAATTTAACTTTGTCGATAATTACGGTAATTACAAGAACAACTAAAGATGGGATCAACCATGCTAAGTTTTGTTCATTTAGGGGTAAATGTTGAAGAAATTCAGGTAAATAATTACTGAAACCTGCCACTTTAAGACCATCAATAATACCGAAAATTAAAGCAATACTCGTTACTGAACCGACAATAAAAGAAGGTTTGTGCCAAAATTTCCAAAAGAAGCTCAGCATAATCACCACAATCGCAGGTGGATAGATTGCACTTAAGACAGGTACTGATATAGCAATCAGTTTAGTTAAGCCAAGATTCGAAATAATGAAAGAGAAACCAACTAAAATAAAGACTAAAAGCTTATATGGTAATTTTGTTAACTGAGCAAAGTACTCACCACACGCACAAGTTAAGCCAATTGCTGTAACCATACATGCTAAAAAGATGAGGCCAGTTAAGAATAATGAACCCATATTTCCAAAAGCATGTTGTACATATGCATGTAAAATTACTGCGCCATTTGCTGCATTTGGTGCTACTTCATGGCTACCTAAACCTAATTTGAATAAGCTTAAATAAACTAAAGTAAGACCAACACCTGAAATGAGACTGGCAATAATTGCATATTTGGTGACTAACTTTTTATCAGTTACACCGCGAGAGTAAATCGCTTGAATAATAACGATACCAAATACGAGTGCACCTAAGGTATCCATGGTGAGATAACCGTTTACGAAACCTTCGGAAACAGGAGACGCAACGTAATGATTAATTGGTGCAGGAACGTAACCCGCAGGAATCATGACCGCCGCAATGCCTAAAATTGCTAAAGCGATAATTTTTAGCGGGGCAAGTACATGTCCTACTGTATCCAAAAGCTTGTTTGGATAGAGTGAAACTACAGTTACAAATGAAAAATAAATTGCACTATAGATTAAAAGACTGCTACTTGATGTTCCAAAATAAGAGGAAAAACCAATTTCATAAGAAACAGTAGCTGTACGAGGGGTGGCAAATAGTGGTCCGACTGATAAATAACAAACAACAGTTAAAATCAGGCTTGCTACTCGACCTAAGGGAGAACTAATAATTTCAATGGATCCCTGCATACGAGAGAGTGCCATGATGGTAATTACAGGTAAGCCGACAGCCGTAATCAAAAAGCCTAGTGCAGCTAACCAGACATGTTCACCAGCTTGTTGAGCGACGATGGGAGGAAAGATAATATTGCCAGCCCCAATAAAAAGGGCAAAGGTCATAAAACCTAAGGCAATAATATCTCCAGTACGAAGATGTTGCATAAATTAAAAGTGAATAAAAAAGAAGGAATTTTAGAGCAAAAGTAATCATGTTCAAGCGCTAATTTATGTGAAAAAGCTTTTTTTCGGGTGGTTAAAACGATATATGGTGTTATACGCGATTGTTTGGTTAAAGTATGTGCTTGAAAAGGCATTAAAAGGGCAAAAGAACTTCTTTTTAAGTTCTGACTTTTTATAAAAAATATGTAAGAATAAAAAGATAAATTTTTACTGTGAATGCTGGATATTTGAGCATTTTAGGCTTTTGGTCTGACTTATATTCATCCTAAAATATTTTGAATTACCTTAGGTTTTGTAGGGACGGGCATGTTTCTTGTCTGCGAGGATAGAATTGAATGAGAGCTTCTACTGTTACCATTAAAACTGAACAAGATCTGGAAAAATTAAGAATTTCTGGACGCTTGGCTGCGCAAGTTTTAGAAATGATAGAGGCCTATATTAAACCAGGCGTATCTACTGAATATTTAGATAACCTCTGTAATGATTATATTGTAAATAATTTAAAAGTTATCCCTGCTAATGTGGGATATCACGGTTTTACAAAAACGATATGCACTTCAGTCAATGAAGTTGTTTGCCATGGAATACCATCGCCGAATAAAATTTTAAAAGATGGCGATATTATTAATATTGATGTCGCAATTATTAAAGATGGTTATTTTGGTGATACGAGCCGCATGTATTTTGTGGGTAATGTAAACCCACAAGCAAAAAAACTTGTTGATACAACTTATGAAGCGATGGTTGCTGGTATTCATACAGTTAAGCCAGGAGCTACATTAGGTGATATTGGTTATGCTATTCAATCGGTTGCTCACCGAGAAGGCTATAGTATTGTTCGAGAGTACTGTGGACATGGGATTGGTAAGGTCTATCATGAACAACCCAATGTTTTGCACTATGGGCAGCGTGGGCAAGGTTTGGTTTTAAAGAAAGGAATGGTCTTTACCATTGAGCCTATGGTGAATGCAGGTAGGCCGCAAGTGAAAGAGTTAAATGATGGATGGACAGTCATTACTCAAGATCTTTCTTTATCTGCTCAATGGGAACATATGGTTGCAGTAACAGATACTGGCTTTGAACTATTAACACCATGGCCCGAAGGTGTGGGAAATTATCCTGCAATTTAAAAAATATAAAAAAAGTTCGATAATTTATCGAACTTTTTTATTTTAACGCTCAGAAAGATGTTCGACTAAATAGTCAATGAATACTCGAACAGCAGGTAGTAATCCTCGGCGTGATGGATATACAGCATGTAATATTCCATGAGGCGCTTTCCAATCTGGCAATATCTGTAGAAGTTGCCCAGACTTAAGGAAATCTTCTGCTGCACTCTCTGGCAATAATGCGATACCACAGTTCTGACTAGCCAATTGAGCCAACATGTGTATGTTTGTGCCCATTACAATCGGGCTGACTTTGACTTTCTTTTGTTGATTGTCAGGTCCATGCAACATGAATTGTTGATCAAGATGTTCTTCAGATAAACTTAAAATGCGATGTTCGCTGAGCTGCTCTGGATTTTTTATATCACCAAACTCATTTAAATATGCCTGACTTGCGAATAAACTTTGTTCTATAAGGGCAAACTGTCTAAGAACTAAACTTGGGTCGTCATCAAGTTTTGAGCGAACACGTAAAGCGATATCAATCCCTTCATTAATGACATCCACTCGACGGTTACTGACCATAAGTTGCAAGCGAATTTCAGGATATTTTTTTAAGAAAGCAGGTAGGATTTTAGGAAGTTGATTTTGAGCAATATCAACAGGCACACTAACTTTTACCACACCTCTAGGTTGAATACTTAAATGATCAACCAAATCATGAGCAGCTTGTGCAGCATTCATCATGACTTGAGCATGTCTATAAATATCCATTCCAATATCCGTAACGGCAAAATGACGAGAGCTACGTTGGATTAAGCGAACACCTAAGTTTTCTTCTAAGCTGTACACACGACGACTTAATTTTGATTTTGGTATATCTGTTACACGCTCAGCAGCACTAAAGCCACCATGCTCAACAACGAGAGCAAAACAATAAAAATCATCAAGATCAGTGAGCATTAAAATATCCTATTTCTGCAACAACCATGATTTTACATTATTATTTTTGCAACGATAATTCTTATACTAAATTTTTTGTAAGCAGGAGATAAATTCATTATCTAATTGCTGGAGATAAATTTGAAATTATAATGTAATTACGTTGTAATTTTGATGTATGTTTTTTATTGGGTTTATGGGTTGTCTATAGAACTATTAATCAATTTATTTTACACTATATTTTTCTCTACTTTTCAAATCTAATGCCTTATCAATTGATAGAACTTAACGATGCCTCTACGAATATTGAGTGCCCATTTTGCAAACAAACGATAATTGACTGGGCACAAGAACAATACGTTCAGCCATGTGAACATACTTTATTTGTTGCTATGGATTTGGGATTCGAATTTGTTGCAGATCGATTTGAAGAGTGCATGAATCAGAGTGTGGATGAGTTACATGAAGATCCAAATATGAATATTTTTGAAGCTCTAACTACAACACCTTATGAGAATCTGATTGTTTTAAAATCTGATTTAGGTATGGAAGGTTTATTTCGCTATGTGGGAGTGAGCGATTTTTAAAGTTGAGAGCATAAAAAAGCCAATCTATCGATTGGCTTTTTTATTATTTACGCTTCTGGCGCTGCGCTATATTGTTCAACTAATGGTTTTAATTCACCATTTTGGAACATTTCAAGCATGATATCGCTACCGCCAATAAGTTCGCCATTTACCCAAAGTTGCGGGAATGTAGGCCAATTCGCAATTGCTGGTAAGATTGCACGAATATCAGGATTTTCCAAAATATTTACATATGCAAATGGACGACCAATTTGACTGAGCGCCTCTACAGCACGTGCAGAGAAACCACATTGTGGAAACTGTGGAGTGCCTTTCATGTAAAGTAAAACGGGATGCTTCGCAATTTGATCGCGGATTAACGCTTCAGTATCACGTGCTTGTTCAGTCATAAATAGATCCTCAACTAATCTAGCAGCATTATAGGGGGTGTTTACATCGCTTTGCAAACCACCTGATTACTTAAAGTTGCATTGAATCTTCAATATTTTATTGTATAAACCGAAGTGATAGCGAAAAGCGGACGAAATTTTAGATAAATGATTGATGAGACTTTTCATCAGAGCCAGTTTTTGCTTATATAAACCCTTCTTAAAACCTCATACAGACAGAGTTCGTTATGACTGATATTACCCTAGCTCCAATACAACCTGATCAACCATCACACTTAATGGCTACTTATGGTCGCCAAGCGATCAGTTTTGTACGAGGCCGAGGGGCATATCTATATACTGAAGATGGTACAGAATATCTAGATGCATTAACTGGTATTGCTGTATGTGGTTTAGGTCATGCACATCCAGTCATTGCAGAAGCAATTGCTGAACAAGCTGCAACACTTGTGCACACAAGTAATTTATTTGAAATCCCTTGGCAAACTGCCGCTGCTCAGAAGCTTGCTGAGGTTTCTGGCATGGAAGAGATCTTCTTTTCAAACAGTGGTGCTGAGTCTAATGAAGGTGCGATTAAGATTGCTCGTAAATTTGGTACTCAACAAGGTGTACGTTTGCCAAAGATTATTGTGGCAGAACAATCATTTCATGGTCGTACGTTGGCAACACTTTCAGCAACGGGTAATAAAAAAGTACAAGATGGATTTGCTCCCTTGGTGAATGATTTTATTCGTGTGCCATTTGGTGATGTGGAAGCAATTCAGGAAGCCGCTTTGCAGCATCCAGATATTGTTGCAATTTTGATTGAGCCAATTCAAGGTGAGGGTGGTATTAATACCGCTCCTCAAGGCTTTAGCTATCTTGAGGAAGTCCGCAATATTTGTAATCAGCATAACTGGCTTATGATGCTAGATGAAATTCAAACAGGTAATGGGCGTACTGGTAAATATTTTGCATATCAGCATACCAACATTGTGCCTGATGTCCTAACGACTGCGAAAGGACTCGGAAATGGCTTCCCAGTAGGTGCTGTAATGACACAAGGTAAAGCTGTTGGTTTGTTGGGACCTGGTAGTCATGGTTCTACCTATGGCGGTACTGTACTAGGTTCTCGTGTGGTTTACACAGTCATTGATACAATTCAAAAAGAGAATGCTGTAGAAAATGCGGCGGTAGTAGGACGCTATATCGTTGATCAACTTCGTTCAAAGTTAGCTGACAAGAATGTTCAAGTGCGTGGTTTTGGTATGATGATTGGTATTCAATTACCTAAAGACTGTGCTGAACTGGTTGCTATTGCTCGTGATCAACATAAGCTTATTATCAACGTTACAGCAGGTTCGGTAGTTCGTCTATTACCGCCTATTAATATGACTCAAGCGCAGGCCGATGACTTGTTAGAGCGTTTAGTTACTTTGATTAATAGCTATCTTTAAGTTTTAGTATAAAAAATGGGCACTTAATGTGCCCATTTTTTATTTCAAAGCATTACCCAGAGATATACTGCTTTAACTGTTCAATTAAGTTTTTCTGATCTTCCATTGCTGCTTTTACCAAGTCACCGATAGAGATAAAACCAACTAATTTTTCATTGTCCAATACTGGTAAATGACGTAAGTGGCGATCTGTCATTAACTGTAAACACTCTTCAACTGTGTTGTTTAGACTTACAGTAAGTACTTTAGATGTCATAATTTCAGCGACTGTAGTGCTATATGAAGTACGTTCCATAAGCGTCACTTTTCGCGTGTAGTCACGTTCAGATAAAATTCCGACAACTTTTTCACCTTCAGCTACGACTAATGCACCAATTCCTTTATCGGCCATGATTTTAATAGCTTCAAGGACAGTGGCTTCTGGAGAAATTGTAAAAATATCTTGCTCTGATTTGTTTTTGATTACTTGTGCAACGATTGTCATTTCTTCTATCCCGTGTTTTATCATTTTGTTTTAAATTAGCTTGATTTTATAAAAATGCAAAGACTTGATAGTCATTCAAATACAAGTTTTACACTCAAGCGTTCAAAAAGCATTCTATATAGTGGTTAAGAACCTAAAGAAAACTTTAGGCTTCTTGCCAGTTCGGATGTTTAAAAAAGAAATGATGCATTTGCTGGGTAGATAATTTTAACTTCCTGTGAGAAGAATTAAATAAAGCGGGCGTAACGTTGAGTCGGGTTAATGTTGGCAATAAAGATTCATGAAAATCTTTGGGGGTAATTCTTCTTGGTTTATAATGTGGCCAATGTTCTTTGGCGTAGCGGTGAGCTTGCAATCCATTGAGCCAGAAAGGAAAAATAAAATCTTCCTGATCTGATTTAATTGCCCAACCTTGATGAAATAATCCCCAAAGAACTCCACAGTACATCATGGTTCTTAAAATATAAATCTTAATCATCAAGTCTTTTGAAACCGGTTGTAGATTGCTTAAACTATTCATTGTCAATTTAATGGTTCTTAACTTGTCTTGCTTATTATAGAAAAAATAGATGACATTTCAGTTTAAACAGGTATCAAATCGTAAACAAATATTCCCAGCTAAAGAAAAGACCACCTGAGTAAGACAAAGCGACTAAAGCTTTAGCGAAGCTTAAGGCGCACAAAGTGCGTAGTGAATTATATTTATAGAAAGTTTTTACAGGCATAAAAAAACGCCACCTAAGTGACGTTTCTTTATGCTTGCATTGTGGCTAACTTTTGCCAATATTGTGCTTTAAGTGAGTCACGTTCAACACGGAAACCTTGATAATACAATTCTGCTAAGAATAGAGCAGCTTTACCGTGCCCAGCGCGAGCAACTTCTTCTAACTGTGTAACTGCATCTTGAAAGTTCATTTGAGAATGAATTGTGTTTACTGCAGTTGCATATACATGTTCTAAATCATGATGAGAGATACGTTGAATCATAGAAAACTCCTTATTGTAATTATGATTACTTTTTTCTAAAGGCCACTGCCTTTAAATTAATTTAACTTAGAATTATTAAACTAATATTACAAATTGATGGATTTGTCAACTATTAGTGCATATCGCTTAGTTCACTATTAGGATACATGATTAAACATTATTCACAAATAATTTTGATTAAAATCAATATGAGAATAAAAGACAAGGAGAATAAAATATGACAAATACAATCGATGGCTTTGTTTTTGATACTCCGCCTAAAGAGGAACAAATCATAGAACTGGCCCATTATCACCGTAAATTATTAGATGAAGCTATTTTCCATGAGGAAATCCATTTAGGGGATTATTGTCTTGCACAGCGCAAAAGGGTATTTGATTTTGCTGGGCATTTGGAACCCGCTCAAAAAAACTGGTTTTATCAAGTTTATGATGGGGAGCTTCGAAAAATTGCCGATGAAGACGAGTTGCATCCAGCAGATGCAGAAGAAGGGTTAAGTATTTTTGCCATGTTTTTAGTCTTGGTTATTATTGCGGCAATTTTATACTTTTCTGTCATCCGTTCACTAATAAGTTAAGCATACTATCCAGTAAGGTACGATTATTAACCTTACTGGATGTTTGATCTTGTGCTTATGTGCATTGAACCCTACACTACACTAATTCGAGGTAGGTCATGCTCATATTCAAACAAAATTTTCTTAAATTAAAGTCTGAGTTAAAAGTTGATCAATGTTTTAACCTGTTTGTGGTTATTGTCATTGGCTGTATTTTTGTGCTGTCATATTTAGCATTACTTCGGCCTATTAGTCCGGATCAATATCAACGAATTATCCAACTGTCTCATCAGGCGACTTATCCAAGAACTCAAGACATGGCTGAGTTACTTATAGCTCAGTCAGAAATTCATCGAGCTGAGTATTTAAAGTTAATGCATGCTTACCAATTTGAGGGTGCTCATATTATGCAATATCCGGCACTCGCTCAGGAAGATACTCAGTAATTGGGTTAATCAGGCTAAATCTTGGTTTCCAAAGCTTTTTGAGCACTATTGTGGCAGGCAAAATTTTGAATTTATGCTAAACTTTCTCTTTTTAAACGCGCTGTTTTTCAAGGAATCCGCATGGAGCAACAATCGAATATGCAAAATAAATTCTTGATAGATGCTGAGATCGGTGATGACGATGTCACATTACCTAATTTACCTGCTATCGATGTTCCCATCGTTGAATCTCCTGTTAAATCACAAGAAAACATTGAAGTAGCCAAAGTTGAATCGGCTTCAACAGAAACAGCGGTTGAACAACCAAAATCTGGTTTTTTTGGCCGGATGAAAGAAGGTTTAACCAAAACTCGTCGTAACTTCGCTGATGGAATGGTCAATATCCTGATCGGTGGAAAGGAAATTGACGATGAATTACTCGAAGAAGTCGAAGAGCAATTATTGGTTGCAGACATTGGTGTTGAGGCAACTAAAACGATCATTACCAATTTAACAGAGCGTACTGCTCGTGGTGATTTGATCTATTCCCACTCTCTTTATAAAGCTTTACAAGAAGAGTTGGTTGCTTTGTTGGCTCCACGTGTTAAGCCTTTGCATATTGATCCGAACAAATCACCGTATGTGATTTTAATGGTTGGGGTAAATGGTGTTGGTAAAACCACAACTATTGGTAAATTAGCGAAACGTTTGCAAGGTGAAGGTAAAAAAGTGATGTTGGCTGCTGGTGATACATTCCGTGCTGCAGCGACAGAGCAATTACAAATCTGGGGTGAACGTAACGATATCGCTGTTGTAGCCCAAGGTCACGGAGCTGATAGTGCCTCTGTTATTTTTGATGCCTTTGAGAGTGCTCGTGCTAAGGGAATTGATGTATTAATCGCAGATACAGCAGGTCGTTTACATAATAAAAGCAACCTGATGGAAGAACTTAAAAAAGTTAAACGCGTTATGCAAAAAATTGATGCAACTGCACCCCATGAAATTATGTTAGTCGTAGATGCTGGTACAGGGCAAAACGCGATTAACCAAGTGCAAGAGTTTGACCAGACTGTGGGTTTGACTGGTATTACAATTACCAAGTTAGATGGAACCGCGAAAGGGGGCGTGCTCTTTAATATTGCAAGCCGTACCCATGTGCCAATTCGTTTTATTGGTGTTGGTGAAAAAATTGATGATTTAAGACCATTCTCGGCTAAATCATTTGTCGCTGCGCTGTTTGAAACTGATAAATAATTGGTTGTCAGCAATAAAAAGCTTCACTAAATGGTGAAGCTTTTTTATATGTATATCTTTTTTTATTGTTGCGAAAATAAAACGAACTGTCATATTTTTAATGCTGATTATAAAAAATGGGTTCAATACACTGTATTCATTCCCAAACAACGGCCCATGGTCAATCAAATAGGTAGGAAATAACAAAATGTCTACTTTCTTAGATAAAATTAAAAACCGTCGCACTATTTATGCAATTGGTAAAAATGTTGCATTAGATCGCACTAAAATTGAAGAGACAATCCGTGAAGCGGTTAAACATAGCCCTTCAGCGTTTAACTCGCAATCTTCACGTGTGGTGACACTATATGGTGAATCTCATGCTAAATTCTGGAATTTAGTTCGTGAAGCATTACGTAAAATTGTTCCTGCAGAAGCTTTTGCTGGTACAAACACAAAAATTGATAGCTTTGTAGCGGGTGCTGGTACGGTTTTATTCTATGAAGACCAAGCTGTTGTTAAAAGCTTACAAGAGCAATTCGAATTATATGCAGATAACTTCCCTGTATGGTCTGAACATTCAAGTGCGATTGCTCAATTTGCAACTTGGACTGCGCTTTCAGAGCTTGGTTTAGGAGCATCTTTGCAGCACTATAACCCGATTGTTGATGCTGAAGCCGCTGAAGCATTTGATGTGCCTGCAACTTGGAAATTACGTGCTCAATTAGTATTTGGTTCAGTTGAAGCACCAGCAGGCGAAAAAGCATTTATTAATGATGCTGATCGTTTCAAAACTTTCAACTAATTGAAAGTTAAAAAGAGCACCTATTTAGGTGCTCTTTTTTTACGTTTTGAGAATTAATGCAATGACTAAATAAAACGGAAACTGATGAAATTCAAATATATATTTTAAAAATAATAAATCTGAAAATTAGCCAATAACTACACTGTCATAAAATAGTCACAATCATATTGCATATTGCTCATGATTTAATAGCTTATCAAATACAGAGAAAGAAACAGATGACTTTAAGATTAGGTGTTGCTGCAATTGGTTTATTACTCAGTGGTTCAGTATTTTCAGCAGTTACAATTACAGCACCAGAGGAAATTGTAATCCTTGCGGTAAATGGTCAAGAAGTCAATTCTGGGTTATTTCGTTCATCTAAAAATAACTATAAAGTCGATGCGGGTGAAACCAGCTTAAGCGTGCGTTACCAAGAATATTTTGAACATTTAAATGGCGAGCATGACATTGTTAAATCTGGTGTAGTTACAATTCAAACACCTGCATTGCAAGATGGGAAAACTTACAAGCTTTCGATGGTCGATGTCCCTAAAGACTTTGAAAATGCAAAAAAATATGCTGAACAACCAACAGTTGCTTTGTACAGTACAAATAATGAATTAATTGTGAAACAAACGGGTGCAAACAATGAAGCAAAACCATGGTTTGCAACTGGCTTGTTGGGTAAAGTAACTGACTTTACGACTAAATCATCTAAACCACAGCCTGAAGCAGTGTATGCATCGGCTAAACCTACTTCTGCTCAAGTTATTTTACCAGCTCCAACGACTATGCCAGTAACAGGTGTAGCACAAACGAATGATCAACGGTTAGTTGAAACTTGGCAGAAAGCCTCAAAAGCTGAGCGTCAAAAATTTATGGCTTGGCTAGCTGAACAATCAAATTAATCAATTGCTATTTAAAATAAAGCCGATTTAATATCGGCTTTATTTTTAGAATTTTTATAAATAGCCTAAGTATATTTTATGACTAATTTAAATTTCCGTTTAGCTCAATTTGCCGATATTCCAGAACTCGTAGATTTAATTAATAAGTCTTATCGAGAACAACAAGGTAGAAGTTGGACAACTGAGCTTGAGTTTGTAAAAGGGCAACGTATTACAGAGCACCAATTAGAAGAACAGCTACAACTTTCGAATTCGACATTATTGGTAGGGGAAGGTAACACTTCCAAAATTGTTGCATGCATTGGACTTACATTTGAAAACAATCAGGTTGAGGTTGGGACATTCTGTACACATCCTCATGTTCAAAATATGAGAGTGGGTCGTTCTGTTTTAGAATATGCGGAGCAATATGCATTGAAAGAAGATCCCCATCTGACCAACGCTGTAATGTATGTGCTAGATGTCCGTTCTGAATTGATCGCTTATTATGAACGACGTGGATATGGGAAAACGGGTAATGAACAACCATATCCAGTTGAAGCAAATGTAGGGGTACCAATGGTACCTATTAAATTGATTGAAATGAAAAAAGACCTCAAATGAGGTCTTTTTTGTTTAGGTTAGAAACCAGATGTAATAGCCTAAAAGCATGAGAGGCCATGCTATCCATGGACTAAATAACCATTTCCATAACCAGAAGTTTGGTACAAAACCTACTCCATAAATGAAACCACCAGAAATACCGATCATCACCAGCATAAGTTGGCTATGATTGTAATGTCCGTTAGCATCTAACATGAGTGAAGGGTAAACCAGCAAAATTGCAGCAAGAGGCAATGCCAACAGAAATGAAAGGGCCATTGCGAATGCTTGAACTTTTCGATGATTTGATGCTGTCATTGCTTTTGCCATGATTTATTCCTCATCTAAGTTTTGATGGTGCTCGATATAAAGTGCACTGAGTACACCTGCAAAACATGCCATTAAAATGCCAAGGATCCATGCGAAATACCACATTTTCTTCTCCTTAATACAAGCTATGCGAGTTTGACTCGATGTGTTTGTTGGTAATCACTCCCCACATTTTGTAATAAGACCAACTGGTATAGATCAAAATGAGTGGTACAAAAATGCCAGCAGCTACAGTCATAACGCCTAAAGTAAGGTGGCTTGAGACAGCATCCCACATCGTCAAGCTAGAATTGGGATTAATGCTAGATGGCAGTAAGAATGGAAATAGTGCAAAACCTGCGGTTAAAATTGCTCCTACAATCATTAAACTTGTACCAGTGAAACTTAAGCCTGCTTTTGCTTTTGAAGCTGCAATAATTGCAATGATTGCGCCTAAGATTGCAAGAACTGGAGCAACTTTAGTAATTGGATAGGTATTGTAGTTGTTCATCCAACCAGGGTTGCTATTGGTAACTACCTCTTTTGCTAAAGGGTTGAGTGCAGCATTTGGATCAATTGCTACTGCATAGCTATAACCGGGTATCTGACCAAAATACAACCAAACTCCGATAACAAGAAAACAAGCTAAAAATAGCATTGCCATAATCTGGGTTGCTTTTGCAGAGCGTTGCTTTAAAGCATCGTCTGTACGCAACATGAGCCATGCACCGCCATGGGCACAGAGCATTGAAAGACTGACAATACCGCAAACTAATGCAAACGGATTTAAAAGAGCAAAAAAGCTGCCAGTATATTCAGAGCGTAAAGTGTCATCTAGACCAAAAGGTAAGCCTAGAAACAAATTACCAAAGGCTACACCGAACACAAGCGCTGGAACAGCACCACCAATGCATAGGCCCCAGTCCCAAGAATTACGCCATTTGGTGTTTTCAAGTTTGGAACGATAATCAAAGCCGACTGGTCGTAAGAAAAGGGCGAATAAAACCAGTAGTAGTGCCCAATACATACCAGAGAAAGCCACAGCATATACCATTGGCCATGCAGCAAATAATGCACCACCTGCTGTAATAAACCAAACCTGATTGCCATCCCAGTGAGGAGCGATTGTGTTAATGGCCGCACGTCGTTCGTTATCGGTTTTCCCAACGAAAGGCATGAGAGCCATGGAACCCATATCGAAACCGTCAGTGAGAGCAAAGCCGATCAGAAGTACACCAACTAACACCCACCAAATGATTTTTAATAGTTCATATTCAATCATGATAAGGCCTCCCCATTAACAGCTGCTTTTGGTTCTTGCTTTTCAAAATGATATTTACCAGTGTGCAGAGAGCTTGGTCCTAGACGAGCAAACTTGATCATTAAGTACATTTCAATAATTAAAAGTGCGGTATAGAACGCTGCTAGTGCAAGAATCGAACCCCATACATCCCCACTACTTAAACTAGAAGTAGATAGGTGTGTTGGTAAGATTTCACCAATAGACCAAGGTTGACGACCACCCTCAGCTACATACCAACCTGTTTGCGCAGCGATCCAAGGAAGTGGCAGAGCAAACAATGAATATTTAAGTAGCCAAGGTTTATTTTCAGCATTTCTTTTTGCTACAGCCCAAGTTGCTAAAATGAAAAGTAATAGCATCAAGAAACCAGAGGCAACCATTGCTCGGAAAGAGAAAAATAGAGCTGTAACATTTGGAACAGTATCTTTTACAGCAGCTTGAATGTGCTGCTCGTTTGCATCAACTACATTTGGTGTATATTTTTTAAGAAGAAGGCCATAACCTAAATCTTTTTGATTTTTTTCAAACGAAGCTAATAACTCTGGTGAGCGATCACCCGCACGTAGTTTTTCAAGTTCAGCATAGGCAAGCATACCGTTGCGAATACGAACTTCGTGCTGCTGCATGAGATCTTTAAGACCAGTAACTTCTTTGGTTGTTGAACGGGTTGCAATTAAACCTAATGCATATGGAATTTTAACTGCATAATCTGTCCGCATTTCTTCATGGTTCGGTATACCAAATAAAGTAAATGGAGCTGGAGCAGGGTGAGTATCCCATTCAGCTTCAATTGCAGCCAGTTTAGTTTTTTGAACATCCCCTAATTCATAGCCAGATTCATCACCGAGTAAAATCACTGAAAGTGTAGATGCAAGACCGAAAATCGCAGCAATTGCAAATGAACGACGAGCGAAAGGAAGATCACGTTTTTTAAGCAAGTAGTAGCTTGAGATAGCTAGTACGAAAATCGCACCAGTTACATAGCCTGCTGATACAGTGTGTACAAATTTAACTTGAGCTACGGGGTTAAAGATAAGCGCGCCGAAATCGACTAATTCCATACGCATCGTTTCAAAATTGAATGCAGCACCTACAGGGTTTTGCATCCACCCATTAGCTACTAAAATCCAGAGCGCTGACATATTAGAACCGAGCGCAACTAACCATGTTACACCTAGATGCTGAACCTTAGTTAAACGGTCCCATCCAAAGAAGAACAAACCAATAAATGTCGACTCAAGGAAGAATGCCATAAGGCCTTCAATTGCTAATGGTGCACCAAAAATATCACCTACATAATGTGAGTAATAAGCCCAGTTCGTTCCAAACTGGAACTCCATGGTTAAGCCAGTTGTTACCCCTAAAGCAAAGTTAATACCAAATAATTTTCCCCAAAATTTAGTCATATCCTTGTAAATTTCTTTACCGGAAATGACATAGGTGGTTTCCATGATGGCAAGGATAAATGCCAAACCTAAAGTTAAAGGGACGAAAAGAAAGTGATACATTGCGGTCATTGCAAATTGAAACCGCGAAAGATCAACCACGCTTTCAGAAATCATCAACGTGTCTCCTTAATGTTGGAAATGTTATCGCCAGCAATATGCTCGGCGACCTGATTGTCAAAATTTTTGGGGATGGTGGGAGCATCAAACCAAATATGTTTAATCGTTAAAAGAAGCACTATTTTTATTATTAAAATAATGGTGATTTCTTTAATTAAACGACTATTAAGATTTTGAAAATTAAGGCTCATTAATTAAACCTCATTTGATATTAATTTTATTATTAATCAAAATATAATAAAAATAAACAATAAATATATTTTAAATGGATATTTAAATAATTAATTTATAAAAAACAAATATTTAATATTTTAAAAATAATACTATACTAAAATAGTTTGAATTGATTATTAATTCCTACTAAAACACTTGTAAATAAAATTATTAAGTTGATTAAAATAGTTTGTTTTAAATTTAATTCCGACTAAAATGGTTGTATATAATATTTGTTAATTTTATTTCTAACTAAAATAGTCGGGATAATAAATAATTAATTAAAAAAGAAAATAATAAAATAAGGTCGTAATAAAGCCTGTAAAAAAGCAATAATGGATGAGAAGAAATATTAAGGATTAATCGGGTGCGAAAAGATCGTTTGAGATAGAGATTTTTTTGGCTACATAATGGCTTTTATGCACTTTGACAAGAATGACTTGGGAATATAATTCGAGTTCACCATATTCTGGTTCTACTTGAACATAGTGAAGTTGACCAAATTCATCACGTACGCGTGCTTGAGCAGAAAAACCTGGTCTGGCATTACCACTGGAAATAGTCGCTAACCGCCCTAAAAGGTTATAGTTGGTATGTGTAAGCTTTGGCTTAATCACTTGGTCAAGGCAGTGAATCATGAATACAGTAAAAAAGATTGCGATCACAAGTGCTGGGACGATTAAATAAAATGGTGAAATAAAATAATGCTGTATTGCAAAGAAAGAGAGTTGTAAAAAGTAACCTGCATAACTGAAGTTGATGAGTAAAAAAACGAAAATTAGAGCTTTAGAAAATTTAACATTAAGTAGTGGTGAGTTAGAAAGCCAATCCGGCGCAATTTTTTTAAGTAACTGACTTGGACGGAGTCCAATATACATACCAATGGTTTCTACCACGCTGAGTAATATCAAAGCCACTACACTTAAGTGAAATGGCATAAGATAATAATTGAAAAAGAAATCAGCCATGGCAGAAACTCTAATGTTTATAGCTTGCTTCAGTCTACGATATAGATACCGCCATCTGAATGTACTTTAAGCTCAACTTTATTTAAAAAATCACCTAAACATGGTCCTGAAATACATTCACCTGTTTCCACAGTAAATAAAGCACCATGAGTAGAGCACTGGATGTATTCTTGGTCTTGATCGAGAAATTGATTTTCTAAATATTCAAGCTCAGTTTGTAGGTGAGGGCATAAATTCTGATAAGCATAGAATGCGCCGTCACGTTGCGTAACGAAAATAGTAGTTCCTTGTAAAGTGTCAAAAGCTCTAGCTTCACGCTCAGGAACTTCTTCTGTCATACAGATCCTTTCCATTTCAAGCACATTCCTTCTGAAAATTTTCAAGAAGTTTAGCATAATCATTTACAGCTAAACGTGGTCCGAATTGAGAGACTACTTCACTCGAAATTAAGATGGCTAACTGAGCCGCAGCATTCAAATCTTGGTGATGGTTTAGGGCATAAAGGAATGCGCCTGCAAATGCATCGCCCGCACCATTTGTATCCACTGCTTCTACGTGGCGTCCCGCAACATGGAAATGTTGAGTTGGGTTAGAAACTAAAGCACCTTTGGCACTTTGTGTAATGACTACGGTATGATTTTTAAAACGTAATTGAGCAAGAGCATCTTCTACAGACGTTGTATTGGTATACATTAAGGCTTCTTGCTCATTACAAAATAGTAAGTCTACGCCATCATCCATAAGTTCTTCCAAGCCTTCACGAGCGTATTGCACCATGGCAGGATCTGAAAGAGAGAGGGCAATTTTAACGCCATTTGCTTTTGCAATTTCTCTTGCTTGTTTTACAGCTTTACGAGCCGTTTCACTTGTAGAAAGATAACCTTCAATATAAAGCCATTTTGCTGTTTTTAAGGGTTCAAAGTCGATTTGTTCTTGAGACAGTTCAGCCGTAATACCCAAATAGGTGTGCATCGTACGTTCAGAGTCAGGGCTAATTAACACCATACATGTGCCAGTTACACCTTCACTGATCGATTTTGGTGTGGTCTGGATGCCAGCTTCATTTAGACCTTGTAGGTAGATCGCACCTAAATCGT
The DNA here is from genome assembly GCF_031799075.1 of Acinetobacter sp. V91_7. NCBI lineage: Bacteria > Pseudomonadati > Pseudomonadota > Gammaproteobacteria > Moraxellales > Moraxellaceae > Acinetobacter > Acinetobacter sp. V91_7. Next base: position 120,252 of record NZ_JAVQNT010000030.1, read on the forward strand.
CATGACCAACACGGCAACCATAAAAAGCGCTTCCACCTAATGCACTAAAAGCTACAGTTGTATTTGCAGCAGAACCACCACTTGCTTGACCTTTGTAGTCTTGATGCTGTTTTAACTCTGCATATAGAGCAGACTGAGTGTCACCATCGGACAACTGCATTGTGCCTTTTTGCAGGCCTTGTTGATTAAGAAAATCATCAGACACTTTAAATTCTTGGTCGATTAATGCATTACCAATTGCAAAAAGATCTACAGTTGCCATATGTGTTGTCACAAATAAAAAAAATCAGGTAGCTAAGTTTACACCATTGCTTGGATTTGCTGTAGTTTGTTGAATAAAATTCAGTTAATTCAAATATAACTGGAGAAATATTGTTGTTTGAATATTCTTTAGATCAGAGGATAGGTTATTGAGATAAAATTGATAAGCTTTTTTATTCAATGTCTGTCATATACATAGAATTAAAAGCTTTTGTTCTGTTAGGATAAACATTCATGGCTATGTGCTTGATATCAAAGCCATGCCAATGAAAACTAATACTCAACAAAAACATAGTATTTTACTTGGCTTTTGTTCGCCAATCTCAAGCTGACTCAGGCTATAATGAGACTTATTCACTTATCCGATATGTTAGGAGATCACATGACTGTAGATGTCACTGAAACCATTTCTCAAACTGTTCACCCTGCGTTTCAGTTGCTACGTCAGCACCATGTAGAAGCATTAGATATTTTAGTGTCTGAATATAAGCATAAAGTCACAGGTGCGGTGCATTATCACTTGGCAACTGACTATGATGAAAATGTATTTCTTGTTGCTTTTAGAACACAACCTATGGACTCTAAAGGTACGGCACATATTTTAGAACATACCGCTTTGTGTGGATCTGAAAAGTTTCCGGTACGTGACCCGTTCTTTTTAATGATTCGCCGTTCTTTAAATACGTTCATGAACGCATTTACAGCAGCAGATTGGACCGCATATCCATTTGCTACTCAAAATAAAAAAGATTTCCAAAACTTACTTTCTGTTTATCTTGATGCAGCATTTGCTGCCAACTTGAATCCGCTTGATTTTGCTCAAGAAGGTATTCGCATTGAACTAGAAAATGGGCAACCTGTTTATAAAGGTGTGGTCTTTAATGAAATGAAGGGTGCGATGAGTGCACCGTCTGACCAACTTTATCACCAGTTGGCTCATCATTTATTTCCTGAAACGACCTATCATTACAATTCAGGTGGCGATCCGAAAGATATTCCTGATTTAACGTATGAGCAGTTAGTCGAGTTTTATAAAACTCATTACCATCCAAGTAATGCGGTGTTTATGACTTTCGGGAATCAAACAGCTTATGAGTTACAAGAGCAATTTGAAAAACTAGCTCTAAATAAGTTTTCTGCGGGTACAACTTTATATTCTAAGCCTGAAAAACGTTTAGCTGCGCCAATTGAAGTAACAGAAAATTATGGCGTTGATAGTGATGATTTAAAAGATAAAACTTATCATATTTTATCTTGGTTATTACCTGAAGCAAACGATGTTAAATTGCGTTTGGGAATGCGTTTAGTTGAAGGAATTTTATTAGAAAATTCAGCTTCACCACTGCGCCATTACCTAGAAACGTGTGGATATGCTCAATCCACTGGTCCACTAATGGGTGTAGACGACAGTAACTTTGAAATGACTTTCTATTGTGGTGTTCAAGGTTCAAATCCTGAACATGCTGAAACCTTTAAAGATGGCGTTTTAAATATTTTAAGTGATGTCGCTGCAAAACCAATTGATAGCGATTTAGTCGATGCAATTTTACATCAAATTGAATTACATCAACGTGAAATCAATGGTGATGGTACACCATATGGTTTAAGTCTAATTCTAAATGGCTTAAGTGGTGCGATTCACCATAATGACCCAATTCAAATTTGGGATGTTGACAGCGCGATTGCACAAGTTAAAGAAGAATTGAAAGACCCAATGTGGTTATCAAATCTGATTCAAACACATTTGCTTGATAATCCTCATCGCGTACAGATGACTCTAATTCCAGACCCAACTAAGTCTGTAAAAGAGCAAGAGGCAGAAAAAGCACGTTTAGCTGCTATTGGTGAAAAATTAACAGATGCTGATAAGGCTGAAATTATCGCTAACACCAAGGCTTTAGAGGAGCGTCAGGATACTCCAGATAACCTTGAACTATTACCAAAAGTAGGCTTGGAAGATGTACCTGCTGACTTGCATATTGTGCAGGGGCAATTGCGCGAGATTCTTTGCAATCGCATGGATACGCCATTGAATTTGTATCATGCTGGTACGAATGGCATTTACTATCAACAAGTACTCATTCAAATTCCTGAAGATATTGTAATGTCACCTTATTTCAATTTGCTTTCTATCTTGATGGGCGAAGTGGGTGCAGGTGAGTATGACTATCTTGAGCTTCAAAACTTACAAACAGCTGTAAGTGGTGGTTTGGGAATGGGCGCTTCTTTACGTAGTAAAGTCGATGATAAAGATAAAATTAGTGCTTGGTTAACGTTAACGACTAAATCGTTGACTCAAAAAAATGATGCAATTCATTTATTAAAGTTAGCATTTGAACAGCTTCGTTTTGATGAGAAAGAGCGCATTATTGAGTTATTGCAACAACGTAAAACACGTTGGCAGTCTCGTTTGTCTGGTGCAGGTCATAGTTATGCAATGCAAATTGCATCACGTAATATGAGTGCCTTGGCTCAACGTGATTATCAAAACACTGGTTTAGGTGCATTAAACTGGTTGGGTGAGCTTGTTGCTAAAATTACCCAAGATGATGCAGCTTATGATGAGCTAATCTCAGAATTAAAACGTATTCATCGTAAATTATTGCAAGCGCCTAAACAGTTCTTGCTTGTATGTGAAGAACATCAGTCTGAGCGTTTGGTTGAAGAAATCCAAAATGTTTGGGATAAACTAAACGTTGATACAACTACAACAGAGTTAACCCACGTAGAACAAGCAAATGATAATAATCATGAAGCATGGTTAATTCAGGCAAATGTTCAGTTCTGTGCTTCTGCTTATCAGGCTGTCGATGTATCGCATCCAGATGCGGCTCCCTTAATGGTATTGGCAGCTTATTTACGTAATGGGTTCTTACACAGTGCCATTCGTGAAAAAGGCGGTGCTTATGGTGGCGGAGCAAGTTATGATGGGAATGCATGTTCATTCCGTTTCTATAGTTACCGTGACCCACGTTTAGCAGAAACATTTAAAGACTTTGAAGCAAGTGTGCAATGGTTATTAAATGTGGAACAACAGCCTCATCAGCTTGAAGAAGCGATTCTTGGACTTGTTGCAAGTATGGATAAACCAGGTTCACCAGCGGGTGAGGCGATTACTGCATGTTATGCATTGTTGCATGCAAGAACACCAACTTTCCGCCGTACCTTACGTGAACGCTTGCTGCATGTAACATTAGAGGATTTACAACGTGTTGCTCGTCAATATTTGGTTGAGCAAACTCCTGTAAAAGCTGTAGTTGCGCCATTTGCAAAACGCGATGAATTGCAGCAATTAGGTTTTACCATTCAACAAGTTAATTAAAATAAAAATTGGAGATGAACATGGCGTTCAGACAATTTGAACGCACATCTTTACAGCTAAGCATGGGAATCGTGCTTAGCTGTTTGTGTGCGTCTGTGACATATGCTGATACCTTGGCACCTGTAACCCCTGCGACAGTAGATGCATGTGTTGCTCTTGCTTCGAATGCCGATCGTCTGGCTTGTTATGACTCTGTATTTAAACCAGCAGCTTTACCAGTTATTCAAGCTGCGGCTGTACCAGAGCCTGTTAAAAAAATTGATGCACCTGCTGTTCCACCTGAAACCTTTAAAGAGAAGGTGGTAGATACAGTGAGTAATATCAAAATAATTGGTAAAGCACCAAAACTTAAACCTACTACTTCTTTACTAGATCAACGTTGGGAGTTGTCTGAAGAGAGTAAACTAGGAGTTTGGAATATCCGTGCTTATCAACCGGTCTATTTGTTACCAGTATTCTGGACCAGTGATAAAAATGAGTTCCCACACAGCCCAAATCCCAATAATACGGTGACAGAAGATCAAAATCTGAAATCGACAGAAAGTAAATTTCAGATTTCTTTAAAGACCAAAGCTTGGGAAAATATTTTTGGCAACAATGGTGATTTGTGGGTAGGTTATACACAATCTTCACGTTGGCAGACATTCAATGCTGAAGAGTCTCGTCCTTTCCGCGAAACGAATTATGAGCCTGAAGCTAGTTTAATGTTTAGAACCAACTATGAACTGCTTGGTCTAGATGGTCGTTTACTTGGGGTTACTTTAAACCACCAATCAAATGGCCGTTCAGATCCATTATCTCGTAGCTGGAACCGCGTAATCTTTAATGTGGGATTCGAGCGCGGTAACTTTGCTTTAATGCTTCGTCCGTGGGTGCGCATTGAAGAAGACAGCAAAGATGATAATAACCCTGATATGGAAAATTACATCGGTCGTGGGGATTTAACAGCATTTTATAAGTGGAAGGAAAATGACTTCTCTTTAATGCTGCGTCACTCTTTAAAAGGTGGTGATGATTCTCATGGTGCTGTTCAATTTGATTGGGCTTTTCCAATCAGTGGCAAACTGCGTGGACACTTCCAGTTGTTTAATGGTTATGGTGAAAGTTTAATTGACTATAACCATCGAGCAACTTACGCGGGCTTGGGTGTTTCACTCATGAATTGGTATTAAGTCTTTACTTGCAAAAATGCCGCTTTTATAGCGGCATTTTTATTATCCAATTTGAATATTGGCTTGAGGGTGTTTGAGTCGACTTTTTTTCGGAGTGGCAATTAAATAAGCCAGTGTTAATGGGCCGAGTCGCCCGGCAAACATCAACAAACTTAAAATGAATAAACTACCATTATGTAGTTCTGGCGTGATTCCGCGAGAAAGCCCCACAGTACACGCTGCGGAAACAACCTCAAACAACAAGTTCATAAAGTCTGCTTTAGGCTCTAAAAGCAAAATAATAAAGAACCCCATGAAAATGAGTATGCTCGTAATTGCAGTGACTGCTAATGCCTTATAGGTCGTTTCATGTGAGACTGAATGATTAAATATTCGAATTTCATCTGTGCGCCGTAAAAATGAAATAACACTGAGCACTAAAATTACAAAGGTTCCAACTTTAATCCCACCCGCTGTACTGAGTGAACCGCCACCAATAAACATAAGTAACATCATGAGTAAGGAGCTGCTGTTGGTCATTGCTCCTGTATCAATGGTATTAAATCCTGACGAGCGTGGAACAGTGGCTTGAAACCAAGCATTTAATGCTTGATCACCAATACTGAGCATTCCTAGGGTATGAGGGTTTTGAGCTTCTAAAGCCCAAACTAAAATAAAGGCAATAATGTTAATCACTGTAATAGTGGTAAGAATTAGCTTGCTATTCGGCGTGAGTTTTTTCCATTTTTTATTTTGCTTAATGTCCATGAGAACCAAAAAGCCCAACCCGCCTAATGTATAAAGTATGCTAACAGTTATACAAATAAGGTAGTTACTTTGAAAGCTTATTAAACTATTGGAAAATAATGAAAAACCAGCATTGTTAAATGAGGAGATACTGTAAAAAATCGCATAGTACAATCCACGTGCAAAGCCGAAAGTCGGTGTAAAAGCAATAGTGAGAATAATTGTACCAATAAGCTCAAAAATAAGGGTATAAGTGACAACTCCCTTAGCAACAAAAGTAACCTTTGACAGGCTCGTTTGTCCGAGACTATCTTGCGCCATCATTTGTTGTTTAAGGCCAACTTTGGGTGACAAGCTCAGTGCCGCTAATATGGCAAAAGTCATGAAACCCAAACCACCAGATTGAATCAGCAACAAAATGATAGTTTGCCCGAACAGGGTAAAAGACTCATGAATATTTAAAACAGATAAGCCCGTAATTGTGACTGCTGAGGTTGCTGTAAAGAGCGCATCCATCCAGCTCACATGACCTGTATTGGCAAACGGCAGTTTTAGTAATAACGTGCCAAAAATAATAAAGCCCAGAAACCCCAGTGCCAAGAGTGAAGGAGGACTTAAATTTAATGTTTTATGGGGCTTGGGATATATAGACATATTCTAGATTTCGTTTCTTATATGAAGCAATTAGAAAGTTTCTTTAACTGCGGTAAATGACCTTCTAAAATAAGAATATCATGAGTTTGCAAGGTGAAATTTTCTTCCGTCTCAAACAAAATTTGCTGCTGTCTTTTTACGAGCAATGTTTTGACCTGTGGTGCTTGCTGCATAATGCCATATAAGTTAATGCCATTAAGTTTTTCAGGAATTTCAATTTTAATAATGTAGTGGTCATCGTCGAGGGACATATAACGACTCACCATTGGATAGTTTAGGGCTTGAGCAACGCGTACCCCCATATCTTCTTCAGGATGAATAATTTTATTGATATTGAGATGCGACAAAATGGTGTGATGTGCTTTGGTTTTTGCTTTTACCCAAACTTTGTCCATACCTAAATTTTTTAAATTCAGTACACATAAGATACTTGCTTCAATATCTTCACCAATTGCGACCACAACTGCATCACAATTTTGAATATTAAGTTCATCAAGTACATGTTCGTCGGTCGCATCGGCAATGACGGCATGAGTTAAAACGTTGGCAAGATTTTCAACATTCTTTTTTACCGTATCAATGCCAATAACATCATGATTTAATTTTGTGAGCTCTTGAGCAACAGTTGCTCCGAAACTCCCTAAGCCAATGACTGCAAACTGTGCCATGTTGGTCCTTGTTTCCTGATTAGACGTTTATTTTTAAGGATATTTTCTTTGAGATAAAGAGAGGCAATGTAAATATGATGGGAAGATTAAAATAATTATAAGAATAAGCCGACAAATTTGTCGGCTTATTCATCAAAATCGAAGATTATTTCAAGAAACGTTTGTAGCCAACATTATTCGTAATTTCTGCATACGGATAACTAATCTGCTCAAGAGTTTCAATTAACCCATCAGGATTTTGTTTCGCATCGGTCGCTTGTAAGCCGACTAACACACGTCCTTCTGCTGCACCATGATTACGATAATGGAATAGCGTAATATTATGGGTTGGGCCTAAACGAGTTAAGAAGGTTAAGAGGGCGCCTGGACGTTCAGGGAATTCAACGCGGAACAATCTTTCATCGTCCAGATTTGCATGACCGCCAATCAAATAACGAATGTGTAACTTGGCAACTTCATCATCAGATAGATCATCTACCACATAATTTTGTTGCTTCAATTGTTCTAAAATTTCATGGCGCTCAGCGTCACCACCTTTTAAGCTAATACCAACAAAGACTTGTGCTTCTTCTGTATTGTTTGCTCGGTAGTTAAACTCGGTAATATTACGGCCTTGTAAAGCGCGACAGAAGCCTAAGAATGCACCTTTTTCTTCTGGTAATGTCACCGCATAAATGGCTTCACGCTGTTCGCCTAACTCGGTACGCTCAGCAATATAACGTAGACGGTCAAAATTCATGTTGGCGCCACATACAATCGACACAATATTTTTATTGCTGATTTTATGTTCGGTAATATATTTTTTGATACCAGCGAGGGCCATCGCACCTGAAGGCTCAACAATACTGCGGTTTTCATCAAATGTATCTTTAATGGCAGCACAGATTTCATCTGTGTTTACAGTCACAATATCAGGGTCAACAATTGGACCAGAATTATCAGACTTACGCAGACGAATAATATCAAATGGTAAAGCACCAATTTGTGCAACGGCAGTACCATCTGCAAACAAGCCTACATGTGGCAAGATTACGCGTTCATTTGCTTCTAAGGCTGCTTTTAAGCATGCAGATTCTTCATATTCAACGCCAATAATTTTCACGTGAGGTGCAACTTCACCAAGGTAAGCTGCTACGCCTGAAATAAGGCCACCACCACCTACAGCAACAAACACATATTCTACATCACGCCATTGACGTAAGATTTCATTTGCAATAGTACCTTGACCAGCAATGACAAGTTCATCGTCATAAGGTGGAATAAATACAAGGCCTTCAACTTCGGCACGTTGTTGCGCATATTTATTTGCTATATCAAAACTATCGCCATGTAACACAACTTGACCACCCAAGCGTTTAACTGCTTGAACTTTAATGTCCGGAGTTGTGCTTGGCATAACAATAATTGCTGGAATTCCTAAACGTTGACCTGACAATGCTACGCCTTGAGCATGGTTACCAGCAGATGCACAAATTACCCCACGTTCGAGTTGTTCTTTAGGTAGTTGGCTAATACGGTTATAGGCACCGCGTAATTTAAAAGAAAAAACAGGCTGTAAATCTTCACGTTTAAAGCGAATAATATTATTTAATTTTTGACTAATTCGTGGAGCTGCTTCGAGAGGTGTTTCAATTGCAACATCATAAACCGTTGCTTGTAAAATTTGTCGTACCACACGAGACAGCATGTTCATCTTCCCTATAACAGTTTAAAATAGGAAGTTATTGTAGCAAACCCCTGTGCATTTGCGCCGATTATTGGTGCATAAATGTCAAAAAATAGTTGAGTGATGTCATGAGTCTATACGCAACCCAAGATGAAAAGAAACAAGCTGCTGCGAAAGCTGCTTTAAAACACTTACCCAAAGGTGGCATTTTGGGGGTGGGGACTGGAAGTACAGTAAACTTTCTAATTGATTTATTGCCTGAATTACAGTTAGAAGCTGCTGTGGCAAGTTCTCAGGCAACTGCTGATCGTCTTAAAAAATTAGGTATCGAAGTTGTAGATATGAACCATGTTGGTGGTTTAGATGCCTATGTTGATGGTGCAGATGAAATTGACCGCCATATGCATATGATTAAAGGCGGTGGTGCTGCATTAACACGTGAAAAAATTGTTGCTTCAATTGCTAAAAAGTTTGTATGTATTGTTGATGATTCAAAGTGGGTTGATCAACTTGGCCGTGATTTCCCTTTACCAGTTGAAGTCATTCCAATGGCTCGTTCGGCAGTTGCTCGTAAACTAGTTGCTTTAGGTGGTGATCCGGTTTATCGCGAAGGGGTCGTAACAGATAACGGTAATGTGATTTTGGATGTATTTAATCTTAATATTTTAAATGCGATTGATGTAGAAAAAACCATTAATAACATTCCAGGTGTTGTGACTAATGGTATTTTCGCTTTAAACCCAGCAACGATTGCAATTGTTGCAACAAATAATGGTATTGAAGAGCGCACAGCACAGTAATGTCTGCAAAAATGCCAGAAATTAAAATTGTTCGACACGTAAGGGCAAGAAAATTGCGCTTACGTGTCGAGCCAGCTTCAATACGCCTGACAGTTCCTTTGTTTTGCAGTAAGAATCAAATTCAGCTTTTTTTAGCACAATCTGAGCAATGGTTGATCGAAACGTGGAATAAGCAACAACACGTTCAATCTAATTCGCTTGAAATTCCTTCAGAAATTTATTTTTTTAATAAAGAGCAACCATTTCAAGTTGTTGTTCAAAAGCAACATCGTGTTTTCCAATTTGATTGGGAAAATAACTGTCTATTTATTAAAGATACGCAGCCATATTTGGCGTTGCAAAGTGCAGTTATTGCTTTTGCAAAACAAGAATTACCAAAGCTTTTAAACTATTTAAGTGAGCAAACTCGTCTAAATTACAGCGAATGTTCAATCCGCCGTCCCAAAACTCGTTGGGGAAGCTGTAGTAGTCAGCATAATATTATGCTGCATGCAGGTTTGGTGCTCATGCCACATGAGATTGCTCGCTATGTCGCTATTCATGAGTTAGCTCATACTAAACATTTTGATCATAGCCCTGCATTTTGGGCAGAAGTTGAAAAATACGATCCATATTTTCAAAGACACCGCAGACAACTTAAATCAAATCCATTGCCTGCATGGTGGTATGTCTCAAATTAACTAAAACTACATTCTAATTGTGGTGTTTGTAAGTTATCTGGTGCTTTTCGGCTATCTAGACCTGCTTTGGCACTCACAATTTTATTTGCTTTAATCGATAATTGTATAAAGTTATATTGCTGCGTTGAGTTATTTGGTTCGGCTGAACTTGAGTTGAGTAAATAACTTGAGCTTGTAGCATCTGTTTGCAATAAATTATCTGTACTATCGGCGCTTAAAGCAGAGCGATAAGTCTGTGATCCTTTAATAAGTTCGATTTGACCATTCGCACGGAAATTAAGTTGGCAACCTGTTGCAGTGTCTTCATAGTGACCTACTAAATAGTCTGTAGCTGGTAGTTTGGGGTCGGACAGATTAATGCTAGTCAAACCTTGTTTGCAAGGATATGCAGAACCGTTACAGGTCGCTGTAATACCGCTAAAACCTACAGCACGACGATAATCACCAGCCCCATCTATACGGAAAAAGTCAATTGTATTTCCGGCAGGTACGACTCCTGAATATAGTTTCTTGTCGAGTAGATTATAGCCTGTTTGATCCAATAACTCCTGTGAATTAGCCTTAGCTAATTGCAAAGTAGATACTTTTAGATTAGTTGCAAAATTATCGCGTGTTGCTTTTTGATTAGCTGCAATATCTAACAGTGTATTTTTAACTGGATCAATATTATCTGGAGCAGATGTGAAAAGAGGGGTAAAGGTTGTTTGATCCCCATGAAGTTTTTTCCCATCTAAAAAGCCATCTTTTAAATCGGTTGCCAAACTTTTAACAAGTTCTTGGTATGTGGTTACTCCGCTATGAAAAGTTGACCAATGTTGTAAGTAGCCAAAGCTAAGATAACTATCCACATACGTACTAGGTTTTGTAGAGGAGTACTGCATCAGGGAGTTGGCTGGACTTAAACTTGGAATGTCGGCATCTTTGAATGCATTAAGAAGAGATCTATAAACGTCTTGAGAAGCTAAATCCACATGCAATTGCTCAATGCGTGTTGGGTCAATCGTCTCTTGAGGAAGTTGTCCTGAACGTATAACAGCGCGTTGGTAAATCGCTTCACTACTTGGACTTATGAATAGAGTTCTGCCACTTAGACTATTTGGTGTAATAAATGCATGATAAATACCAGAGAAATTTTGGTATGTTGACGTAATTGGATCAAATACTTGAGATGAATTTTGAGTCGTAATTTCTACACGATATAAACGATTCAATTTAGCGGTAGGAATTTTGACATTAAAGCTGTTTAAACTTGTAATTGAAGTATCTACCAAAACAGAGTTAGTGGTGTTGTCATATACTTTGAGTTGAATTACACGCATTTCTACAGGAGATTTAAGAGTAACATCAGTCGTTGCCTCTGGAGTAGGATCAACGGGTGTTGGAGTGCTTGGTGAGTTGCCACTACTACTGCTTCCACCTCCGCAACCTACAAGTGCAGCACTTAAAATTAATGTGCTCAAGCCAAGGTAAGTGTGTAATTTTGTTTCTTTTGATTGATGAAGCATCCTAGCTCTCCAATTAAATCTGGTATTTATTTGCTGATATTTGTTTAGTTATGACAGTTCAATAAGTTCTATCTAATTGTCGCTAAAATTAAAAAAATTAAAATTACCAAGCATGAAATGGTTTTGTAAGCTTGGACATCCTGTCATACTACTGCGCAAGTATAGATTCAAAAATTGAGGTAATGCACGTGATTTCTGTCGGAATTGTTGGTGGAACGGGTTATACAGGCGTTGAACTATTACGTATTTTATTACGACATCCTAAAGCGCAGGTTCGAGTTCTTACTTCACGTACAGAAGCGGGCAAACCAGTTGCAGATATGTTCCCTAATTTACGTGGACATACTGATCTTCAATTTTCTGATTTAAATATTGATGATTTAAAAAAGTGTGATGTTGTATTTTTTGCGACTCCTCATGGTGTTGCTATGCAGCATGCAAAAGAATTGATTGCAGCTGGTACTAAAGTTATTGATTTAGCTGCTGATTTTCGTTTACAAAATCTTGAGCAGTTTGTGAAATGGTATGGCATGGAACATGCTTGCCCAGACGTTCTGGAAAACTCAGTATATGGTTTAGCTGAATTAAACCGCGAAAAAATTAAACAGGCGCAAGTGATTGGTAACCCTGGTTGCTACCCGACTACCGTTCAATTGGGCTTGGCTCCACTTTTGAAATCAGCACAAGCATTGATTGAAACAAAAAATATTATTATTGATGCGAAGTCAGGCGTTTCAGGAGCTGGACGTAAAGCAAGCTTAGGCATGATCTATAGTGAAAATGCTGATAACTTCAAGGCTTATGGGGTAGCGGGGCACCGCCACCATCCAGAAATTGTTGAAGCATTAGAAAATATTGCTGGGCAAAAAGGTGGTTTTGATGGGCTCTTGTTTGTTCCTCATTTAGTTCCAATGATTCGCGGTATGCTCAGCACAATTTATGTCGATTTGACAGAAGCTGGAAAACAAACGGATATTCAGGCATTGTATGAGCACTTTTATGCAAATGAAAAATTTGTTGATGTGATGCCTGCTAACAGTTCGCCTGAAACACGTAGTGTGCGCGGTGCGAATGAGCTTCGTATTGCTTTATATAAGTCGCAGCCGAATAAACTTATTATTCTTGCGGTACAAGATAACCTTGTGAAGGGTGCATCTGGTCAAGCTGTACAAAATATGAACCTTATGTTCGGCTTTGATGAAGATGAAGGCTTACAAGGAATTGGTTTATTACCATAAAAAACTCTTTTTTGCTTCACACACATTTAAATTTCGATTTAAATGTGTGTCTTGACTCTGATCTTAAACACTGAGATGACGATGCAAAACTCTGGACAGACGACTTCAGCAGAAAGTTCGTTGCAAAAGAAAAAATTTTTAAATACCAATAAACCTTTGTTTATTGGTGCGGCTATTTTAATGAGTGGTTGTCTTGCGCTCGGCTACACAATTGGTCACCGTCAAGGTCTAACTGTTGTAGGTTACGATGCAGATGCAGAGCAATTAGTTGAAGTGGTGCAAAAGCAAAAAACAGCTTTAGATGCGGTTAATAAAAGCCTGAATGCTGCGGTACAAGAGCGTGATGTTGCTGTAACAAATGCAAATGATCTGTTTGAAGCCCTTAATCAGGCCAATGCTGATAAAACGCAGCAAGAAGGTATGAGTAATATCTACCGTGATATCTTGAGGCAGCGCGGTGGCTTAAGCTTAACGATTCAAAATTTGGCGATCAAACCTCTGCCTGAAAATGCTTATGAATATCAGTTAGATTTAGTGCAGGTGAGCCCAAGCAAGCGCCGTGCTTCAGGATCGATTGAGATAAGACTCATTAAAGATACAGAAGTTTTGGTTGTGCCACTTGAAGCTAAAAACTTTAACTTTACTGACTTTGAGCGTTTAACAGGTCGTTGGACTATGCCTAAAGGTTTTACGCCTCAATTTATTGAGGTACGTTTAACAGGCGGTTCTGATACACCAGTTATTAAACGTTTTAGTTGGCAGCGTGGTAAACCTGTCGAAACATCTTCTGCTTTTGTGGCAGAAATTCCTCAAGCTGAAGCAAATTCACAATAGTAACATCCTATGCGAACAAATAAGCGTCAAACAAACTTAAAAGATATTAAGGCTTCTTTTCAGCAGTCTGGTTATGTCGATTGGCACTTCCATCCACGCTTAAGTGATTCGCAAAACGAAGATCATGACGGAGAGGTTGTTGTACAAACAGCACCTCCTGAACTCAAGCGTCCACCGTTATATGCAGTCGTATTAATGAATGACGATTACACGCCAATGGACTTTGTAATTGAAATTTTACAACAATACTTTGCAATGAATCTTGACCAAGCAACTCAAGTAATGCTAACAGTACACTATGAAGGTAAAGGTATTGCTGGGGTATATCCAAGAGACATCGCGGAAACCAAAGCAAACCTTGTTAATAATTACGCTCGATCGCAAGGTCATCCATTACTTTGCCAGATTGAGCCTAAAGCATAAGGGGGTTACATGCTCAGTCGTCAATTAGAAGTATCATTACGTTTGGCTGTTAGCATGGCTCGTCAAAAGAGACATGAGTTTCTTACAGTTGAACATTTATTATTAGCACTACTCGACAACGATTCGGCCGTGAATGCATTAAAAGCATGTGGGGCTGATATAGTTTCTTTACGTAAAGAATTAGAAGAATATGTAGAACAACATACTCCTAAGCTTGGCGAAAATAGCGAGCAGGCGCCTCATCCAACAGAAAGTTTCGACCGCATTTTGCAACGTGCTATTTTCCATGTGCAATCAAGTGGCGGCGATCGTACTGTTGAAGGTGCGGATGTTTTGGTCGCAATGTATTCAGAGCGTGATTCTTTTGCTGTGTATTTGCTTAAACGTCATCAAATCAATCGATTGACATTGACTCAATACTTGTCTCATGGGACACGTAAGGATGAAGTGCAAGTTGAAGAAGAAGTTGAAGATATTGAGGGTGAAACGAGTACGGGCAATGCAGGGCCATTAGAGCTTTATACGCTGAACTTAAATGTTGAAGCGCAAAAAGGCAAAACTGATCCACTTATTGGCCGTGAAAAAGAAATTGAGCGTACAGCACAAATTCTGTGCCGCCGTCGCAAAAATAATCCATTACTCGTAGGTGATCCGGGCGTTGGTAAAACCTCGATTGCTGAAGGTTTGGCATGGTTAATTGTGAATGGTAAGGCGCCTAAACCTTTGAGTCAGGCTGAAGTTTATAGTTTAGATATTGGTGCATTAGTTGCTGGGACCAAATATCGAGGTGACTTTGAAAAACGTTTAAAACAATTGCTTAATGCTTTGAAGAAAAATCCAAATGCGATTTTATTCATTGATGAAATTCACATGATCATTGGCGCAGGCTCAAGTATGGGCAGCACAATGGATGCTTCGAATCTCATCAAGCCAGCTTTGGCAAATGGTACTTTGCGTTGTATCGGTTCAACGACGTTCCAAGAATATCGTCAGGTTTTTGAAAAAGACCATGCGTTATCACGTCGTTTCCAGAAAATTGATGTCAATGAGCCAAGTATTTCTGAAACAATTGATATTTTGCGTGGCTTAAAATCTAAATTTGAAGATTTTCACCACGTACAATATGACGATAAAGCATTGGTATCAGCTGTAGAGCTTTCTGCTAAATTCATTAATGATCGTTTCTTGCCAGATAAGGCAATTGATGTGATTGACGAAGCTGGTGCTCAGCGTCGTTTGAAGGCGGAAAGTGATGATAGTTTGATTACTGTAGAGAATATCGAGGATATCGTTTCTAAGATCGCTCGTATTCCACCAAAAACTGTTTCTAAAGATGATAAGTCAGTGCTTGAAAATCTTGAGCGTGATTTAAAACGTGTTGTGTTTGGTCAGGATGAAGCGATTACAGCGTTAGGCTCAGCGATCAAGTTATCTCGTGCTGGATTGAAATCACCAGATAAGCCAGTAGGTAGTTTTGTTTTTGCCGGCCCAACAGGTGTTGGTAAAACCGAAGTCACTAAACAACTAGCGAAGTTGTTAGGTGTTGAGCTGGTGCGTTTCGATATGTCTGAATATATGGAACGTCATGCAGTTTCACGATTGATTGGTGCACCTCCGGGTTATGTGGGTTATGACCAAGGCGGGCTGTTAACTGATGCGATCCATAAAAATCCACACTGTGTTTTGTTGCTAGATGAAATTGAGAAAGCACATCCTGATGTGTTTAATCTCTTGCTACAAATCATGGATCATGGTGCTTTAACGGATAACAACGGACGTAAGTCAGACTTTAGAAACGTTATTATTGTCCTGACTACGAATGTGGGAGCAGAGAGTATTTCTCGCGCGAGTATTGGTTTTACTGAACAAGATCATAGTTCTGATAACCAAGAAGCAATGAAACGTGCTTTCTCACCAGAGTTCCGTAACCGTCTAGATAGTGTTATTCAATTCAAGTCATTACCAACAACTGTTATTGAGTCTGTGGTTGATAAATTCTTGACAGAGTTACAAGCTCAACTAGATGACAAACAAGTTGTACTTGATGTCGATCAAAGTGCTCGTGATTGGTTGGCAACAAACGGTTATGACCGCTTAATGGGTGCACGTCCAATGCAACGCCTGATTCAAGAACACTTGAAGAAACCATTAGCTGAAATGATTTTGTTTGGTGAACTGGCAGATCATGGTGGTAATGTGGCTGTATCAGTGAAAAATGAAGATGGCAAAGCTGTTGGCTTAAAACTTGAAGTGTTTGAAGATCATCATACGGCAGAACCAGCATAACTCATGTTAATTGATAGTCTTGCTATAACCCGAATACTGAGTGTATTCGGGTTATTTATTATTACAGCAATTGCTGAAATTCTGGGTTGTTATTTCCCTTATCTGATTTTAAGAGAAGGTAGGTCGGCTTGGCTGTGGTTACCTACAGTTTTAAGTTTGGCTGTCTTTGTATGGCTGCTGACCCTACATCCAGCGGCTTCAGGGCGCATTTATGCTGCATATGGTGGTATTTATATTTTTACTGCGTTAATGTGGTTGCGCTTTGTTGATCAGGTCGGATTAACAAGATGGGATATATTAGGTGGTGTAATCGTGCTTTGTGGAGCTGGCTTAATTATTTTGCAACCGCAAGGGCTGATTCGTTAAGACAATGAGCGAATCAAATCTTAAGCGTGAAAATAAGAGGTTTTTTTCAAAAAAAAGACTTGTCAAAGCCCTCAACAATGCGTATTTTAGATTTAAGGAACATTTTTTTATATTTGAGATAAAGATGTTAAATCTATCTGTGAACACTAACGCATATTATTATTTTTGGCAATTTAGATAGTTGCCTGAGCGTATTCGGGCATGAGAAAGTTGCCCATCACAGTTAATACCTGATCGGCAACCCCGATCAGGTTTTTTTATGCTTTATCTTTTTGAATCGAGGAACTTAAAATGAACAACATGACTTATTCATACTTTAGCAACTTTTATTGGTTTTACTTTTGCTTGCCTTTACCAACGAATAGATCCAAAACGCTCAAATAAATGATCGGACTGAATAGATTGCAGTCCCAAGGAAAAACCAATGAATGCCCTAAATACTTTATTGACACAAAGCAATACAAAAGAAACTCCAGTTAGTTTACCTGTCCAGTTAAAAGCAAAATATCCGCTTGCACACTCTTTCGTGCGTCAAATTGCCGAACACCGTCAAACTATTCAAAATATTCTTATCGGCAAAGATCATCGGTTAATGGTAATTACAGGGCCTTGTTCCATTCATGATCCGGTTGCAGTACTTGAATACGCTGAAAGATTGCAAAAATTACAAGAAAAAGTAAAAGATCAAATTTTTATCGTGATGCGTGCATACATTGAAAAACCGCGTACAACTGTCGGTTGGAAGGGTTTTATGTATGATCCAAATTTAGATGGTTCATCAAATTTACAACTTGGTTTAGAGAAGTCTCGCGAACTTTACTTACAAATTATTGAAAAGGGTTTGCCAATTGCGAGTGAAATTTTAAGTCCAATGGCAACTGGTTATTTTGATGATTTATTGGCTTGGGGGGCAATTGGTGCTCGTACAAGTGAGTCTCAAATTCATCGTGAAATCTCAAGCCACATGCCATACAGTATTGGTTTCAAGAATGGTACTGATGGCTCAATTCAGATTGCATTAGATGCGATTCAGTCAGCACAAAATGAACATCAATTTTTAGGAATGAATCAACAAGGCTTACCTTCAGTGATTCAGAGCGCTGGTAATCTCTTACCACACTTGATTTTGCGCGGAGCGAATCATGGGCCAAATTATGATTTAGCTTCAATTCAGGCGATACGAGAAAAACACAAACAAAATCTTCCTGCATTAGTGATTGACTGTAGTCATGGTAATAGCAGTAAAGATCCGTTACGTCAGCCAGAAGTTTTACAGCAAATCGTTGCTGAACGTTTAAAAACACAAGTAAAGGGTGTCATGATTGAAAGTCATTTGGTTGATGGTAGCCAAAAGATTTCTTGTGATATGACTTATGGGCAGTCAGTAACTGATGGTTGCTTGGGATGGGAAAAAACAGAGCGACTTTTGTTAAGTGTTTCAGAGCAATTAAAAGCAAAAGAGTTAGCTCATTCAGCTTAATGTTTTGCACATTTAAAAAGGGATCTGCGAACAGATCCCTTTATTTTTTAAGAAGCATGTTTTAATTCTGATAAAAATGTTGTGATTTCATGGCCAAATTTTTTCGGCTCGGTCAATAACGGTGTATGGCCTGAGCGCTCAAAATATATTGCTTTTGCATGCTCGACACTCTGTGCAATAAGTGTCTGCCCAGTTTCTGGATAAAGCGTCGAATTACGACCAATAAAGAAAGTTGTTGGACACTCTAATTGCTGGATAGCTTCACGATAATCTTCATTGTGATAAAGATAATTTTCCACATACCAAAATAAATAATCTAAACGCTGAATAGGTAATAAATATTTTTGTAGAAACGGTTGTTTTAGCGCTGTTTTAAAAACTAAAGGGCTAAATGGATTACTACTTTGCAAATCAATAGAATCTACCCAAAGGCGAACCAATTCCTGTCGATCTGGAAGTGATAATTCATAAAGATATTTGGCATTTTTGTGCTTTGATAATAATTGATAGATATCATTTAGTAATTGTTTGAACTGAGTATGATGAGAACCAAATAAACCATATTCCCATGTTGAATCTACAGATATTTTGGGTGTTTGGTCGATATGCAAATAAGCTTTTAGTTGCTGTGCGAGATGAGCATGTTTCATACCATGCATGGCCGTCGTGGCGCCCATTGAATAACCCATCAAGATAAAATTATCGAGTTTTAATTGTTCTATTAAATGAGCAACGTCTTGCCAATGGCTTGATATCGCATCTTGCTCAGGTATTGCACAATTTTTTGAACCGCCAAACCCACGCCAATCTGGAATAATAAACTCATAATCTTTACGGTTTGCATAAATAAAAGGTAGCCATTGCCAACTTTGCATACCAAGACCAGATAAAACCAAAACTGGTTCACCACGACCAACACGACGTACAAATAAATTTTCCCGATCGGGCATGGTGTAATATGGCATGGCTATTCTCCGGATACGCTATGTTGGGCAAAGCGTTTTAATTGAGGGATGACTTGTTCCAACCATTTGATCCATTCACTTTCCATTGTAATTCCAAGTTCTAAGATCATTTTATGGATGTATAACACACGGTCATTTAGATCATTGCTGTCTTTAAAATCTTTGTCATAAATACTTTGATAAAGTTTCAGCTTTTCCTGATGTAGGCCAAGGTGTCGTAACAGTTCAGGTAATATCTGATTATTGCTCAATTGTGCTTCAGCACGCAATCTAACCATTAAATCATCTCGAAGCTGCGCAGGTTCACTTTGTTGCGTCATCCATGAAGCTAGCTCAATACGTCCCAGTTGTTCAACTTGATAGGTCTTTTTTCGACTATTTTCCATTTCATTTTCTAATGTTGAAACCCAACCTTTTTTGAGCATGTTGTTGAGTTCACGATAAATTTGCTGGTGTGTGGCATTCCAGAAAAAGCCCATTGAACGGTCAAAGCGGCGGGCAAGTTCGAACCCTGTGCTTGGTCGTTCAAGCAGGCTGGTCAATAAAACATGAGGAAGTGACATGGCAATCCGTTTGTAAGCAAAAGTAAAGTGTGACTGATGAGATTATGCAACATGTTGCATAAAAGTCAAAATTTGATTATAAATTAATGCAACAAGTTGCATTAGCAAGCTAATTGCTAGCCAAAGGAGAAAATATGTCAGCTTATCCACATTTATTAAAGCCACTTGATTTGGGCTTTACTACTTTAAAAAACCGTGTGCTTATGGGGTCTATGCATATTGGGTTAGAAGAAGCACCGCAGGGATATGAGCGTATGGCAGCATTTTATGCTGAGCGCGCAAAAGGTGATGTTGGATTGATCGTAACTGGCGGTGTTTCTCCAAATGATGATGGTGTTGTATTTAGCCACGGTACTAAACTAGATACAGTTGAAGAAGCTGAGAAACATAAAGTGATTACCCAAGCTGTGCATGAAGCTGGCGGTAAAATCGCTATGCAGATTTTACATACTGGGCGTTATTCTTATCAGGCAAATAACGTTGCGCCTTCAGCAATTCAAGCACCAATTAACCCGATTAAGCCCAAAGCTTTAAGTTCTGCAGAAGTAGAACAGACCATTGATGACTTTGCAAACTGCGCCAAACTTGCTCAGTATGCTGGTTATGATGGTGTGGAAATCATGGGCTCTGAAGGTTATTTAATTAATGAGTTTATTGCTGCTCGTACTAATCACCGTGATGATGAATGGGGCGGTAGTTACGAAAACCGTATTCGTTTTCCCATTGAGATTGTAAAACGTACGCGTGCTTTGGTTGGTGAAAATTTTATCATTATTTATCGTCTATCGATGCTTGATTTAGTGGAAGGTGGTTCAAGTTTTGATGAAGTGATTCAGCTTGCAAAAGAAATTGAAAAAGCAGGCGCAACTATTATTAATACAGGCATTGGCTGGCATGAAGCACGTATTCCAACCATTGCAACGAAAGTACCTCGTGCTGCGTTTACGTGGGTCACAGAAAAACTCAAAGGTGAAGTATCTATTCCTTTGATTACTTCCAACCGAATTAATACCCCAGAAATGGCTGAGCATGTGTTGGCTTCGGGTCATGCCGATATGGTGTCCATGGCGCGTCCAATGTTAGCTGATGCTGAGTTTGTTTTAAAAGCAAGCCAAGGTCGTAGTGATGAAATTAATACATGTATTGGGTGTAACCAAGCGTGTTTAGATCATATTTTTTCAATGAAAATCGCAACGTGTTTAGTGAACCCTCGCGCATGTTATGAAACTGAACTTATCTTTAAAGAAGCACAGATTCAAAAGAATATTGCTGTTATTGGTGCGGGTCCAGCAGGTTTAAGTTTTGCAGTATATGCAGCTGATCGCGGGCATAAAGTCAAAGTTTTTGAGGCAAGTCATCAAATTGGTGGTCAGTTTAATATTGCAAAGACTGTTCCTGGAAAAGAAGAGTTCTATGAAACCTTACGTTACTTTGGCCGTCAAATTGAATTGCGACCAAATATTGAGCTCGTATTAAATCATAAAGCAACTTATGAAGAATTGAGCCAAGCAAATTTTGATGAAATTGTGGTTGCAACAGGGGTAACTCCTCGTCAATTACAATTTGAAGGTATTGATCATCCTAAAGTATTGAGCTACTTACAAGTTCTAAGAGAGCGTGTGCCTGTGGGGCAGCGTGTAGCTATTATTGGGGCGGGTGGTATTGGTTTTGATACGGCGGAATATCTTACTCACGAAGGTGAAAGTGGCAGCTTAAACCCAGAAAAGTTCTATGCTGAATGGGGAATTGATACTCAATATGAGCATGTTGGCGGATTAAAGCAGCCAAAAGTTGAAGATTCGGAACGAGAAATTTATTTACTGCAACGTAAAGCAGCTGCTGTAGGGGGGGGGTTAGGTAAAACTACTGGCTGGATTCACCGTACAGGTCTGAAAAATCGTCAAGTCAAAATGCTTGCCGGGGTTCAATACGACAAAGTTGATGATCAAGGTCTTCATATAACAGTAGATGGAAAACCGAGTGTACTTGAAGTTGATCATGTTGTGATTTGTGCGGGCCAAGAATCTTTCACTGCAATGTATGAGCAACTAAAAGAAGACGGAAAAAATGTTCATTTAATTGGTGGAGCTAAAGAAGCCGGAGAGCTAGATGCAAAACGCGCTATACGACAAGGTGCTGAATTAGCAGCGACATTATAAATCTATATGGGCATTTCTTTGAAAAGGAAATGCCCATAATTTCATTAAGTAAATTAAAGGAAAAATAACAATGGCACTTGAAACAACAAAACAGTCTTTAGAAAAATGGCATCACATGATTCAGACAGGTAACTTGTCCGATCTAAATGATTTATTAGCCGATGAAGTCATTTTTCGTTCTCCTGTTGCCCATAAACCTTATGAAGGAAGGCAAGTCGTTTTTTTCATTCTGAGCAATGTTATTCAGGTATTCCAAGACTTTACTTATCATCGTGAGTTTTATACGGAAGATGGCGAAAATGTGGTACTTGAGTTCAGTGCAAATGTAAGCGGCAAGTCATTAAAAGGTATTGATATGATACGTTTTAATGAGCAAGGCAAAATTATTGATTTTGAGGTAATGATTCGTCCAATGAGTGGTTTAGCGGCTCTAGCTGAACAAATGGGTGAAAGAATCACCAAGTTTCAACCGCAATAATTTTAGCAAATAGCCTAAGTAATATTATTGAGGTCATTAGAATGTGGTTAAAACTTTCAACATTAGTCTTATTGCCTGTATTATTTATACAAGGGGCAAAGGTTCGTAAGAATACACCACGTCTATTAGAGGCCATTGGCGAGCGTGAAGGTCTGTGTGGACACGGAAGACCTTTGTCATTGCTTATTTTAGGTGATTCTGCAGCGGCAGGTGTTGGAGTTGAAACACAAAAAGATGCTTTATCTGGCGCAATTATTTCTGAGTTGCAAGATGAGTATTCTTTATGCTGGAAACTTCATGCAAAAACAGGCGATACAACCAAGCAGGTTTTTCAAGCTCTACAGCATTTAGAGCATCAAAATTATGATGTTGTAGTCACGTCTATAGGTGTTAATGATGTGACAAAACTAACCTCAGCAAATCTATGGTTAAAACAACAAAAGCAATTATTTCAGCAAATACAGACGCGTTTTCAACCTAAACTCATTATCGTATCTGGTGTGCCGCCAATGCAACATTTTCCAGCTTTGCCGAATCCATTGGCTTGGTTATTTGGAAAATATGCGGAGCAAATGAATCAGGCATTATATAAATGGTTAGAATCACAAAACCAATTCAGATTCATTCAATATGATATTGAAAGTTTTCAAGCGATGAATTTGCCTATGGCAAGTGATGGTTTTCATCCAAGCAAAGAAATTTATGCAATTTGGGGGCAGCAGGTTGCAGCATTAGTGCGGCAATCATTTAACTCATAATCAGAGGTCGTGATTGGATATGGGCATATCTACTTTAAATAAAATTAAAGCTTTCGGTTCAGAATTGTTTGATTCGGTACTCGGTGCTGAACAGCCAAAAGTCTATTATGACCCACAAGGGAAAATTAAAGATGTTTTGGATAAATTGCCCCAACTTAAGCAAAAATATCGTCCTACGCCATGGTTAAGTAACAATCATGTTCATCTTTTATATTTCGATATTATTAGAAAAAAAACCATCAAGCTTGAATATGACCGTATTGATCAGCTCACCATGAAAGATGGTGGTGTAACTGCAATCGCATGGTATGGCTATAATCTTCCAAAATCTACTCCTACAGTTGTCATCATGCATACCATTACAGGTACGCCTGAAAGTATGCGTGAACTGGTGAAAGATTTACATCACTATACGGGGTGGAGAATAGCACTATGTTTACGCCGTGGGCATGCTGGTTTACCTATGCCTGTACCACAGATTTCTCTTTTTGGATCAACAAGTGACCTTAAAGAGCAGCTTACGCATATTCAAAATTTGTTTCCTGAATCAGATCTGTACGCTGTCGGCTCCTCTGCTGGCACAGGATTGTTAGTTCGTTATTTGGGAGAGCAAGGCACTGACACACCATTTAAAGCTGCTTTTGCAATGTGTCCCGGCTATAACACTGAGATTGGCTTTAAAAATGTTCATCCCTTTTATAGCAAAATGATGACTAAAAAGTTATTCAAATATTTTATTCATCCTTATCAAAGTACTTGGAACCAGATTTCTTCTTTAGAAAAAGTTCTAGCGACGACTAGTCTGGAAGAGTTTGAAAAAGAATACTTTGAAATGGCTGGCTTTCAGGATTATCAAAGTTATTGTCAGGCAATTAATCCAATTTATGTATTTGAAAATGTCAAAATTCCATTAATGATTCTTAATGCTGAAGATGATCCGGTATGTTCTATTAAAAATTTAGAGCCTTATAAAGAAACTATTCAGCAAATGAGTAATATTGCAGTTGTAACCACTAAAAAGGGAAGTCATTGTGGTTTTTACGAGGGTTGGAAAAGTACCTCTTGGGCTGCCAAATTAATGGCGAATTATTTTATGGTTAATCATAAACAATGACGGTGTTGCTGTAATAAATTAAATAAAGCCCATCTATTGAATGGGCTTTATGATTTTATCAGGTCAAGATAAAAGCAATTTTGGATCTTTCAGTCCAATTTTGATTTTGGTACTAGAAACGAGGTCTTTTTCATCTGTTTGGTTAGGGTGGAAATCAAAGCGATAATAGTCAAAAAATTTAGGGATTAATGTTCTATATTGTTTGTTAGCAAAACTAAAGAAATTACGCCAAGAGTTGAAATTTAGAAGTTGGTGATCTCGTTTCATAAGAACGAATTGATAAATTGTTGTGAAGCCTGTAATTAAAAATAAACTTAAAGTAAAGACTGTAATACGAGGGAGATAGGCGCTCAGTCCACTTCCATATAAGTGTTGATAAAGATCAAAAGCGACAGCTTTATGTTCTGTCTCTTCAATGCTGTGCCATAACCATAAATTACGGATTGTTGAGTCTGTCATCAGTTCATTAACAGACTGCATCATGTTAACCACAAGTACCGCGGTATAGTGTTCTAAGCCAACTGTTACGAGCAAATTCCATTTTTTACTAAAAACTTTTTCAATACTTTTTAAAACGATACCAGTTGCTTTTTCCAAAGATTCAGGGTCAAGGCCATGCTGTTGGGCGCTGAGATGAAAAGCATGATGCTCTTTTGAATGCATTGCTTCTTGACCAATAAATGCGCTGATTTCGCGATCTAGAATTTCATTTGATTTTGCTTTGGCACGTAACGCTCGAACTGAACGAACAAAATATGATTCACCCTCAGGGAACAATGTAGATAAGCCTGTAAAATAATGGGTAAGAGAGGGTTCATTATTACACCAGTAACGAGGTGTATTTTCAAAATTATAGTCCATACGACGGACTGGAAATGAGGCGGGTACGCGATTTGATACAGTAGTCATTTTAAGCTCCAATCTTCTTTTAATTAAGGTTCCAAAAAGGAACTTGTTAAAAAGCTACATCTCAGCGTGAGTAACGTCAATGCTTTTTCAGAGGGAATAAGTAGATTGTCCTAAATTGATATCTAGGAAAACTTTAAAGACAAATTAGAAAGAGAAAGGTAGAGCTGATTATTGAATTGATAATTTTAATAATATTTAAAAAGCCCAAATCAACTGTTCAATTTGGGCATATTCATACGGGAACTTAGTTTTTAAGCGCTGGTGTAGCAGCAGCAATCGCAGCGGCAACAGCATCATCTTCAGTTTGAGATGGTTCAGCTGGTTTAGCCGGTTTTGATTGAGCTTTCTCAGGCTTAGGCTCTGGTTTTGGCTCAGGCTTAGGTTCCGGTTTTGGTTCTGCTTTAGGTTGCTCAGAAGCTGTTGTTTGTGAACTTTGATCAGATTGGGCAGGACGAGTTTCACGGCGAATTTCAGTTGTGGTATTCGCTGTTTCTTCGTGATGAACTTCAACTTGCGTTGGTTCCTGCGTTTGAGCTTCTTCAGTTTTAACGCTTTCTAAAGACTCAAATTTTGCAGGTTCAGCAGGCTTAGGTTCTGAAACAGCAGTTTCAACCTTTTCTTGCTCTTCTTCTGGTGTTTCTTTTTTGACACATGCGGTTAACAATAGTCCAGCTGCAATTGCAGCACAGATTAAAAGTTTTTTATTTGCCATTGTCCTAAACAACATTTAATTGAGGAACTGGCATTATAACAGCAAAAGAGAATGAAAAAATCATGTGAGATGGACCTAATTTTTTATTAAAAATGCTGATAGAATAACCAGTTGTTTAATGATCTTTGAATTGATGCGGTTTGACTTTGCTTTATAGGGGCAGAGTAAAGTAAAATTGCCCAACATTGTAGGCCGATTTCGGCTTGATTGTACGAGAAACTTAATGACCCATTTTATTTTTGTTACTGGTGGTGTGGTTTCATCGCTAGGTAAAGGTATTTCTGCTGCTTCAGTTGCTGCACTTTTGGAAGCCCGTGGCTTAAAAGTCACAATGGTTAAAATGGATCCTTACATTAATGTCGATCCGGGGACAATGAGTCCTTTCCAACATGGTGAAGTTTTTGTCACAGAGGATGGTGCCGAAACTGATCTAGACTTGGGTTATTACGAACGTTTCTTACGTCGTGCGAAAATGACCAAACTGAATAACTTTACAAGTGGTCGTGTATATCAAGATGTTCTAAATAAAGAACGTCGTGGTGACTACTTAGGTGGTACGGTTCAAGTTATTCCACATATTACTGACAATATTAAAGAACGCGTACTTCGCGCAGGTGAAGGTTACGACGTTGCAATTGTTGAGATTGGTGGTACGGTTGGTGATATCGAATCACTTCCATTTATGGAATCAGTCCGTCAGTTAATGGTTGAGCTTGGTCATAAACGTACCATGCTGATGCATTTAACTTTGTTGCCATATATCAAATCTGCGGCTGAGTTAAAAACCAAGCCAACTCAACATTCAGTGAAAGAATTACTTTCAATTGGTATTCAGCCAGATATCTTAATCTGCCGTACTGAATATGATGTAGATGTTGATACTAAACGCAAAATTGCATTGTTCACTAACGTGGAAGCGCGTGCCGTTGTGGTATGTAAAGATGCGAAAACGATTTATCAAATTCCACGTACTTTCTATGAACAAAACGTTGATGACTTGATCTGTGAACGTTTTGGATTTAATGATCTTCCAGAAGCAAACCTAGAAGATTGGGACAATGTAGTAGAAGCATTACTTAACCCAGAATACACTTTACGTGTAGCTATGGTTGGTAAATATGTTGAATTACCAGATGCTTATAAATCTGTTAATGAAGCATTGTTACATGCAGGCATCAAAAACCGTGTGAAAGTACAGATTGACTATGTTAATGCTGAAGAGCTTGAGAGCCAAGACGTTTCTATTTTGCAAACTGCTGACGCAATCTTAGTCCCAGGTGGCTTTGGTGAGCGTGGTACTGAAGGCAAAATGAAAGCTATTCAATATGCACGTGAAAACAAAGTTCCATTCTTGGGTATTTGTTTGGGCATGCAATTGGCTGTAATCGAATATGCACGTCATGTTGCAGCAATGCCAGAAGCATCTTCTACAGAGTTTAACCGTTCTACGAAGTATCCATTGATTGGTTTAATTACTGAATGGTTAGATGAGCGTGGAGAGTTACAACAACGCAGCGTAGAGTCTGATTTAGGCGGAACTATGCGTTTGGGTGCGCAAAAATCTGAATTGGTTGAAGGCACTAAAACACGTGAAGTTTATGGTAAAGCAGAAATTACTGAGCGTCATCGTCACCGTTATGAAATGAATAACCGTTTCATTGAGTCGATTGAACAAGCTGGTATGAAGATTTCAGGC
Source organism: Acinetobacter sp. V91_7 (assembly GCF_031799075.1). NCBI lineage: Bacteria > Pseudomonadati > Pseudomonadota > Gammaproteobacteria > Moraxellales > Moraxellaceae > Acinetobacter > Acinetobacter sp. V91_7. The sequence continues at coordinate 147,687 of NZ_JAVQNT010000030.1, forward strand.
TATTCTTCAGCACAACATTTGGTTGAAACTGTAGAAATTCCTGAACATCCTTGGTTTATTGCTGTACAATTCCACCCGGAATTTACAAGTTCACCACGTGATGGACATCCATTATTTGCTAGTTTTATTGACGCTGCGAAAACACAGCATCAAAAAAGTAAATAATGCGATTTTAAATAAACTGGGAAAGTTTAAATGTCACAATTAAAACCACAAGAAGTTGTACGTTTAGGCGATATACAAATGGCAAATCATTTGCCATTTGTATTATTTGGCGGAATGAACGTACTTGAATCAAAAGATTTAGCTTTCGAAATTGCAGAAACTTATGTTGATATTTGCAAACGCTTAGATATTCCTTATGTATTTAAAGCGAGTTTCGATAAAGCAAATCGTTCTAGTCTACATTCATTCCGTGGTCCTGGACTTGAAAAAGGTATTGAATGGTTAGGCGATATTAAAAAACATTTTAATGTTCCTATCATTACCGATGTTCATGAGCCACACCAAGCTGAAGCAGTTGCAGAAGTAGCTGATATTATTCAGTTACCGGCTTTCTTAAGTCGCCAAACTGATCTTGTTGAAGCGATGGCAAAAACACAAGCTATTATTAACATTAAGAAAGCTCAGTTTTTGGCACCTCATGAAATGCGTCATATCCTGAATAAATGTTTAGAAGCAGGAAACGATAAACTAATTCTTTGTGAGCGCGGTTCAGCATTTGGCTATAACAACCTTGTTGTAGACATGCTTGGCTTTGACATCATGAAAGAAATGAATGTTCCTGTTTTCTTCGATGTAACACATGCGTTGCAAACTCCTGGTGGTCGTGCTGACTCGGCAGGTGGTCGTCGTGCTCAAATTACAACTTTAGCACGCGCTGGAATGGCAACAGGCTTGGCTGGATTGTTCTTGGAAGGTCATCCAGACCCAGAACATGCAAAATGCGATGGACCTTGTGCATTACGCATGTCGCAGCTTGAGCCATTCTTGGCACAAATAAAAGAATTGGATACTTTGGTTAAAGGATTCAAAAAGTTAGACACCCATTGAGTTTTTACTCACTTACGCTGCTTTAATCGCAGCCCATATTCATTTAACAGAGGAATTGTTCATGAGCCAAATCGTTGACATCCGTGCACGTGAAATTTTGGACTCTCGTGGTAACCCAACCATCGAAGCAGACGTAATTTTAGAATCTGGGGTTGTTGGTCGTGCATGTGCACCATCTGGTGCTTCAACTGGTTCTCGTGAAGCTCTAGAACTACGTGACGGTGATAAATCGCGTTACTTAGGTAAAGGTGTTAAAACTGCGGTTAACAACGTAAACACGATTATCCGTGACGCTTTAGTGGGCAAATCAGTATTTGAACAAAAAGACATCGATAATACGATGATCGAACTTGATGGTACTGAAAACAAAGAAAAATTGGGTGCAAATGCAACTTTGGCTGTGTCATTGGCTGCTGCACGCGCTGCTGCTGATGAAAAGAAAATTCCTCTTTTCCAATACATCGCTGACTTACGTGGTCAAACAATTTTGACTATGCCTGTACCAATGATGAACATCATCAATGGTGGTTCGCATGCAGACAACAATGTTGATATTCAAGAGTTTATGATTGAGCCTGTAGGCTTCACTTCATTTGCTGAAGCATTACGTGCAGGTGCTGAAATCTTCCACTCTCTAAAATCAGTTTTAAACAAAAAAGGTTTAAACACTGCTGTGGGTGATGAAGGTGGTTTTGCACCAAACTTGCGTTCAAACGAAGAAGCAATCACTGTTATTCTTGAAGCTATTGGTCAAACTGGTTACAAAGCTGGTTCTGACATTATGTTGGCGCTTGACTGTGCATCTTCAGAATTCTACAAAAATGGTCAATACATCCTTGCAGGTGAAGGCAATAAAGCATTTACAAGCAACCAGTTCTCTGACTATTTAGCGGGTCTTGTAAACCAGTATCCAATTATCTCAATTGAAGATGGTTTAGATGAATCAGATTGGGAAGGTTGGTCTTACTTGACGTCTATCCTTGGCGACAAAATCCAATTGGTAGGTGATGACTTGTTCGTTACAAACCCTAAGATTTTACAACGTGGTATTAATGAGAAAGTAGGTAACTCTATCTTAATCAAGTACAACCAAATTGGTACGTTGACTGAAACTCTAGATGCAATCTACCTTGCTAAAGAAAATGGTTATACGACTGTAATTTCTCACCGTTCTGGTGAAACAGAAGATTCAACTATTGCTGACTTGGCAGTAGGTACAGCGGCTGGCCAAATTAAGACTGGTTCACTTTGCCGTTCTGACCGTGTTTCTAAGTACAACCAATTACTTCGTATTGAAGAATTGACTAAAGCTGCTTACCGCGGTAAAGCTGCTTACCGCGGTAAAGCTGAGTTTAAAGGTTTAAACTAATCTTTAAATAAAAAGTTAAAATTAGTTTTTTAACATTTTAGGGTGCTATTTTTCTATTTTTAATAGGAAATAGCACCTTTTTTAATGCTTAAAAGATGAGTTACTTTTTCATTTTCTAGTGATTCTTTTATTACACCTCAAAAAATGCAAAAATCTAATAACTACGGCATTTTCAAAAAACTCATTTTTGATATTTATAATACTCAGTTCTTTTACTATCCTAGTCGACGGGTTTTTAAAGACTCAGCCCAACTATGATGTTTGCAACGAGAACACTCTTGATCAATTTTATTGAGAATTTTAGTTTCACCACATTTCATACATGAATAAAAAGTATTGATTTTAAGTATGTCAGCTTTGCAATAAGCATCGGGGAATAGTGGTAATCCCCATTTTACTTCTTCGTCTTCATAGTACAGTAAGCTAAGGATGCCGTCGGATTCCAGTAAAGCTGTTCTCACTTGACCTAAATGTTCAACATTTTGTTGTCGCATCTCTGAGAAAAACTCATCATGTGAATATGATTGTTTCTGGAAATCTTTGTAGACTAAAAGTCCATCTTTGACCACACAAAGTGCTTTTCCTTCCAATAGATCTTCAATTTTCTTATGCTTCACCATGGCCCAAGTTACAAGACGGTAGAGAAAAAGAATAACGATAAATGCGACTAAAGCATGTACTATAGGTAAGTCCTTGGTAAACATGGGATCACCCGCCGCCGAACCTAAACATAAAATAATTGCGAGTTCAAAAAGAGAGAGTTGGCGAATACCTCGTTTACCTGATAGTCTTAAAAAACTAATAATAATGATGAACATGACGAAACATCGAACCAAAATTTCCAAAATAAAGGTCCAAGTCGTGTCACCTATGAAAATATTAAAAAAATCCATTTTTTCTCCTTTCTAATAGGTGAAAGAAATCTTTATAAAATTCTTAGCAAATTAAAAATAGAAAAAATATACTTTTTAAGTAGTTATTGGTTAAAAATTCGAACTCTCTGTGATTTTGTATAAATTTCATTTTCAAACTATGCATTAGAATAAATATATAGCGTGGGTTTTAATTGTAGATAAATAGCAAGACAGAATGATTGTTGAAGTTGTCAAATAGGATAAAAATGCTATTTATTAGAATTTTAGTTTTAAATTTATTTTTCTATATTGGCTAGGAATTACGGCACTTCATTTTTATAATATCTAATATTAATAGACATATAATTTGTTTTAATATTATTTTCATTTTATGAGGACTTTTATATCATGAGAAAACAATATCATTTTAGAAAAATTGAAAATGATACTTATATTTGGGATGTGGATAATTTAGTAGCATTAACTAAAAATCTTAAAGTAAAAGAAATTTTACTATCAGAAATAAAAGAATTAGATGAACCGTATTGGTATCCGGATTCTCATCCTACTACTCAAGATATTATTAATCATATGCTATTAATTCAAGAAGCAGATTTGGCCTATCCAATAATAATGTGTTCACAGGGTAGAATAATGGATGGTATGCATAGGGTGGGGAAAGCAAAAATTTTAGGCAAGGTTAAAATATGTGCTGTACAATTTGATAAAGATCCCCAGCCAGATTATATCAATGTTGATGAAAATGATCTTATCTATGATGATTAATTATTTAGTCTTCATAAATTTTATATTTAGAAATATAAAATTTATTAGAAAGTTTTTCTTTGTTTAGAGTTAATTGTGAAAAATTTATTTAGCTATGAATGATACAGAAGATTTTGCTTATGCTGTTTTATTTTTAATCTCAATTATTTAGGTTCTATTACGAGCAAGCCAAAATTTTGAGGAGCATGGTGGCTTAACATCCATTAATATGCTTTACTGACAATTCGGGCTATACGGAATGGCATCTAAACGTTTTTGAAAAGCACTGGCATTCAGTATATTTTCATACATTTGTTGATATGTTTTTTTGTGATCTTCAATGTTGTGATAATCAATAATTTCTTGAAGTTTATCTCTATATTCTATATGGCCGGCATGGAACATTGCTGCATAATGTCCCCACAATACATATTGATATCGTACAGCTGCCTTGGGAATTAAATTTATTTCGTCTAAATAGCTATGGGCCGTTTTTTCATAACATTCTTTTATTTCATGAGCATCTTTTTTCATTTTTCTTAAGAAAATGCATTGCATCTCTTGTAGTTGTGAACTATCTGTTTTATTTAGAATTTTTTCGGTAACTCTATATGCTCCTTTAAGGCAACCTAAGTGAATAAGTACCTTGCGTTTGGTTTTTAAAATATCTAAATTATTATCGCTAGAGGGAATTTTTTTTAATAAGTTTTTAAATTTTAAATGGGCAGTATTTGGATCTTGTCCAGCTTTTAGTGTGTATACAATATCATTATATTCAAATATATAGGGGGTAGCTGATGTATGTTGTGTCTGATTACTCTCCATATTAAGTATTTTTGAAGGGCTATCATCAGTAGGGTTATTACAAGCGCTTAAACCTAAGCTTGCTAAAGAAAATGCTAAAATTTTATGCACTACAGTTTATACCTTTATTCTCTTTTATGAGATTTATGAAGAATAATAAAATATAAAAGAAAATACTGTGTAGTTTTTTATTTCTCTTGTTCTTGAGCAGTTCCATAGTCAATATTAATTTAAAAGTTATTTTATATATTTTAAATCAATAATATAAGCATCATAGTTTGAGTTTTATTGGTCAACAGGATGTGTGTCTAATTTGTTAGAAATTCAGAGTTTTGGGTGGATAGCGATTCTGTGATTTATGCAATATTGATTAGTAAATCATATTAAACAAATAAGAATAATTATTAACTTAAAGTTGATAACAATTATCATTCGTGTTAATTTTTGTGCCGAACTTTTACTACTGTGTAACAAGGAACAAGGTAGTGGAAGGCTAAAAATATGGTTCAGCACATTAGTTATTATGGAATTTTCTTATGTACAATCCACCCTTTAGAAAAGCATTTAAAGTTCACCCTTTAGTACTTTCTATGGCTTTAACGGTACCTTCATTTGTTCATGCAGAACAAACCGAAACAGCCACTTTAGCAACGATAAAAGTACAAGCAGAACAAGAAAATCCGGTTGTTACTGAAGGTTCTGGAAGCTATACAGCAAAAAGTTCAAATACTTCTACAAAACTAAATTTATCTCTTCGTGAAACTCCTCAATCGGTGAAAGTTTTAACCCGTGAGTATTTAGATGATCGAAAAATCGATTCCTTTCAAGATTTAATGAACAATATTACGGGTGTTTCGACCTCACGTACTGATGAGCGCCAAAAAGTTTATGCACGTGGTTTTGAGGTGGATTATTACTTAATAGATGGAATGCCGAGTACGATTAATTTAGGTACAGGGGACCTTGATTTAGATATTTATGATCGTGTCGAAGTAGTTAAGGGGGCCAGTGGTCTAACCACAGGTGCGGGGAATCCAGCGATGGCGCTGAACATGATTCGAAAACATGCAAACTCAAAAGAACTCACTGGTAATGTCAGCACATCTTTAGGCTCATGGAATTCTTGGAGTAGCTCAGCGGATGTTTCCACACCGCTTAATGCAGATGGATCATTACGTGGCCGTATGTTTGTGAAGCATTCTGATGAAAAATCATTTATGGATTTTTATGAGAAAGAGCGGAATGTATTTTATGGTGCAGTTGATTATGACTTGAGTGACAAAACAAGCATGTCACTTGGTGCTACTTATCAAGAGTTACATCGTGATGGTATTCGTTGGGGCGGCACACCGGCTTTTTATACTGATGGGACTCGGACCAATTTTTCTAGGAACTTAACTATAAGTGCACCTTGGACTTATTGGGATGTAAATACAACGGCAGTATTTGCGAACTTAAAGCAGAATTTATTTAATGACGTTAATTTAAATATTGCTTATACCTTCCGTAAAGAAGATACAGCTTCTATGTTGTTGTATACAGCTGGAAAAGTAGACAAGGCAACCAATACAAGTCCATTAAAAAATGAAGAGGACAAGAAGAAGGATAATGTCTCAGTATATGGTGCAAAAGCTGCAAATGAGGAAAACAATATTGATGTTTTTATCAATGCACCATTTACGTTATTTAATCGTCCACAAGAAATCATTATTGGTGGATCTTGGAATAAGAATGAAAAGACAAAAGATATTTTTGGTGGATCTAACACAAACCAAGACATTGAAAAATATTTAGGTGAACCACTTAACTATAATGATATGGCTCAAGAGTTGCTTCAACCAGTAGTATTAAATGGTAAAAATGCACTCAATGAAACTACACAAACTGCCGCATATATTGCCGGAAAATTTCAAATTTTTGATCCTTTAAAAATTATTGCAGGGGCACGCTTATCAAATTGGAAATATGAATCAGAAAATGATAAAGGTAACCGTGAATTTAACAATGAATTAGCACCATATATTGGAGCTATTTATGATTTTGCCCAAGATCATTCTGTATACGCGAGTTATACAGAAATTTTCAAACCTCAAGAACGTAAAGATATAAATGATCAATATATAGATCCGATTACAGGTAAGAGTTATGAGGCTGGCTTAAAGAGCGAATGGTTTGGAGGGCGTTTAAATACAGCATTATCAGTATTCCGGATCGAGCAGTCTAATTTTGCTGAACTCATACCTGACAGGTTCATTATTCGCAATGGTACACAAACTACAGAGCAGGCCTATCGAGCTGTAGATGGGGTTGAAAGTAAAGGTTTTGAGTTTGAAGCTGATGGCGAGATTAACGACAATTGGGGTATTAACTTTGGTATTGCTAATTTTGAAGCAAAAGATGCAAAAGGCACAAAGGTTAATACGACAAATTCTCGAACAACCTCGAATCTATTTGTTAAGTACAAACTTGATCAATGGAGTGCAGGACTTGGCTTAAATTATAAGAGTAAATACTATACAGGTAGCGGAAGCTCCCGTATTGAGCAGGATGCTTATGTTTTAGCAAGTGCGATGCTTGGCTATCAAGTAGATAAAAATATCAAACTTCAATTTAATATCGATAATATTTTTGATGAGAAATATTATGAGGGTATTGGTGCTAACTCAATGAATTGGGGAACACCACGAAATGCAACGTTGAGTGTTCGTTATAATTTCTGATTTAGACTCTCATAAGCAGTCGATTTATAAGAGCCCTTTAATGAGGGCTTTTCTATATTTACTCAGCATACTTTCATCATACTTAGACTGGTGTTTAGGTGCATAGATTGATTTATAAGCAATTGTACTTATAAATATTATTTCCCTTTCAAATTCCATTCATTTTTGACAAAATGAAACATGTCACAATGGTCAATTAAAGTAATATGCCCATTAATAATTTTGCTTAAATTTTTGCAGGAATTGCGCATGTTGTTTGTTAATTACTATACAATACAAACTCTTAACGAAAGTTTTTAATTAAAAATCTTAATGATATGTTAGAAGTATTTCGATCCACTTCAAGCAAACTGATATTGCTACTAGTTATTGTTTTAGTAGCTATACTGCAATATCAATTTTGGTTAGGTGAGGGTGGCTATATCCCTCATCAAGCTCTCATGCAACAAATTCAGCAACAAGCTGAGGTAAATGAAGAGCTTAAAGAACGAAACCGTATTTTGGCAGCAGAGGTTTTTGACCTGAAAAATGGTACAGAAGCAATAGAAGAACATGCTCGCCTTGATCTTGGTTTAGTTAAACCTCACGAGACATTTGTTCAAATGAGTACAATCAGTACCCATTACAAGCCTATTTATATTGACCCGAACGCTAAAGTTGATTTGGAAACGAATGAGACACCTGCATCCCCAGATATCCCAGACTAAATTATGGGCAGTTATACCAGCTGCAGGATCAGGAAGTCGATTTTCTAAAACTGAATTGAAGCAGTATCAATATATTCAGGATAGGACTGTTTTAGAACACACTATTCGGCGTATAAGTCAACTTCCGTTAAATGGTTATGTTTTGGCTATTGGTACACAAGATACCTTTGCTCAGACTCTCGCATTTCAAAATATAGATAAGGCGCATTTTTGCACTGGTGGGGCTGAGCGAGTTCATTCGGTATTAAATGCGTTAAATCATCTTTTAAATTTTGCCGATGAAAATGATTGGGTCCTTGTGCATGATGCAGCTCGACCTTGTGTAACAATTGATTGTTTAAATGCACTTGTGGCAAAGGCAATTGAATCAAATAATAGTGCTATTTTAGCAATTCCTGTTCGTGATACTTTAAAGCAAGTTAAGACAGGCGATCATATTGATAAAACAGTAAGCCGAGATGCATTATGGCAAGCTCAAACTCCTCAAATTACTAAAATCGGTAAACTCAAAAAAGCAATTGAACATGCTTTAGAAAATAACGTCACTATTACAGATGAAGCAAGTGCACTTGAATATATGGGTGAAACTGTACAGGTCGTGATGGGGCGTTCTGATAATATAAAAATTACCTATCCCGATGATTTAGAACTTGCTCGTTTGATTCTCCAATCTCAATCTTAATTCTATTGTTTTCTAAATTGCTTGGATGATTAAATCGTCTAAGCAAATTTTTCTACATATCTATTTATAACAACTCATATTCTTTTACATTGATAAGTTTTACGATTTATCAGGATTATACAACTATCTTAGATAATGTTCGATCATCGAACAAATTTCACTTATACCGAACAAAACCATAGTGGGATAACTAGATCAAATTATAAAAATTATCAAGAATGTTTAAAAGGGAAATCTAAGGGAAACACTCGGGATTGAGTGAAAAATTTATCTATTCTTCTCGCCTCAGTGTGCCTAACTCTCTTACCTATCTCTTCTTCAATGAGCACAATGGAGTTGTCTAATGATTGACAAAAGTAAGTCCTCTCTTAGCGAGGTTCTATCGCAGATTAAAGATGGTGCCACCATCCTGATTGGTGGTTTTGGTACCGCAGGACAACCCGCTGAACTCATTGACGGACTGATTGAACTCGGTGTTAAAGGCCTGACTATTGTTAGCAACAATGCCGGTAATGGCGATTATGGTCTGGCTAAACTGCTTAAGGCTGGTTCAGTTAAAAAAGTCATCTGTTCTTTCCCACGTCAGTCAGACTCTTATGTGTTTGATGAGCTATACCGTGCTGGAAAGGTCGAGCTTGAAGTAGTTCCGCAAGGTAATCTGGCTTGCCGTATTCAGGCAGCTGGTATGGGACTTGGGGCTGTGTTTACCCCAACAGGCTTTGGAACACTTTTAGCTGAAGGCAAAGAAACTCGCGAGATTGATGGCAAAGATTACGTACTCGAATATCCAATCAAGGCTGACTTTGCCTTGATTAAAGCCTACAAGGGCGACCGCTGGGGCAATCTGGTTTACCGTAAATCTGCACGTAACTTTGGTCCGATTATGGCCATGGCTGCGGATGTCACCATTGTTCAGGTTTCAGAGGTGGTTGAGCTAGGTGGATTAGATCCAGAGCACATTATTACCCCAGGTATTTTTGTACAGCATGTTGTTCAAGTACAGCCCGCACAATAAGCAATAAGGAGAAATAACATGAGCTACCAGAAACTCAGCCGTGACCAGATTGCAAAACGTGTGGCACAGGACATACCAGATGGTGCCTATGTGAACTTAGGTATTGGTTTACCTACCAAGATTGCAAGCTATTTACCTAATGACAAAGATATTTTTCTTCATTCTGAAAATGGTTTATTGGCTTTTGGCCCACCACCAGCGGAAGGTGAAGAAGACCCTGAACTGATTAATGCAGGTAAAGAATTTGTGACCATGCTTGAAGGCGGCAGCTTTTTCCACCATGGCGACTCATTTGCCATGATGCGTGGTGGTCACCTTGATATTGCCGTGCTTGGTGCATTTCAGGTTGCAGCGAATGGTGACTTGGCGAACTGGCACACGGGTGCGCCAAATGCGATTCCTGCCGTTGGTGGCGCGATGGATTTAGCTGTAGGTGCTAAAAAAGTATTTATCACCACAGATCATGTGACCAAGCAAGGTGAACCGAAGATTGTAGCTGAGCTGAGCTATCCGGTAACGGGTAAGCACTGTGTGGACCGTATTTACACCGATCTTTGCGTGATTGATGTGACCAAAGATGGTTTGAAAGTGATTGAGAAAGTGGAAGGTCTTAGCTTTGATGAGTTACAGGCTTTGACTGGTGCAACTTTGATTGATGCGACACAAGGGTAAGGAAGTAGGAAATGACATTAAAAAACGCTTATATCATCGATGCAATCCGTACCCCATTTGGCCGTTATGCCGGTGGCCTTGCTCCTGTCCGTGCCGATGACCTTGGCTCTGTGCCGATTAAAGCCCTCATGCAGCGTAACCCGAATGTAGATTGGGAACAGGTCGATGATGTGATTTATGGCTGTGCCAACCAAGCCGGTGAAGACAACCGCAATGTCGGTCGTATGTCAGCACTGCTTGCAGGTTTACCGTATCAAGTACCAGCAACCACTATTAACCGTCTCTGTGGTTCATCACTCGATGCGATTGCCATTGCTGCTCGTGCCATTAAAGCAGGTGAAGCAAACTTGGTGATTGCAGGTGGTGTAGAAAGCATGAGCCGTGCACCCTATGTGATGGGTAAGTCAGACAGTGCTTTTGGCCGTAGCCAGAAGATTGAAGACACCACCATGGGCTGGCGTTTCATTAACCCAAAACTTAAAGAATTGTATGGTGTAGACACCATGCCCCAGACTGCAGAAAACGTGGCTGAACAGTTCAACGTGAATCGTGCAGATCAGGACCAGTTTGCCTTGGCGAGCCAACAACGCACCGCAAGCG